>NZ_AP025285.1:680000-1010308 GCF_023168405.1 Leptogranulimonas caecicola | reverse complement strand
GGTGTGCATCATCGACGAGAGCCATGTGACGGTCCCTCAGATCCGCGGCATGCACGAAGGCGACCGCTCTCGCAAGGTCACCTTGGTGGAGCATGGGTTCCGCCTGCCGTCTGCCTTGGACAACCGCCCCTTACGCTTTGACGAGTTTGAGGAGCGCATTGGCCAGTTCGTCTATGTGTCTGCCACTCCGGGCGACTATGAGGAATCTGTCTCCCAACAAGACGTAGAGATGATCATCAGGCCCACCGGGCTTTTGGACCCAAAGGTGGACGTGCGCCCCATCCGCGGCCAGATCGATGACCTGACCTCTGAGATTCGCGATCGAGTGGCCCGCAAAGAGCGCGTGCTGGTAACCACGCTCACCAAGCGCATGGCAGAAGACCTCACTGACCACCTGCTTGACCAGGGCATCCGCGTGAACTACATGCACTCGGACACCGCTACTCTGGACCGCGTGGAGATCGTGCGCAACCTGCGCCAGGGCAAGATCGACGTGCTGGTGGGCATCAATCTTTTGCGCGAGGGTTTGGATATCCCCGAGGTGTCCCTGGTGGCCATTCTCGATGCCGATAAGGAAGGCTTCCTGCGCAACCGCCGCTCCCTTATCCAAACTATGGGCAGGGCTGCACGCAACGCCGATGGCCAGGTGATCATGTATGCCGATACCATTACCGACTCCATGCGGGAAGCCATCACAGAGACCGAGCGCCGCCGCCGGATCCAGCAAGCCTATAACCAGGAGCATGGCATAGTGCCCCAGACGGTGCGAAAGACTATCAATGACATCTCAGGCTTTATCGAAGAGGCTACAGAGAACCTGGACAAACGCAGCCGCCATCATGGCTACAACGGCGACGAGCTGGGCCATGGGGAGTTTTACACTCCAGCAAGCTCTCCTCATAACCAAGGCCCCACTACCGCACAGCAGGTGGCCCATGAGCTCTCCGAGCTGCCACGTGCAGAGGCCGACGCCGTGCTTGCCTCTCTGGAAGAGGAGATGAAAGCGGCCAGCGAAGCCTACGACTTTGAGCGGGCTGCAGCTTTGAGGGATCAGATCATCGAGATTCGAGGAGCCTTGGACGGCACTGACGAAGAAGCGGTCATCGCCCGTCTGCGCTCTGGAGCCCGCAAAGGGTCGTCCCACGCCTCTCGCAAGCGCTTGGGAGGCCGTAGAAATCCTAAATAGCGATGTGCGGGTTTCTCGGCAAGGCTAGAAGGGGCGCCACACCAGTGCGAGCTCTCTAAAATCCGGCCGCCTCGACGGCCAACGCCGAGGTTAGGGGAGTGGAAGCCTGCTATCATAGGTTGGTTTCTCATTGGCTTGTGGGCTTTGCGTCCATAGCAGGATGGAGGGCTCATGACAGTAAGGATTGTGGTTGCCTGCGGCTCGGGCGCCGCTACTTCCCAAACAGTGGCAAGCAAGGTGCGTTACCTGTTGGCAGAGTGTGGCTATAGCCCAGAAGACGTGCAGGTAGAGGCAGTGCCCATCACAGAGCTTCGAAGCGCCCTGCGCGGAGCCGACGCCTATATCTCTGTAGTGAGCACTGAGACCCCCTCGCGCACCATGCCGGTGTTCAATGGCGTGGCATTTCTGACAGGCATTGGGCAGGCAGAGGAGTTCTCCCAGCTGCGTGCTTTTGTGGAGCGTCGTTTGAATAATCGCTGGTAACAGTCGGCTAACCCTCTTTCAGGATGGCGACTGCGCAGTTGACGCCGTCCACCGCCGCACTCATGATGCCGCCAGCATAGCCCGCACCTTCTCCAATGGGGTAGAGGCCGCGAATCCCAAGGCTTTGGAAGTCTTGGCCTCGGCAGAGGCGTATAGGCGATGAGGAGCGTGACTCCACGCCGGTGAGCACCGCCTCTGGGTCTTTAAAGCAGCGAAGCTTTCTGCCCATAATCGGCAGGGCCTCTCTGAGGGTACAGGTGATGTATCCAGGCAAAAGTCCGTCGATTGATCCCCAGGTGACTCCTCGAGGATATGTGGGTGCGACAGTGCCTGGGCCCGAGGAGGGGCGCTTCTCTAAAAAGTCGCCCACCAGTTGCGCGGGAGCCTTAAACGCCCCGCCGCCTGTCTCGTAGGCCGCCTGCTCGCAACGACGCTGCAGGGCCACTCCTGCCAATGGATCTTGAGGATCCAAGTCTTTGGGATAGACATTGACCAGAAGGCCTGCATTGGCATTGATGCCATCCCTGGCAGCCAGGCTCATGCCATTGGTGACTACGCCAAAGGCCTCGCTGGCAGCGGCTACCACATAGCCGCCAGGGCACATGCAAAAGCTGTAGGCACGCCGTCCGGTGGAGGTTTTGGCCACCAGCTTGTAGCTGGCAGGCCCTAAAAGCGGGCTTTGGGCTTCTTCCCCGTACTGGCAAAGGTCCACTTCGCGCTGGAGATGCTCGATGCGCACGCCCATGGAGAAGGTCTTGGGCTCCAGGGGCACCTGAAGCGCTTGGGCCATTTCAAAGACATCCCTGGCTGAGTGCCCGCAAGCTATGATCACTCGACTGGTTTTGATCTCTTCTGGGCGAGGCGGAAGCTCGACACCCTGGGCCTTGGGAGCCTGCGACTGCATTACTCGCGCACCAGCAATCCGACGATGGTCGCCAGACCCTTCCAAGACCAGTTCCTCCAGCTTGCAGCGGTAACGAACCTGCCCACCCCAGGCTTTGATCTGCTCAATAAGGGTGGATACCACCTGCGGCAGCACGTCGGACCCTATGTGAGGCATAGCGTCAACCAAGATTTCAGGGCTTGCGCCTGCCTCAACGAGCGTTTCCATAATGAGGTCGTGATGGGCCCCATGGGTGCGGGTAGTGAGCTTGCCATCAGAGAAGGTGCCCGCCCCACCCAGCCCAAACTGGATGTTCGAGCGCGTGTTCAGCTGACCGGTCTCATTGAAACAGTCGATGGCTTCGCGGCGGCGCACCACGTCGTCGCCTTGTTCGATAAGGATGGGGGCCAAGCCCTGACGAGCCAGCGTCCACGCGCAAAAAAGTCCCGCACAGCCGGCGCCCACGACCAGGGGGCGATCATCTGGGGCCGCCCCTTCATAGGAGGGGAGCTCTTCTGGACTATCCAAGGCGACCTGCACCTGAGGAGCCTTCCTTTGACGAGCAAGCTTGCGCAACAACGCCTGCTCTCCGGATTCTGCTGCCCGCAACGCAAAGCGCACAGTGTAGACAAACTTCACCGAATGGCCCTTGCGCGCATCGATGGAGCGCCGACGGATCTCGATGCCTGCCATCGCATCAGGCGCCAGATGAAGCCTACGCCGCACTGCTTCCTGCACCACACGGGCCTCCTGGCTTGCCTCAGGAATCGAGCTCACGGGCACGATGACATTGGCAATCTCTAACATGAACGCTCCTTTTGTGTCTGCAAAGCCATGAGTCCGTGACTTCTGAGAAGCCCTTTGCCCTTTGGCCGAGAAACCCGCACCTCGCTACCTGTTCGCGCTTAGTCCTTCTGCGCCAATGCGTGGCCACAGACGAGTCCAGAGAGCCAGGCAAAACCCAGATTGTAGCCTCCACAGGCCCCGTCGATGTCCAGCGCCTCGCCAAGCGCATAGAGGCCTGGATAGGCGCTTACTTCTAAAGATGGGAGGGTGAGCGCATCTAGGCTCAATCCCCCTCGACTCACCTGGGCAGATTGGACAAAGGCTTTGCCGCTCACGCAAAAGGTGGCAGATTTAACCGCTTCCACCGCGGAAAACAACGTCGCAGCGCCGTCGTCATCGATTGCCTGTGGAAGCAGTGCGTGGGCGACAGCAGGGTCTAGGGCGCCGTCCAGATGACGGGGGTTGTAGGAGCCCCCGCGCATAAGCAGGGCTGCCACCTGCTCGTGGGTGCATTCTGGCAAAAGGTCGAGCACCACTGAGTCACCTGGAGTTACCAGACGCGAAAGGTTGTACGCCACGATGCCCGAAAGCACCCCCTTTTGAGAGGAGTCCGAGGACCTAAAAAGAACCTCGCCGTATTCGTCAAAAAGCGGTTCTGAACAAGGGCTGTAGGCTCTCACACGAGCCTTGGCCCTATGGCCGTCCAACCGTTGGCACAGCTCTGTCTCGATCTCTACAGGACAAAGCACAGGCTCACAGGGTACCAAAGGCAGATCGAGGCCCTCTATGGCGCTCAAGGTATCTCCGCCAGTGGCCAATACGACACGGCGAGCATGAAGGCTGCGCCGTGCCCACCCCTCTGGAGCCAAAGGGTCTTCCCGGAACCGCTCCTGATAGCGCACGCAAAAACCCTGCTCGCAAGGCTCGACGGCCACCACATCTCGCAGGGTGGCAACCTTTACCGTGGAAGCCTCTAGCTGCGCTAACAGCAGATCTCGTACCGATGCGGCTACCAAGCTGCGGGGATAGAGCCTCCCCTCATGGCTGGTGGACAAAAGCCCTAGCTCGCCAAAGTAATCCTGTACCAGCTCACTGGGCGTGGACTTGGGCCACAGCCTCGCTGCTGCCGAGAAAAACTCTTCCATCCAGGAAGGATGGTTGTAGGCAGAGGATTCCAAGGGCTCATGACAAAAGTTGCAACGACCATTGCCTGTGGCCAGAATGGGCGCGCCTAAGATGGGCTTGGCCTCCATGAGAAGGATGCTTTTCTCGGCAGCCAAAGAAGATGCTTCAAGGGCGCAGAGAAGCCCTGAGGCACCCGCTCCTACGAGAAGCACGTCACAGGAGCTGGGTACCGCTTGGGAAGCGGCGAGTTTTCGCGCCTGAGCTTGGGCAAACTTGCGTTGCTTCTTGGCAGAGCCCTTGGCCATTTAAATCTCCTCGGGGGTGGCGTCGTAGGAATCCGTGGGATCTGCGGGGGTGTGGGGCATGCCTAGGGCATCGGCACGTGCGTTCATAGCCTCGATAGAAGGCACCTGAGCAGGGTTGGTGTCTAGATCGATTACGCGTTGGATCGTGGCAGCCAGATATCCCTCAGGCAGGGATTCTGCGAGCTGGCCAGCGTCGCACGCGGCAGCCAACGCCGGCTCTATGGGCAAGCGATCGAGGGCGGGCACACCGGCCAGCTCTGCGTCGCGCTTCAGGTGGGAAGGACCAAAGATGTCGATGCGGGTGCCATCGGTGGGACAGACCACGTAGGAGAGGTTCTCGGTGATGCCCAACACGCCTACGCCCATCTTGGCAGCCATCTTGACCGCTTTGCCCACGATCATGGAAACCAGGTCTTGGGGGCTGGTCACAATGACCACGCCATCGATAGGCAGCGACTGATAGACCGTGAGAGCCACGTCGCCGGTTCCTGGAGGCATGTCTACAATGAGGTAGTCAATGGGACCCCAGGAAGTGTCGCTCCAAAACTGCTTGAGCGCCCCTGCAAGGACTGGCCCACGCCAAAGGACGGGGTCGTCTTTGCGAGCCAAAAGCAGGTTGGCACTCATGACCTTGACGCCCTCAGTTCCAGGCACAGATGCGATGGAGGGCAAAAAAAGATTTCCCAAAGACATGAGGCGCTCATCATCGAGCCCCATCATGTGCGGCACAGAGGGGCCAGTGATGTCGGCATCCAAGATGCCTACTTTGTAGCCGGCACGCGCAAGCCCGATGGCCAAAGAGCAGCTCACCAGCGATTTTCCTACGCCGCCTTTGCCAGAGACTACACCTATGACATGACCCACCTCGGAGAGGTCGTTGGAATCGAATACCTGAGGCGATTTGGGAGCATCCTTTGAACCCGCATCCCGGGTTTTGCAAGCCATGGGACTCCTTTCGTACTCGCAATCTGACGCCTTTTTAGCTATGGACTGCGAAAAGTAAAAGAACAGTTTTATGGGTCTCATTCTACCCCTCGAAAAAGGCCCCAAGCAGGTTGGGTAACCTGCTTGGGGCCATAGGAAAGCAAGGGGCAAAAGACTAGAACAGCGCTCCGCCATCCACCGAGAGCACTACACCGGTGACATAACTGGCCTTGTCGCTTGCGAGATAGACGAAAGCATCGGCTACCTCTTGAGGCTCGCCAGGCCGGCCCATGGCGATGCCCATAGAGATGCGCTGAACGACCGCCTCGGGCAATGCTGCCACCATATCAGTGGAAGTGACGCCAGGGGCCACTGCATTAACGCGTACGCCTTGAGGGGCAAGCTCACGTGCCAACGACTTGGTGAGGCCGTTGACTGCAAACTTTGAAGTGGGATAGCCCACACCGGACTTTTGGCCATAAATAGAGACCATGGAGCTGGTGTTAAGAATGACGCCTGTGCCCTTGGGCGCCATGATGCGAGCGGCAGCCTGGCAGCCATTGAACACTGCAGTCACATTGAGGTCCATCGCTCTTTGGAATTCCTCAGGCGTATAGTCTAGAAGGGGAGTGGACTGAGAGATACCTGCATTGTTCACCATGACGTCCAATGTGCCCCAGGTTTCTACCACGCTATTTACCATGGCAGATACCGCTTCGTTGCTGGTGAGGTCTGGCCAATAGCCCAGGACGGGAGCCTTGGGATTCTCGGCTTTAATAGCGTCCAGAGCCTTAGTGACCGTCTCTTCGCGAGAGCCGCAAAGGGCCACTTTTGCACCTTCTGCCAAGAAGGATTTCACAATGGAGAGACCGATTCCTCGGGTGCCTCCGGTAACAATGGCTACTTTTCCTTCGAGCAACATAACAATCACTCCTTTTTGAGCTTAAACTGGGTCGCTGGTGCATAAGGATAATGAACCCTTCCAAACCTGTAAATAAAGTAAAGAAATGCTGGAAATACAGAATCCTGAACGATGTAAGAATTAGGACATAAATGAAACCAATGGCCCAAATGCCCAGGTAATGGGCAAAATGTGCAACTTTAGTTGTTTGACAGGGGACTCTCAAGTACCTACTATATCTTTAAGACGTAATTCAGGAAACGTAGTGAAACTTGAATTTTGGGGGTGCATCATGAGTTTTCCAAAACCGCAACAGGCGCAGCTCGATTCCTGCCCGCGCTCTATAGATCGCAGGCAATTCCTCTCAGTATGCACTAAATTGGGTGCTGCACTGGTGGGTGCTACAGCAATGATTCCTCTTTCAGGTTGTATGTCTCCTGTGGAAGCCCTCACGCCTTCACAGGCTTCCTTGCGCGTAGGCGTAGATTGCTTTAATCCTGCCTATGAGATGCTGGTGGACAAGGACGCCCATGGGGCGGTGCCTCTGGAGAACAGCAAGCATTATGCTGCTGGTTTCGATGTGGCTGTTGTCACCTATCTGGCTCATAAACTTGGATGCCGGGCATGTATCTTGGATGTCGACCATGCTGATTTGGCTGAATACCTCAAACGCGGCTATATCGATGTAGCGGTTTCTGCTGTCTACAATGATTCCAATGACACTAGCTTGTCTTTCAGCGATGCTTATGCACCGATAGAGCTGGCTGTGGTGACGCGCGTTGACTCGCCATATGCTCAGGCATCTCAGGTAGAGCAGCTTAGTGGCGCTCTTATGGCTGCTCGCGCAAATACGGATTATGATGCAGCAATTGGAGCGATTCCTGGCGCAGTACATTTGATGCCTTATTCAAAGCGCACCAATGCCTGCGTGAAAGTGCGAGATAAAGAGATCGATGCAACAGTGGTAGATCGTCATGGATTCGAAAACGCTGCAGAACTGTTCCCTGATCTTACCTTGGTCCCTCTGCCCGTTGGATCACTGGACAAGGGGGCTACCCAATGGGTGCGCATGGCAGTGCGCCGAGACGATACGGCCCTTTTGGACGGCATCAACAGTGGACTCGCCTCATTAAGCGAAAGTGATGCGCAAGCAATGTGGAAAGACGCTAAAGAAGCTGTCGGCGGCACTATGCTCGACTCCGAGTAGTACAATTGTTCGGGCCTAACGGTCAGGGAGACAATTCCTATTAGGTTGCGGGGGTTTTGCGAAGCCAACCTGTTTCCCCAGGGAATTTTCTATCTTTGGACCTGTTCCCTATAGTGCTCAAAGCTATAACGGGGCTTTGAGCCGCCCGTACTTTTGAGGAGGCAGCTTCTTGGCATCCGAAGCCATCGTTATCCATGGTGCACGTGAGCACAACCTTCAAAACATAGATATCTCTATTCCGCGCAACCAATTCGCTGTGATCACCGGACTATCTGGTTCAGGTAAGAGCTCTTT
This sequence comes from Leptogranulimonas caecicola, assembly GCF_023168405.1. GTDB lineage: Bacteria > Actinomycetota > Coriobacteriia > Coriobacteriales > Atopobiaceae > Leptogranulimonas > Leptogranulimonas caecicola. The sequence goes on along the minus strand of NZ_AP025285.1, from coordinate 1,002,214 downwards.
GGCCTTCGACACCATCTATGCAGAGGGGCAACGGCGCTATGTAGAAAGTCTTTCGAGTTACGCCAGGCAGTTCTTAGGGCAAATGGACAAGCCCGACGTAGATTCCATCGAGGGACTGTCTCCGGCGGTGTCTATCGACCAGAAAACCACCTCCAAAAACCCGCGTTCCACTGTGGGCACGGTTACAGAGATCTATGATTATCTGCGCTTGCTTTTTGCTCGCATCGGTATTCCTCACTGCCCAGAATGCGGACGGGTGATCGAGCATCAAACCACAGACCAAGTGGTAGACAAGATTCTTGAAGCAGCTGATGGACGACGCGCCTTTGTGCTTGCCCCGGTGGTCATGGGCCGCAAAGGTGAATACACCAAGCTCTTTTCCGACCTCAAACGAGAGGGCTTCTCCCGTGTGCGCGTAGATGGTCAGGTCTATGAGCTTGAAGAAGAGATACGTCTAGATAAAAAGTACAAGCATGACATCGATGTGGTCGTTGATCGCGTAGTGGTGCGCGAGAGCGCTCGTAGCCGAGTGGCTGAGGCGGTAGAGCAGGCCACCAAGCTAGCAGCCGGCAAAGTAGCCGTCTATGTATTACCTGATCGCCAGGATCCAGAAACCATGCCTGAGCAATTACTCAACTACTCACTAGCGTTGGCCTGTCCCATCCATGGTCACTCCATGGATGATCTGCAGCCTCGCGACTTCTCATTTAACGCCCCTTATGGCGCTTGTCCAGACTGCGACGGTTTGGGCATGCGTCGTGTGGTGGACGCAGAGGCGCTTATCGAGGATCCGGCCAAATCTGTAGCTGACGGCGTATTTGGCTCCTTCTTCAGCCGCTCCAACTACTATCCGCAGATCTTCAACGCAGTGGTCACCCATTTTGGAGAGGACCCTGCCACTCCCTGGAAGGACTTGCCTACCAAAGTCAAGCGCGCCTTGTTGGAAGGTCTAGGCACTCGAAAGATCCGCGTGGACTACCGCACCAAAGACGGACGTGACACTCATTGGACCACTACCTTCTCCGGCGTGCGCTCCATTCTTTTCGAGCGCTACCATGAGACAAGCAACGACAACGTCAAGGCACGTTTAGAGAAATACATCCGAGAAGAGCCCTGCTCCACCTGCGGGGGCGCACGCCTTAAGCCAGAGATGCTTGCGGTCACAGTAGGGGATAAATCCATCTGGGACGTATGCCAGATGAGCTGCAAAAACTCTTTGGAGTTCTTCCAAAACCTCAAGCTCACCGAGCGCCAAGCCTTTATTGGCGAGCGCATTGTTCGCGAGATCGTCGAGCGCCTGCGATTCTTGGTGGATGTGGGACTCGACTATCTCACGCTTTCACGTGCCAGCGCCACCCTCTCTGGCGGTGAAGCTCAGCGTATTCGTCTAGCCACTCAAATCGGTGCAGGCCTTATGGGTGTGCTCTATATTTTGGATGAGCCGTCCATTGGCCTTCATCAAAGGGATAATGATCGACTTATCGGTACCCTTGAGCGTCTGAGAGATCTTGGCAATACCGTTATTGTGGTGGAACATGACGAGGACACTATTCGTGCTGCAGATTACGTGGTCGATATGGGCCCGGGTGCAGGCGAGCTTGGCGGCCATGTGGTATGTGCTGGCACTCCTCAAAAGATCATGGCCTGTCCGGAGTCTCTCACGGGCGCCTACCTTTCAGGGCGAAAGATCATTCCATTGCCCCAAGAGCGTCGCAGTCCCCATAAGGGACAGCTGGTGCTCAAGGGAGCTACTCATCACAATCTCAAGGATATAGACTGCTCCATTGACCTAGGAACTCTCACGGTAGTCACCGGTGTTTCGGGATCGGGCAAATCCTCGCTGGTTACCGATACTCTCGCGCCGGCTCTCACCAATGCCGTGCATCGTTCGCAGCGCCCTGTGGGTCCTTATAAATCTCTCACCGGCATTGATCAGATCGATAAGGTCATTGATATCGATCAAGCGCCTATTGGACGAACTCCGCGCTCGAATCCTGCCACCTACATTGGACTTTGGGATGATTTGCGCGCCCTTTTTGCCTCGACTCCTGAGAGCCGCCTTAGGGGCTATTCTCCAGGACGGTTCTCCTTCAACGTGCCTGGTGGCCGTTGCGAAGCCTGCAAGGGCGATGGACAAATCAAGATCGAGATGAATTTCTTACCCGATGTCTATGTGCCTTGCGAGGTGTGTCACGGCAAACGCTATAACCGCGAGACCTTACAGATCACCTATCACGACAAGACTATCAGCGACGTCTTGGATATGTCTGTCACAGAAGCCTTGGCGTTTTTTGGCGCCATCCCTGCCATCAAGAATAAGCTTCAAACCCTTTATGACGTAGGCTTGGGCTATATTCGCCTGGGCCAGCCAGCCACCACTCTCTCTGGTGGCGAGGCTCAGCGTGTCAAGCTGGCCAAAGAGCTTCACAGGCGCCAAACCGGCAAGACTTTCTACATCCTAGATGAGCCCACCACCGGACTCTCCTTCGATGATGTGCGCCAGCTTTTGGATGTGCTCCAACGATTGGTGGATGCGGGCAATACGGTGTTGGTGATCGAGCATAACTTGGACGTCATCAAAGTAGCGGATCACATTATCGACTTAGGCCCAGATGGAGGCGACGGCGGCGGCAAGATCATCGCGCAAGGTACCCCAGAAGAGGTGGCAGCGAACCCAGCTTCTGTGACAGGAAAGTTCTTGGCTCCTGTTCTTGAGCGTACCACTGCGTTTGAAGAGGCGGCTCGGTAGGAGGGTATAGGCTCTAGGCGCATGCCCAGAGCCTTTCCATTCAAACAAGAGGATCAACGCTATGTCTAAGCGATCGCAAAAGATTGATAAGACAAATGCCTGCCGCGAGCTAGATAGGGCCAAGATAGCCTACGAACTCAAAAGCTACGACGATACTCAGATGGCCAATAGGGACTACGGTCTCTCGGTCGCTGAAGCCTTGGGAGAAGACCCAGATTCTGCCTTTAAGACCATTACCTGCAAAAGCTCCAATGGCGATGTAGTGGTGTGCTGCGTCCCTTGCTCCTGTTCTGTTGATCTCAAAAAAGCGGCCTCGGCAGCGGGCGTGAAGCGTTTGGAGCTACTGCCACTTGCAGACTTGGAGGAGGTCACTGGCTATGTTCGTGGAGGGTGCTCTCCTATAGGGATGAAGAAGCCTTTCCCAACTATCATTGATGAGACCGCTCTGCTCTATGACATCATCGAAGTCTCCGCAGGACGTCGAGGGCTTCAAGTGCTCCTCGATCCCCAGCAGCTCGTAGACTTTTTAGGTGCCACAGTGGCAGATATTACCTAGCCTCTCGTCTGACCTATGTGCCAGCTATTTCTATAACGGAGTAAGATCCATGGCCTTCTGGCATCGACTGTCCGCGCATTCAAAAAACTCTGAGTCCCAAGAAGCTCCAGAAGAGAAGCTCCAAGAGACCGCTCAATGGAAGGTGGAAGACCTTGAATTATCAGAGGCTTCCTCAAGCCCCTCCGATATGCAAGTTCCTCTTGAGCCTTTCCGGCCTCTCGATGCACCCGTGGACAGCGAGGGTAGGTCCTTCTCGGGAGCCGAGAAGGACCCTCGTCCCCAACAGGCAACAGCGATGGTGCCTCAGAGTTTGGCTCCAGAGGTGGGTGGGGGAGACCCTGGCTCCACCATGGCTATTTTGGCGGCTTTTGAGCAATCCCGCGCCTCACAAAAAACCGCGGCCACCCCTAGCGCCGATGTCCTGCGTGCTCAACAGAGCCAGCAGATCAATGAAGCGGTGCCCGACCCCTTCGATCCGGGAGTAGCGCTTCCCTATACTCCCTCTGCACCTGCGCCTTCTCCCTATATTCCTAAAATTCCTGATCCCTCAAGCGATCAAATTCAGGAGCGTCGTTTCATCTCGCCGAGTTCTACAGGCGTGTTCATGGCAGCCTATGACAACTCGCGCTCATGGAAGCCCAAAAAGCCCGGTGCCCAGCACTTCTCGGAGAAGGCAGAAAAGTTTGTAGAAGACCTTCGCGATCGACCAGCCCACGCCTCACAGCAGTGGGATGAGCTTCTCGCACAAGAGGTAGCCGAGAAACCCGAGCCAACTCAAACTGTCTCTGGCGCTCACTTGAAAGTGCCAGCGAATGACCAATGGGCAGAATCTGATGGAGAGGCGCTTTCACTTTCCTTGGAGGGAAGCGAAATGGTGCCGACGCCCGAGGCTCCCTCTGTTATGAATGATGCAAGAGGCGCGGCTGCACTAAACCAAGAAGAACATGTTGAGATAGATCAATCTGTGGGACGAAGTGCAGCCATGATGTCGGTACTCGTTATTGTGAGCCGCATCACCGGTTTTATGCGTACCTGGGCTCAGGCCTATGCGCTGGGGCTTACTGCGGTGGCATCCACCTATACCGTTGCGAACAATCTTCCCAATCAGCTCTATGAGCTGGTGATGGGTGGAATGCTCATCACGGCATTTTTGCCAGTCTACCTATCTGTCAAGCGAAAACTCGGTCGTGAGGGCGCCAATCGCTACGTATCCAACCTCACCAGCCTGGTGTGCATTCTTATGGGTGTGATCACAGTATTGGGCTGGATCTTTGCCTATCAAGTGGTGCTCACCCAGTCCATGGGTGCGGCCGAGGGCTTCGATCATGGCGAAGCTACCATGTTCTTTAGGTTCTTTGCTATCGAGATCGTCCTCTATGCCCTTTCATCTATTATCTCTGGCATCCTTAATGCCGAGCGTCATTATTTCTGGTCTACCGCTGCTCCTATCTTTAACAATTTCATTTGTATGGCATCGTTCTTTGGCTATGCGTGGCTACTGCCAGCAAACCCTTCGGCAGCGGTAATGGTGTTGGCGCTGGGCAACCCGCTAGGAGTATTGATCCAAGTGGCCATGCAGGTGCCAAGCCTGTATAAGCTAGGCGTTCGCATTCGTCCCTATGTAGACTTCCACGATCCGGCGATCAAAGAGACGCTCTCCATCGGCGTTCCCTCTATTGTGGTTACCATCGTGAGTTTTGTGACCGTGTCGGTGCAGTCCAGCTGTGCGCTGCAGGTCACTCCAGAGGGTTCGGCCGTCATGTACTACGCCAGGCTTTGGTATACGCTGCCCTATGCAATTCTGGCCATTCCCATCACCACCGCCATGTTCACAGAGCTGTCTGAGGCCTACTCTTCCCAGGACATGGAGGGTTTCAAAGCTGGCATTGCTGCAGGCACCAACCGCATCCTGTTCTTCTTGGTACCTTTTATGCTCTACCTCATTGTGTTCTCTCCGGAGCTCATGGTGATCTTGGGAGCGGGCAAGTTTAGCCAGGAGGGCCTTGAGCTCATGGGTTCCTACCTGATAAGCCTCTCTTTGTCATTGCCTCTCTATGGCGTATGCACTTACCTGCAAAAGGTGTGCTCCAGTTACCGCAAGCTTACTATCTTTGCCTGGGCCTCTATCGTGGCAGGCGTTATTCAAGTGCTCATCTGCGTGGTTTTCACCCCGCTTTATGGCATCGACGTGGTAGCGCTCTCTTCTCTAGCCTTCTATATCGCTGTTGACCTTGTTGCCTTTATCCAGTTGCGTGCAGGCTTAGGGCAATTGGGCCTTCGCGCTGTGGTCAAAGCCAGCCTGCATAGTCTTCTGGCAGGAGCCACAGGGGCTCTTGTGGGGTATGGCATTGTCTGGGTCCTAGGGCTTGTCGGCTTTGGCCCCACCAGCTTCATGCGGTCGGTACTTCTCTGCATAGCAGGGGGAATGCCAGCTCTCCTGGTGACCTATGGCCTTGCACTGATACTTCGATGGCCAGAAGCTCAATTCCTGAGAGCTCTCACATCACGATTCGGTCGCTAGTACTTCCTCAGGCTCCAGATGTATTTACAAGAGTGAATATGTGACCTCATCGGGCTCCGTTCCATGAACAGAATGTTTCAGGTGCTTTTAAATCTCGATTCTTACTTTTCCATTGAGGACTCTTTCTTTACCATTTGCCCCACATATCAATACGCTCACCGATGCATAGAGGTTTTTCAAAGGAAGGGTGAGCGCGGAAAGAGGGGGAATTATGAGCTTTAGCAACATCTCTCGCCGCGGCTTCGTACAGGCAATGGGCGTAGCCGGCGCAGCCGGCGCTGTGGTCCTCACCGGTTGCGGCAATTCCACTGGTGGCTCTGACAACGGCGGCAGCTCTTCCGAGGGCGGCGAGGCCAAGTTCAAGCTGGGCGGCATCGGCCCCATCACCGGCCCTGCTGCCATCTATGGCAACGCCTGCAAGAATGCGGCGCAGATCGCTGTGGACGAGATCAACGCCTCCGACTCCACGTTCAAGTTTGACTATCGCTTCGAGGATGACGAGAACAACGCTGAGAAATCCGTCAACGCCTTTAACACCCTGAAGGACTGGGGCATGCAGATGCTCATGGGCACCACCACCACGGCTCCCTGCATCGCTGTCTCCAAGGAGGCTTCCGCCGACAACATCTTCGAGCTCACGCCTTCTGCCTCCTCCACCGACGTCATCGGCGGCCAGCCCGATGCCGACGGCAATGTGGCTGAGCAGCGCAAGCCCAACGTCTTCCAGATGTGCTTCACCGACCCCAACCAGGGCGTCGCCTCTGCTAAGTACATTTCCGAGCAAAAGCTTGGCACCAAGGTGGGCATCATCTACGACAGCTCCGACGCCTACTCCACCGGCATCGACCAGAAATTCCTGTCTGAGGCTAAGAATGTCAGCCTTGAGGTTGTTGCCAACGAGGCCTTCACCGCCGACAGCGCCACCGACTTCTCTGCCCAGCTCAACAGCTGCAAGTCCGCTGGTGCAGACATCCTGTTCCTCCCCATCTACTACACTCCTGCTTCCATCATCCTCAAGCAGGCCAAGGACATGGGCTATACCCCCAAGTTCTTCGGCGTAGACGGCATGGACGGCATCCTCTCCCTCGAAGGATTCGATACCTCTTTGGCGGAGGGCGTCATGCTTCTGACCCCCTTCAACGCCGATGCCTCTGACGAAAAGACCCAGGCATTCGTCAAGGCCTACAAGGAGAAGTTCAACGAGACCCCCAACCAATTTGCCGCCGACGCCTATGACTGCGTCTATGTCCTCCAGGCTGCCCTGGAGAAGGCCGAGTGCACCCCTGACATGAGCGCTTCCGATATCTGCGACAAGCTCGTAGAGGTCTTCACCTCCTCCGACTTCGTCTTCGACGGTCTCACCGGCGAGTCCATCGCTTGGTCTGACACGGGCGAGGCCACCAAGGAGCCCAAGGGCATGGTCATCCAAAACGGCGCCTACGTGGGCATGGAGTAACTCTTACTTTGTAAGGCCTACGTAACATAGTGCCCCCTCTGTGGCGGAGGTCACCTATATTCAGGTGACCTCCGTTCTTTAGAGGACGGTTTCTTGGTACTTTAAAAGGCATACTTTTAAGATAAATTTAAGTTTTACTTGCCGAGAAACCCATTCGCCTCCACCGGCGAGCCTTCCTCTTCTGAGCGGCATCTCACTATCCATAGTTCGGCATGAAGGGAGGATGCATGGAGTTTTTGACCAACCTCATCAACGGCATAAGCTTAGGCAGTGTGTACGCCATTATCGCTTTGGGCTACACCATGGTCTACGGCATTGCGAAGATGCTCAACTTTGCCCACGGCGACGTCATCATGGTTGGTGGCTACATCGCGTTCATGACCCTGTTCTACCTGGGGATGAACCCCCTTATCTGCGTCCTCATCGCCATTTGCGGCTGCACTCTGTTGGGCATTCTTATCGAGCGCGTAGCCTACAAGCCACTGCGCCAGTCCCCAAGCCTTACGGTGCTCATCACCGCTATTGGCGTTTCCTATCTGCTGCAAAACCTGGCGCTGCTCATCTGGGGCTCCAATCCCAAGGTGTTCCCCTCCATTGCCGCAGGTTTGCCGAGCCTTCAGCTCTTCGATGGACAGCTCAATATCTCTGCTGAGACTCTCATCACCATCGGCGCAAGTGTGATCATCATGGTCGTGTTGGGCCTGTTCACCGCCAAAACCAAGATGGGCAAGGCCATGCGCGCCTGCTCTGAGGATCCCGGTGCCGCTCGACTCATGGGCATCAACGTGGATACCACCATCTCTACCACTTTCGCCATTGGCTCTGGCCTTGCGGCAGTAGCAGGCGTACTCCTATGCAGTTCCTATCCCACCCTCATGCCCACCACTGGTGCCATGCCCGGCATCAAGGCTTTTACCGCTGCCGTGTTTGGTGGTATCGGCTCGATTCCCGGTGCCGTGTTAGGCGGCGTGCTTCTCGGCATAATTGAGATCTTCGCCAAGGCCTACATTGGCACGCAGCTGGCTGACGCTGTGGTATTTGCCGTACTCATCATTGTGCTGCTCATCAAGCCTTCGGGCCTTTTGGGCAAGTATGTGCCCGAGAAGGTGTAGGAGGTGGCTATGCAAGCAACGACTGTGACAAAAAGCACTCCCTCCTTCAAGGACCGTTTGTTGGAGGCTTTCAAGGGGACCTTTGGTACTTACTTTTTGGTGATTGTGGCCTTCCTCATCGTGCAAGGCTTCATTGTTACCGGATCTATGTCCAGCGCTCTTCAAGGCCAGCTGGTGCCCATTTGCGTCTATGTGTGCGCGGCGGTGTCTCTGAACCTAGTGGTGGGCATTTCGGGAGAGCTTTCTTTAGGACATGCGGGCTTTATGTCGGTGGGTGCTTTTACCGGCTGCATCATGGCCTCGATGCTCGCGCCGATTATTCCCAACGTTTTTTTGAGGCTTTTGATCTCCATTCTTACCGGCGGCTGTTTTGGCGCCGTGGCAGGGTTTATCGTAGGCGTGCCTGTTATGAGGCTCTCTGGCGACTATCTGGCCATCGTTACCCTTGCCTTTGGCGAGATCATCAAGAACATCTTGAACAACCTCTATGTGGGCTCTGACGCTTCTGGCCTTCATGTGTCCATGAGCTCTGTGCAGGATCTGGGCATGACCAACGGCACCGTCATCATCAACGGCCCTCAGGGTGCAGTGGGCATCTCCAAGCTTTCCACCTTCGTGATGGGCTTCCTGCTTATCATGTTCACCCTTTTTGTGGTCTCCAACCTGGTGCGCAGCCGTTCCGGCCGCGCCATCATGGCCGTGCGCGACAACCGTATCGCGGCAGAGTCAGTGGGCATCAATGTCACCAAATACCGCCTCATGGCCTTTGTGGTCTCCGCAGCCTTGGCGGGCATGGCAGGCACCCTCTATGCCATGAACTTCTCCAGCGTGGTTGCCAGCCGCTTTGACTACAACACCTCCATCCTCATCCTGGTCTACGTGGTGTTGGGCGGCATCGGCAACATTCGCGGATCCATCATCTCGGCCACCATCCTCACCATCCTGCCGGAGTTCTTGCGCTTCATGGCCGACTACCGCATGCTTATCTACGCTGTCGTGCTCATCTGCGTCATGGTGCTCCCCAATGTTCCTGTAGTCCAGCGCTTCATGGAAGCCTTCAAGGCCAAAGTGCCTTGGCTAAGCGACAAGGACGCCTTAGAAGAGCCCGATCTAGCAGAGGAGGGGGGCAACCGTGGCTAAGAACTCTCAAGACAACAAGAAGCTCTCCTCCCGGGCTGCCCAAGGGTCCTATAAGGCACAGGCTGCCAGGTCCCGCGGAGACAAAGTGGAGTCCACTGCTCCAGCACCTACCACGGCAAAGCAACATACCCGCATGGTACCCCTGCCATCAGATGGCATCGTGCCTGAGCGCGACGTCTTTTCCACTCCTGTGCTTGAATGCCGCCACTTAGGCATAGACTTTGGCGGCCTCCATGCCGTAGAAGACTTCAACCTCATTGTGGGAAAGACCGAGATCGCTGGGCTCATTGGACCCAACGGGGCTGGCAAAACCACAGTGTTCAACCTGCTTACCAAGGTCTACCAGCCCACTCGAGGCACCATTCTTTTGGACGGCCAAGACACCGCAGGGATGGGTGTCGCCAAGGTAAACCAGATGGGCATCGCCCGCACCTTCCAAAACATCCGTCTCTTCTCGAGCCTCACAGTGGAAGAGAACGTCACTATCGGCCTGCATAACTCAGTGAAATGCGGCATGTGGAGCGGCATCTTCCGCCTGCCTCGCTATTGGCTCTCCGAGAAGGAGTTCCACGACCGCTCTTTGGAGCTTCTGGACGTCTTTGGCATGGCCGATCTCGCTCATGTCCAGGCAGGAAACCTGCCCTATGGCGCCCAGCGCCGCCTGGAGATCGTGCGCGCCCTCGCCACCGGCCCCAAGCTTTTGCTGTTGGACGAGCCTGCAGCCGGCATGAACCCCAGCGAGACCGCCGAGCTCATGGAGAACATCCGCAAGATTCGCGACGAGTTCAAGATCGCCGTGCTCTTGATCGAGCATGACATGAACCTCGTCATGGGCATCTGCGAAGGCATCGCAGTGCTCAATTTCGGCCGCATCATCGCCAAGGGGACGCCTCAAGAGATCCAGGGTAACCCCCAGGTCATCGAGGCATACCTAGGCACGTCTGCAAAGGAGGCATAAGGCTATGGCACTTTTGGAAGCCGATAAAGTCAACGTCTTCTACGGCAACATCCATGCCATCAAAGATGTTTCCTTTGAGGTAAACGAAGGCGAGGTCGTCACTCTCATCGGCGCCAACGGCGCTGGCAAGACCACCACGCTCAACACGGTCTCGGGCCTGCTTAAGCCCCGCAGCGGCGCCATTACCTTCAATGGTGAGAATCTGGCGCATGTGCCTGCTCACCATACGGTAGCCAAAGGCATGGCCCTCTGCCCTGAAGGCCGCCGCGTCTTCCTCAACATGAGCGTGCGCGAGAATTTGGAGATGGGCGCATTTGTGCGCAAAGACAATCAAGTGGGGGAGACCCTTGAGATGGTCTATGAGCGCTTCCCTCGCTTGAAAGAGCGCGAAGGCCAGTCTGCCGGCACCCTTTCCGGCGGCGAGCAGCAGATGCTTGCCATGGGTCGCGCTCTTATGAGTCGTCCTAAGCTCCTCATGCTCGACGAGCCCTCCATGGGCCTTGCCCCAATTCTGGTGGATGAGATCTTCGACATCATCCGCAGCCTTCACCAGTCCGGCACCACCATCCTGCTGGTAGAGCAAAACGCCGCCAAGGCGCTCTCCATCGCCGATCGCGCCTATGTCCTCGAGACGGGCCGCGTCACCATGAGTGGCAACGCAGACGAGCTCGCTCAGGATGACCGCGTGCGCAAGGCCTACCTGGGCGGCTGAGCTCTAAGATTCTGTTTCTTGTGGTGCCTGGCTTTACACCTAGCGCATTTCTTGCCAAGAAACGCGGCCTCAATTCTTGCACCTTGCGCCTAGCTGGCAGATTCTCTGCGGGCTAGGCGCTTTAGTAAACAATAGGTCACGGGCTGCAACCCAAGACTTTACTGTGATAAAGTGCTTGCAGACACTTTACTAAAGTAAAGCATCGACTCTATCCACGAGTTTTTGGATGTTTGGCTAAAGGAGTCTCTATGATTCACAGCACCCCCCGAGGGTTCCGCGACATACTTCCTCAGGAGGCATTGACTCGCGAAAAGATCGCCGGCCGCGTACGCGAGGTCTTCTCTGCTGCCGGATATCTGCCTGTTGAGACGCCGCTTTTGGAGTCTCGGGAAGTGTTGGAGCGAGCGGGGCGCATAAAAGGCGTGCCCTTTCAACTGATCGACGACGATGACCGCCTGCTCATGCTCAGGCCGGACCTCACACTTCCCATTGCACGCATGGTGGCGAGCCGCTTGAGTGATCCCGCGGGATTTCCGCTGCGTCTACGCTATCAGGCGCCGGTGGTGCGAGAGCAGCAGTCGCTGAGAGGGGAAGCCCGCCAATTCACTCAGCTGGGCATCGAGCTTGTAGGTGCTCCAGATGGCGAGGCCGAGCAAGAGGTGCTCCAGCTTCTAGCCCAGACACTGGATGCTGCAGGAATTAAAGGTTGGACTATCGTATGCGGCTCGGTGCAGCCGTTGCGTGCAGCCCTGGATGTTTCGGGCTTATCGGAAGAGCAAATCCAAGAGGTGCTCTCCCTGGTTCATGAGAGCGACCTGGTGGGCCTAGATGCCTATTTGGATGTCTGTGGGCTTTGTGGGCCAGCTGCTCAGGCTATTCGCGAAATCCCAAGGCTCTCCGGTGGTTCAGAAGTCATAGGCGCTATCGACGCCCTGTTGGAAAAAGCCCAGGTAGAACCCGACCAAAGGGGCACCCAGGAGCTTTCCTGGCTGGTGGGTAGCCTGGATGTCAACGGATCGCCCTGGACGCCTTCCTTCGATTTCTCAATAATCAACTCGTTTGATTATTACACCGGGTTGATCTTCAAGGCCTATGCGCCTGGCTGCTCGGCTTCGGTGGCTTCTGGCGGTCGCTATGACGCCGTTCTCTCCAATCTGGACGCCAGGGCTGCCGCCTGTGGGTTCGCGCTCTCGCTAGAGCGGGTGCAGGCCTCCTTGGATGCCGAGAAGGACATCCGCAAGCGCCCCCTGCGTATTGCAGTGCCTAAAGGCTCCCTTTTCGCTCCTACGGTCGAACTGTTAAAACGTGCAGGGCTTCCCACCGAGGAGCTCGACGATCTGGGCCGCAAGCTTATCGTCAACGCGGGGGAGGTGGAGTACCTCATCGTGCGTGCCACCGATGCGCCCGCTTTTGTGGCCTATGGCGGCGCTGACTGCGGAATCTGCGGCAACGACTCGCTTTTCGAGGCGAATCTGGACCTTATACAACTGGTGGATCTCAAGGTGGGCGCCTGCCATTTTGTGGTGGCAGAGCCAGCCTCTCGCAAGGGTTTCGCAGAGAAAGCCTTTGCCCGCCGAGGCTCTTATCGGGTGGCCACCAAGTACCCTCGCATCACCCAGGCCTACTATGACTCCATAGGCTGCCCGGTAGATATCGTGGCGCTCCACGGAAACATCGAGCTTGGCCCCATCGTGGGAATGGCCGACCGCATTGTTGACATCACTGCTACAGGCACCACCCTCAAAGAGAACGACTTAGTGGTGGTAGACGACGATGTAATGAACTGCTCCGCCCGTTTCTTCGCGAGTCCTGCGGCCTATCGCAGAAATCCCCAGGTCCGCACGCTGGCAGAGGCCCTCTCTCGCATCTCTTAAAAACTCTCGTCCGCTACCTCGAAGGGAAGGAAATCCACCATGAAGCCGCCCACCATGCGTCAGGTCACCCTGCAAGCGGGCCAGCAACTCACCAAAGCCCAACTCCACAGGTCTGGGGCGCTGCCGGCATCGGTTGTAGTGGCTGCCGAGAAGATTGTGGCCCAAGTGCGCGAAGACGGCGACGCTGCGGTGCGTCGATTCTGTCTCAAATTTGACGGCGCCTGCCCCAAGCAGTTTAGGGTTCCCCAGAGCGTCATCCAAGAGAGCCTGGACCTGGTAGACCCTGCCTTTTTAGAGGCGCTTCACAAGGCTCACCGCCAGCTCACCGAGTTCCACCAGCGCGAAGTGGTGCAGTCTTGGTTTTCCACCCGTCCTGACGGCACCTTGCTGGGAGTGAAGATCTCTCCTTTGGCTTCGGTGGGCGTCTATGTGCCCGGAGGCCGCGCCCAGTATCCTTCCACCGTGCTCATGAACGTAGTGCCCGCCAAGGTCGCCGGTGTCGACCGCGTGGTCATGGTAACCCCGCCTCAGCGTGATGGCTCGCTTTCGGCCTATACGTTGGCTGCCGCAGCGGTAGCCGGTGTCGACGAGGTCTATGCCGTAGGAGGCGCCCAGGCCATCGCTGCTTTGGCCTACGGCACCCAAGAGATCCCAGCGGTCTCCAAGATCACCGGCCCCGGCAACGCCTATGTAGCTGCAGCTAAACGCTGTGTGTCCGGCGATGTAGGCATCGATATGATCGCCGGTCCCTCTGAGGTGTGCGTGCTGGCAGATGAGAGCGCCAATCCAGCCATCGTGGCTGCAGACCTCATGGCCCAGGCCGAGCACGACCCTCTGGGTGCCTGCTACCTGGTGACCTGGTCTTCCACCTTGGCCCGTCAGGTGCAGCAGGCGCTGGACCTCTTGGTGCCTCAATCTCCCCGCGCTGAGGTCACTGCTGCCTCTTTGGCAGATCAAGGCCTCATCGTGCTTGCTGCCTCTAAAGAAGATGCCGTCGCTGCCACCAATGCGGTGGCGCCCGAGCACCTGGAGCTCCACTGTGCCGACGCCCTCCACCTCTTGGGATCCATCCGCAATGCGGGCGCCATCTTCGTGGGCCCCTGGAGCTCTGAGCCTCTGGGCGACTACGTGGCCGGTCCCAACCACACACTTCCCACCGGAGGCACCGCGGCCTTCTCCAACCCGCTTTCCGTGGACGACTTTGTCACTCGCTCTTCGGTCATCTGCTACAGCCCCGAAGGCATGCTGGCCGATGCCCAGGCCACCCAAACCTTGGCTCAAGGCGAGGGACTGTGGGCCCATGCTCTCTCGGTAGGCATGCGATGCCGTGAGCTAGAAGATGCCGAGAAGGACGCGCTCCCCCAATCCCTGGATTCCATCTGCGCCGACGTCTTTACGGTAGCTTGGCCAGAGCCGCTTCAGGAGCCGGGGCGTCCCGCCCTGGATTTCGATCTGGATGCCACCCTTTAACCGTACATCACTATCAAAGGAGAGGCTATGGCTCTATCGCCCTGGGTGCAGTCATTGGTAAGAAGCGAAGTGGCTTCGCTGGAGCCCTACGATCCTGCCTTCACTCTCTGTGATGTCAATCTGTCTGCCAACGAGAATACCTGGCCGCAGTCAGAAGCATTTAGGCAGGATTTGGACTTGGCTCTGTCTCAGGTTCAGGTCCATCGTTATCCAGACCCTTTAGCCCATAATCTCAAAAACTCCCTTGCTCAGTGGCTGGGAGTGGCTCCAGAAACCCTCATCGTGGGAAACGGCGGCGACGAGTTGCTATTCAATCTCTTCCTTGCCTTTGGAGGTTCCGGCAAAGTGCTGGTCAACATGCCTCCCACTTTCTCTGTCTATGAGCTTTACAGCAAGCTGTTAGGCACTCAGGTAGTCAATGTCTGGCGTGATCCTGAAACCTTCACACCGCTTTGGGATCAGACCCTAAACGCGGCTGCCACTGCAGATATTGTAGTGGTGACCTCGCCCAATAATCCTACTGGAGACCTGGCTCCATTGGATAAGATTCAGGAGCTATGCGAGTGCTGTCCCGGTGTGGTGATGGTAGACGAGGCCTACGGTGAATTTGCTCCTCCAAACAGCTCGGCGATGCCGCTGCTTGGACGCCATCCTCGACTCATGGTGCTCAAAACCCTCTCCAAAGCCTTTGGGCTTGCAGGCGCGCGCTTGGGATATGTGGTGGCCTCTCCTGAGGTCATCGACGTCTTTGCAGCCGTCCGCCAGCCCTATTCGGTCAACAGCCTGTCCCAAGCGGCAGCACAAGTCGCATTGAGCCATAAAGGCGAATTGTTGAAAACGGTGGCCTCTATCTGCCAAGAGCGGGCTTCTCTCGCCCAGCAACTGCGAGCCTTAGGCTGCGAAGTCTGGGACTCGGAGGCCAATTTCTTGCTGGTGCGCCTACAGCATGCGCACCAAGTCCGACAGGCGCTCATCGACAGGTATTCCATTTTGGTGCGCGATTTCTCCCACAGTCCCGGCCTTAGGGACTGCCTGCGCATCACCGTGGGCACTCCAGAAGAGAACCAATCTGTGATCAAGGCGTTTCGCGAGCTTTTATCCCAAGGCACGTCCAGCTAAAACCATCTACTATGCCTAAAGACAAAGGAGGTTGCCCATGAGATGCGCCACGCTTTCCCGTGCCACCCAAGAGACCGCCATTACCATCAGCTTGAACCTCGACGGTACCGGCCAGGTGGATGTGCATACCGGAGTGGGGTTCTTTGACCACATGCTCTCTGCCTTTGGACGTCATGGCCTCTTCGACCTTAAGGTCCAATGCGAAGGAGACCTTGAGGTAGACGCCCATCATACGGTAGAAGATGTGGGCATCGTGCTGGGGGATTGCTTTGCGGCTGCCCTGGGATCCAAGGAATCTGTCACCCGCTTTGCGCAAGCCATGGTCCCCATGGACGAGGCATTGGTGCTCTCTGTGGTGGACATCTCTGGTCGTGGCGAGCTTTTCTGGGACGTGCCCATCCAAGTTCCTCAGGTAGGGAACTTCGACACCCAGCTGGGCCAT
The DNA here is from genome assembly GCF_023168405.1 of Leptogranulimonas caecicola. Classification (GTDB taxonomy): domain Bacteria; phylum Actinomycetota; class Coriobacteriia; order Coriobacteriales; family Atopobiaceae; genus Leptogranulimonas; species Leptogranulimonas caecicola. The sequence continues at coordinate 986,105 of NZ_AP025285.1, read as the reverse complement.
GAGTTTTTCGCAGGCCTTGCCCGCAATAGCGGCATTACCTTGCACATGCGTGAGATTGCGGGCGAAAACGCCCATCATATCCTCGAAGCCTGTTTCAAGGCTGCAGGCCGGGCATTGCGTTTTGCCTGCGAACTCGATTCGCGAGTAAGCGGCATCCCCTCAACCAAAGGCACTCTCTGATGACGATTCTTGTGGTCGACTATCACAAAGGCAATATCTCCTCTGTCGTGCGTGGCCTTGAGCGCGCCGGAGCCTTCGCCCATGCCACCGACGACCCGGCTGCCATCGCCAAAGCCTCCGCATTGGTCGTGCCCGGCGTGGGCGCCTTTGCTGATGCCATGGACTATATGACGAGCTCCGGACAGGCCGCAGCCATCGTCGAAGCACTGGAGGCGGGAGCTGCGTTTCTCGGTATCTGCCTAGGGCTTCAGCTCTTGGTGGCAAAAGGCAACGAGAACGCCCAGCATGATCAATGGGTCGAGGGGCTAGGCGCGCTTCCAGGAAGCTGCACGCGTCTGGAATCCTCAAGGCTCAAAGTGCCCCATGTAGGTTGGGACACGTTGGACATCACGCCGCTGGGGCGCCATTGTCCGCTGCTTTCGGGCATCTCTGAGGGCACACATATGTATTTTACACATTCTTATGCGCTTGCCTCAGACTTCCCTGCCCAACTTGTGGGTGCCTACACTCACTACGGGCGCAGTTTTGCCTCTGTGGTGTGGGATGGCGGCTCTGTCTTTGGCTGCCAGTTCCATCCTGAGAAAAGCTCCGGCGCAGGGCTTAAGGTGCTTCAAAACTTTGTAGCTCAGGCAGGGGAGGGGCGCTCATGATTCTCTTTCCTGCCATCGACCTCATTGGCGGCAAGGTGGTGCGCCTCAAGCAAGGGAAGCGCTCTGCTGTGGATATCTATGGGGATGATCCCCTCGCTCAGGCACAGGCCTTCGCTCAGGCAGGGGCCGCCTGGGTCCATGTGGTGGATCTCTCCCGTGCCTTTGGAGAAGACGAAGAGTCGCTGGCTGCCAACCAGGCCGCCATCACAGCTATCTGCCAGTCTGGGTTGCTTCACATGGATGCCGGTGGCGGCGTGCGCACCATGGCAGATGTCCAGCGGCTCGCGGAGGCGGGGGTTTCTCGGATAGCCCTTGGCACTCAACTGGTCAAGGATCCTGCCTTTGCAAAGGCAGCCGCTCGAGAATTTGGCGATCTTTTAGTGGCCGATGTGGCCGCAAAGGACGGCCAGGTCCATGTGAACGGCTGGCGCGAAGATGTGGAGCTGTCGCTAAACCAATTGGTAGACGAGCTTTGCAGCTGGGGTTACAAGCATTTGGTCTACACCGATATCGCTCGTGACGGCTGCAGTTGCGGCATTGACGCAAGGGCCTACGAGATGCTCGCGTCAAGATGCGGCTTTCCGGTGGTGGCTTCGGGAGGCATCGCCTCTCTGGAAGACATCCGCGCGCTCTGTGCCATGGGCGACGAGGTCATTGAAGGCATTATCGTGGGCCGTGCGCTCTATGAGGGTCAGGTAGACCTTAAGGAAGCTCTCGAGCTGGTACAGCCTGCTACTCAAACGTTGGAGGCCGGATGTTAGCTAAACGTGTGATTCCCTGCCTTGACGTCAAGGCAGGACGCGTGGTCAAAGGGGTGAACTTTGTCTCACTGGTGGACGCCGGCGATCCGGTAGAGCTAGCTGGCGCCTATGACCTAGAAGGCGCCGACGAGGTAATCTTTTTGGACATCACTGCCACCAGCGACGAACGCGCCACCACTATCGACATGGCTTCTCGCGCAAGCGAGAAGCTGCGCATCCCCTATACGGTAGGCGGCGGCTTTCGCGACCTGGAGTCCATGCGTACCATGGTGGCCGTAGGCGCCGACAAGGTTTCTGTGAACTCGGCAGCAGTGAAGAACCCTGAGCTTATCTCTGTGGCCGCCCGGGCGTTTGGCAGCCAAGCGGTGGTTGTGGCCATCGATGCCAAGCAAACGGGTCCCAATAACTGGGAAGTCTATACGGCTGGCGGCCGTACTCCCACTGGCATAGATGCAGTCGCTTGGGCCCAGGAGGCCGCTCGCCGAGGCGCTGGCGAGATCCTTCTTACCTCCATGGACCGAGACGGCACCAAAAGCGGCTTCGATATCCCCCTCACCCGCGCCGCAGCTCGGGCAGTACCTGTACCGGTCATCGCTTCGGGCGGCGTGGGAACGCTGGAACACTTCGCCGAGGGCATCCTCGACGGCGAAGCCGACGCCGTCCTTGCCGCCTCCGTCTTCCACTTTGGCACCTTCTCTATCCGCCAAGTCAAAGAGTATATGGCTTCCCAAGGCATCCCCGTGCGCCTCGATTTTTAATGCTTGCCGAGAAACCTACACCCCCACCGCAAGGAGTCTTCCTGTGACTAGTTATGCAGGCGAAACCTGTGAACCCACACCTCTTGAGGCCGTCACGCTCAAACTGGATGAGCATGGACTCATACCTGCAGTAGTGCAGCAATCGGATACCCATGAAGTGCTTATGGTGGCTTGGATGAGTGAGGAGTCGCTGAAGCTCACCTTAGAGACGGGCACAACCTGGTTTTGGTCCAGGTCGCGCCATGAGCTTTGGAACAAGGGCGCCACCAGCGGAAACATTCAAACCGTAAGATCTTTGCTCATAGATTGCGACAACGACACCTTGCTGGTGGAAGTGGATTCTCCGGGTCCCGCATGCCACACTGGGCATCGATCTTGTTTCTTCAGGGAGCTGGCTCCCGATGCCGCTATAGCTGCAGAAGAGGCCCCACAGCAAGGAGACGTCCAGAGGCCCTGAGGCATGGCCTTCTCGGCAGCAGAAGCAGCGCAGCATCGCATATGGCAAGAGGACATCGAAGTGTTTGGAGGAGCTCCATGGGAGAGCGCACATTGCATGTGGAAGCTGGCGATTTGGGCGCGACGCTGGAATCGCTCGCAGCCACTATCCACGGTCGATGGGACCATGACCCACATGAGAGCTACACTGCGCTGCTGCTTACAAGTCCTGAAGACAAGCGGCTCAAAAAGGTAGCAGAAGAGGCTGTCGAGGTAGTCATGGCAGCCAAGGATCACGACCATGACCATGTGCGCTATGAGGCAGCCGATCTCATTTATCACTTGATGGTGGTGCTCGAGGCAGAGGGCGTGAATTTGGACGAGCTTGCAGGAGAGCTAAACGCCCGTATGGGCTAACCGGAACCTCCGGGTTACCCGTTTCAGTCGTGAGCCCTGCAGAGCTACAGAGCTACAGAGCTACAGAGCTACAGAGCGCCAGCCTTCTGTGGAAGGCACTTCTTGGAATCGATAGCCTAGATCCCAGGCAACCCTGTGTGCCTCGGTGAGATCGGCGCCCACGTCTCGTGCTCTATGGGCATCGCTGCCAAACGTGACGGGCACTTGGGCATCAGAGAAATGCTTGAGCAGGGGAGTGTCTGGATAAAGGCGTTTCCCACCTTTACGCAAGAGCGCTGTGGAAACCTCGACGCGGCGATGAGTGTCATGGGCGCATTCGGCCATAGTCTTATAAAGGGGCTCCAAGTCTATGGAAGGTGCATAACCTTCATGCCAGAAGCGGGCAGGCAAGTCTGGGTGCGCCATGGTGTCAAAATCAGCAGTGCTTTCGCAAGCGGCACACCAAGCTTCTACGTAGCGCTGCCACACAGTGTCGGGGCCCTCATCTTCCCAAAACGAGAGGTCCTCAGGATCATCTATGGGGCGACCATCCACCCAGTGAACCGAGCCTAAGCGTATCTGCACCTCCTGGCTCCAACGCTCTATAAGCGGTTCGCAGCCTTCGTACCAATCGCATTCGGCACCCCAGAGCACAGGAATAGAAACACGGGCAGCAGCCTCCGTAATTTCCTGCCGCCAGAGGGGGAGGTCTTTCTCGGCAACGGAGCACTCAGCCCGAGGATCTAGCCACACAGGCAGAGTAAGGTGATCGGTGATGCATAGAAGATCGAGGCCCGCTTGTTCAGCGACTTCCACCATGGCTTGGGGGCTATCGGCGCCATCGGAAAAGTAGGTGTGCGAATGGGTGTCTACCAACATAGTGAATCCTTTTAAAAGCTTGCACACTGCCTTTGAACTACGAACGCTCAATGAGAGTTTAGCAATGCTCGGTGGCAAATAATCTTTTGAGGCTACTTTTACTTGTACACTAAGAAGGGGTCAAGCTGCCGTTGGCGGAATAACGGGCACCGCTGGTGCACTACAGCTACCATTCAGCGAAATGAAATGAAATCAGGGTTGCCTAATATCTACGCAATGTTATAGGAATAAGATAATATTATGATATCCATAAAACTAGTTACGCATAGAGATACTTCGATACAGTAGAACTTACGGAATAGTGTCTAAAAATCCCTAAAATGCACCAATGTAAGGATTGGGATTAGACAACCGTTCACGGAATAGTTACAAAGCCCACTTGCATCGGATATGAAGAATATTTTGATGCCCCCTTTATCAAAACTAAACATGTCTAAATCCACAGGTAAGATGCCTATTTAGCCCCTATAGATATACCTTTTTCCGTCTGTCGAGCATCTCCTAGAGCTGGTGTACAACTCGCTGTCGTTTGCGGAGAATCATATCAGCTGCGAAGTGGATCTTTCAGTTAACCCTTAGGATTAAACGCAGTTGTAAGCGCGAGGAGAACCTCGCAACGGGCAGACAGGAGAATGCAATGTTTAAGAAGGGCATGACTCGTCGTACTTTCGTCGGCCTCTCCGGCGCCGCCGCTGCTGTGGCGGGCCTGGGTCTTGTAGGCTGCGGCGGCACTGACGACAGCTCCACCTCTACTGAGGGCGGCAGCGATCCCAACGCTACCCTCACTGCTGGTCTTGCGTACCAGAACCAGGGCAACCTGGATCCTCTGTCCACCTCCAGCGCCACTGGCATGGCCGCCAACTGGTGCGTGGCCGAGGGCTTCTTCGAGTTCGACTACGCCAAGATGGAGGCGTACAAGGCTTTGGCGGCAGAGGACGAGCTCACCAAGGTTTCTGACACCGAGTACACCGTAAAGCTGCGCAAGGACGCCAAGTTCTCCGACGGCACCGCGGTTACCCCCGAGGACGTCATCAAGTCCTGGCAGCGTGCCGCTGGCAAGGACGAGGAGTACGCCGGCAACATCTACGTGCCCATGCTCTCCTTCATCGAGAACGTCGAGGCCGACGGCGAGGATGGCGTGAAGTTCACCCTTAACGTCGCCTTCGACCCCGAGATCATGAAGAAGCGCCTCTGCATCATCAAGGTGTGCCCCGCCTCTATGTCCAAGGACGATCTTACCAAGCTCCCCATTGGCACCGGTCCTTGGAAGTATGATTCCTCTGATCCTCAGTCCATCAAGCTCTCTGTGAACGAGAACTACAACGGCGATCGTCCCGCCTCCAACCCTGTCGAGTTCTCCGTCCTTGTGGACAACGATCCCCGTGTGACTGCCATGACCGAGGGCACCACCATGATTTGCGAGGCCGTCCCCGCCGATCAGATCGACAACTTCAAGAACCAGGGCATCACCGTCGACGAGGTCCAGGGCTTCAACCTTCCCTTCTTCATGTTCAACACCAAGAAGAAGCCCTTCGATGACTACCGCGTGCGCCAGGCCTTCTTCTATGCCGTTGACACCGAGAAGCTCATTGAGAACGCCCTCTCCGGCCTTGCCAAGCCTGCCACCTGCTATCTGCCTGAGAATTTCCCCGGCTACCACAAGGCTTCCACTGTCTACACCTACGACGTAGACAAGGCCAAGAGCCTGCTGGACGAGGCTGGCGCCGCAGGCACCTCCCTGACCCTCCAGACCACCGACACCGCTTGGATCAAGGACATCGCCGCCCAGATCCAGCAGGATCTCCAAGCCGCTGGCCTGAATGTCGAGCTCAACTCTCAGAAGAGCTCCGACCTCTACGCCAACCAGGCAACCCCCGATGCCTCCGGCGTATGCCCCTACGACGTAGTGCTCGCCTCCGGCGACCCCTCCGTCTTTGGCAACGACCCCGACCTGCTCATGAGCTGGTTCTACGGCGACGGCATCTGGACCCAGTCTCGTTACGGCTGGCAAGAGGATCCCAAGTGCCAGGAGCTTCAGGCCCTCATGGCCAAGGCCGTTACCCAGTCTGGCTCCGAGCAGCAGGATACCTGGAACCAGTGCTTCGACCTCATCGCCGAGCAGGTGCCCCTGTATCCTTTACTCCACCGTGTGACCCCCACTGGCGTCTGGGCAGACAAGATCGACGGCTTCCAGGCCATTGGCTGCACCGGTGTCGACCTCGTGGGCTGCAAGGCCAAGTAACTCTTTTCCCGTGAACCCAGCTTGCCGCTTTTGAAGCTGGCCGTGGAAAGAAGCGTGACCCCGTGGGCGCGGGGAGGCGTCTCTTCCATGCCTCCCCGCGCTCCTTCCTTGTCGATAGTATCCATCAATTACCGAATTAACAGAAAGGAGAGAACAGCGTGAATAACCTAATCAGGCTTATTGGACGCCGCCTTATCGCTCTGCCGATCATGGTTTTAGGTGTAACCTTCCTGGTGTTCTTCGTGATGTCCTTCTCTCCCGTTGACCCGGCCTATGGTGCGCTTGGCGAAGGCGCCACCCAGGAAGCCGTCCAACTTTACCGAGAAAAGCATGGTCTTGATCAACCGTGGATCGTACAGTACGGCGATTTTCTCGGCGGTATGTTTCAGGGGAATCTGGGCGAGTACGGTGTGAATGCCGCTTCAGTAGCTGAGCGTGTTTCTAAAGCGTTCCCTGTCACCATGCAGCTCACGTTCTTTGGCCTCATTATTGGTGTCGTCATCGCGTTCATCCTTGGTGTGGTAGCAGCAGTCTATAGAGACAAATGGCCAGACCAGGTCATTCGTATCTTCTCCATCGCATGCATTGCCACGCCCTCCTTCTGGCTCGCAGTACTTTTGATCCTGGTGTTCTCTATCAATCTCAAGCTGCTGCCTGCATCTGGCGTTCTTCCCCCGCTGTTTACCGGTGGCTGGTGGGCTCGCATGCTTCTGCCCGCTCTGGCACTTTCTGTGCCCCTGGCGGGTCAGCTCACCCGTGTGATCCGTACTTCTATGGCTGAGGAACTGGATCGCGACTACGTGCGCACCGCTATTGGCGCAGGCGTTCCCCGCGGCACCGTTATTGTGAAGAACGTGCTGCGCAATGCCATGATCACCCCGGTTACTGTCCTGGGCCTGCGCATTGGCTACCTCATGGGCGGCGCTGTGGTAATTGAGGTCATCTTCAACCTCCCCGGCATGGGTATGGCTATTCTCGACGGTGTTTCCTCGAACTTCCCCACACTGGTACAAGGCGTCACCCTGGTGGTTGCATTGGCCTTCATAGTGATCAACATCGTGGTAGACATGCTCTACATCCTTATCAACCCTCGAATCAGGAGCGTGTAGCATGGCAGAGACCGTACAGCGCCGCTCTGGCATAGCTCGTCGCTGGGCTGCTATGAGCATTGGCTCCAGGATCTCCATTGTCGTGCTCATCCTGGTTGCTTTCATCGCCTTGTTCGCAAACTTCCTGGCACCTCACGATCCCTTTGAGATCTTTAAGGCTCGCCAGGCTCCTAACGGCGAGTTCCTTTTTGGTACTGACGAGAAGGGTCGTGACATCCTCTCTCGTATGATGTTTGGTGCCCGTTACTCGTTGGCCATCGGCTTTGGTGCTACCACATTGGCTTTTGTGGCTGGTTGCATCATTGGTTCTGTGGCTGCCGTGAGTCGCAAGTGGATCTCTGAGGTCATCATGCGAATCATGGATATCATCATGGCTTTCCCTGGCATCGCTTTGGCTGCCGTGTTTGTATCCGTCTTCGGCAACTCAGTACCCTCCATCGTATTGGCCATCGGCTTCATTTACATTCCTCAGGTAACCCGTATCGTGCGTGCAAACGTGGTTGCCGAGTATGGCGAGGACTACGTCCGTGCAGTAGTGGTCTCCGGCGCCAAAGCCCCATGGATCCTGCTCAAGCACGTCATGCGTAACTGCATAGCCCCCATCTTGGTCTACGTCATCGTGCTGGTGGCCGACGCCATCATCCTGGAGGCTTCGCTGTCCTTCATCTCCGCCGGCATTCAAGAGCCCACCCCCACTTGGGGCAACATCCTCTCTGACGCTCGCTCTGGCGTGTTGGCCGGCCGTTGGTGGCAGGCGCTCTTCCCCGGCTTGGCAATCATGATCACGGTCCTTTGCCTGAACATCTTCTCCGAAGGCATCACCGATGCCATGGTGGCCGCCCCCAATGCCCCCATCGAGGACGATGGCAAGCATGCCCGCAAGCAGGACCGCTTGCTGTTTGACCCTGTCCGTGCTTATGAGGAGCAGAAGGCTTCCTTGGACGCCTCGCTCAGCGCGCTGGCTAAGGTAGAGGCCAAGCGTCACGACCGCCATGAGCCCGATAACTCTGTGGCGCCCATCCTTGAGGTAAAGAACCTCTGCATCAAGTTCCCTCGCCACGGTGACGTGAACGTGGTTGACCACGTGAACTATGCCGTACGCCCTGGCCAAACCATGGGCCTGGTAGGCGAGTCCGGCTGCGGCAAGTCCATCACCGCCCTCACCATCATGGGCCTTATTGACTCGCGCGCCCAGATCTCCGGTGAGATTCTTTACCAGGGCAAGAACCTGCTTGAAATGTCCGATCAGCAACGCAATGACCTTCGTGGCCATGAAATTGCCATGATCTATCAGGACGCCCTCTCAGCCCTGAACCCCTCCATGCTCATCAAGAATCAGATGAAGCAGCTCACTGATCGCGGCGGCACCCGTTCTGCCGAGGAGCTCCTGGAACTTGTAGGCCTGGATCCTGCCCGTACCCTTGAGAGCTATCCGCACGAGCTCTCCGGTGGCCAGCGCCAGCGCGTCCTCATCGCAATGGCGCTCACCCGCGATCCCAAGGTGATCATTGCCGACGAGCCCACCACCGCTCTTGACGTGACGGTACAAAAGCAAGTCATCAAGCTTCTGAACGACCTTCAAGCCAAGCTCGGCTTCGCCATGATTTTCGTCTCTCACGACCTCGCGCTGGTGGCTGAAGTGGCCAACTACATCACCGTCATGTATGCCGGTCAGGTGGTAGAGCAGGCTCCCACCATCGAGCTGCTCATGCACCCCACTCACGAGTACACCCGCGGCCTTCTGGGCGCCGTGCTCTCCATCGAAGGTGGCGCCGGCCGCCTGCACCAGGTACCCGGCACAGTTCCCAGCCCCAAAGACTTCAACGACGGCGATCGCTTCGCTCCTCGTTCGAGTCATCCCACAGTGGGCCTCAACGTGCACCCTGTCCTCAAGAAGATCCCCGGCACCGAGCACTATGTCGCCGAGCTGCCTGATGAGGAGCTCGCCAAGAACGGACTCACTACTCGTGTCGTCGCCTATAGCGAGACCGAGACTGTAGTAACCACTGCTGAGCCTGCCAAGAAGGGAGATGCCTAACCCATGAGCGACACCACGACTCAAACTCCCACCGCGGTAAACGACGGGACTATCGACGGCGTCCAGCCCATCATCTTCCTTGACGACGTGAAGGTGACTTTCAAGACTCGTACCGGCTCCCTGCTCCACCCCAACCTGGTGCATGCGGTGAAGGGTGTTACCATGCGCGTCATGCCTGGTAAAACTTTAGGCATCGTAGGCGAGTCCGGCTGCGGCAAGTCCACCACCGCCAACGTGATGTGCGGCCTTCAGCCCCCCACTTCCGGCAAGGTCTTCTTCAAGGGCAAAGACGTCACCAAGCGTACGGCTGCCGATCGCAAGCACATCGGTTCGGTGCTGTCCGTGGTCTTTCAAGACCCAGCCACCGCGCTCAACGCCCGCATGTCTGTGCACGACCAGCTTCTGGATCCCATGTTGGTGCACAAGGTGGGCGACCCCGACTCCCGCGAGGATCGAATCCGCGAGCTCATTGGTCTTGTCGGCCTTCCTTCTTCTGCTTTGGATGCCCTGCCCGGACAGCTCTCCGGCGGTCAACGCCAGCGTGTGGCCATTGCCCGCGCGCTGTCCATCGGCCCTGACTGCATCATCGCCGACGAGCCCACCTCGGCCCTCGACGTGTCGGTGCGTGCCCAGATCCTGAATCTGCTTACCGACCTCAAGCACGAGCTGGGTTTGGCTATGGTCTTCATTAGCCATGACATCCAAACTGTGCGCTACATCTCTGATGAGATCTGCGTCATGAATGGCGGCACCGTGGTAGAGCATGGCAATGCCAAGCAGATCTTCGAGGATCCCAAGGATCCCTATACCAAGCTTCTATTGGGAGCAGCTCCTTCGCTGCTCCACCCCAAGATCTAGGAGTTAGGCTAAGATCTCGGTTTCCTAAGGCCTGGGGCCTCACCAGGCTCCAGGCCTTGTTATTCGCATTTGCGCCCATAAGTGGCGCGCCAGACATGAAGGGAGCTCGTTATATGAGCTCGGATTTCAAGATCTCCGGTGTTGTTCCTCCCGTAGTCGTCCCCATGGCAGAGGACGGCTCCATTGACCGCGAGGCCTATGAGAAGCACCTCAACCGCATGATCGATGCCGGTATTGACGGCCTTTTCTTCCTGGGCTCCTCTGGCGAGGTAGCCTTCTCTACCGACGAGCGTCGCAGTGAGATCATCGAGATCGGCATGGAGATCAACCAGGGGCGCCTGCCGGTTCTCGCTGGCTGCATCGATATGCAGACCAACCGTGTAATCGAACACGCACGTGCTATGGAGCAGCTGGGTGTTGACGCCATCGTCGCCACCGCGCCTTTCTATGCCATTCCCGGCCCCGGCGTGATTGCCAATCACTTTCGCGCCATTCATGAGGCGGTAGACCTCCCGCTCTTTGCCTACGACATCCCTGTATGCGTCAATACCAAGCTGGGTTGGCAAGAGCTGGCTATGCTTGGCGCCGAGGGTACGCTGGCCGGTGTTAAGGATTCTTCGGGTGATGACGTGTCATTCCGTTTCTTGGTCCGCGAAAACGACCGCAACGGCCACCCCATGAGCCTGCTTACTGGCCATGAGGTAGTGGTTGACGGCGCATATCTGGCTGGTGCCGATGGTTCTGTGCCCGGCCTTGCCAATATCGATCCTGTCTCCTATGTCAAGATGTGGAAGGCCTATCAGGCTGGTGACTGGGCACAGGTCAAGGCCATTCAGGACTACCTGGCAGACCTTATGCTCATCACCCAGGTCACTGTTGGCGTTGGTGGCTATGGCGCAGGTGTTGGCGCCTTTAAGACCGCTCTTAAAGAAATGGGCATCTTTAACACCAACCGCATGCCTTCCCCTGTGGATGCTCTCGAGGGCGAGAATGTCGAGGCTATTCACTCTGTGCTGGTAGATGCCGGTTTGATCTAGCAATCAATGGCAAGGGGAGAGGTGGCAAAACTCCGCCCCTCTCCCTTTGTCGTACGTATAGGAAGAGGGAGGTCCCATGGACCCTACCCGTGTAGTTGCGGTAGACATTGGCGGCACTAAAATCGCTACGGGCATCGTCACCTTTGATGGTGATTCCTTCCCTGAAGTTTCCTCTGTAGAAAGGATTCCCACCGATCCCTTACGCGGCGGTACGAGTGTGCTCCATGATGTGATCCGCTCTATCAAAGCAGCCATTGAGTGTGCCGAAGGACCTGTTGCAGGCGTTGGCATCTCTACCGGTGGTGTGGTGAATCCCAAAACCGGCGATATCACCTATGCCAACGAGATGATGCCGGGTTGGTCTGGCACCAAATTAGGGTCTGAAGTCGCTTCTGCCACGGGCCTTTCTTGTCGTGTGCTCAACGACGTGCATGCCCATGCGCTGGGCGAAGCTCGGTGGGGCGGCGGCAAAGGCATGTCTTCTGTGTTGGTGGTGGCCATTGGCACTGGAATCTCCGGCGCCATTGTCGACAACGGGAAACTGCGCCTTGGCGTTCACGATATGGCCGGCAATATTGGCCATATGGCCTGTGAGGAAGCCGCAGGCATCCCTTGTACCTGTGGAGCCACTGGCCATCTAGAGTCCATTGCCGCAGGTCCGGCTATTGTCGAAGAATATATACGTCTCTCCGGCAATGACAAAGACGCCCAGGACAACCCTATTGGCGGCGCTGCCATATCTCAGATGGCTGAGTCTGGAGATCAGGCTGCTATTGCTGCCGAGGAAAGAAGCGGCCTTGGCTTGGGCGGCGTACTTGCTTCCGCGGCAAATTTGATCGATCCGGAAGCCATTATTCTCTCTGGCTCTGTGGTCGAATGCGGTCCTGTATGGCATAACGCACTTGCCCGTGGCTACGCATCGCGTGTGATGGAGCCTGTGCGCGATCTTCCTATCGAGCGCGGAGCTCTTGGTAATGATGCGCCCCTCTTAGGAGCCGCAGAACACTTCATTGATGACGGCTACGAGAAGTAAGTCCTTTGTGACATCTCGCTTCTCTTTTGCCTGCCGAGGACTTCGGTAATCCTCCTGTCTTATCGGAGTCCTCGGTCTCTTTGGTTGACATTTCGCTCTCAGCCTCATATTCACAAGCTCTGGTATGAGAGCAGCAGATGTCTCTTGCTATCTTTCGCCCCTACTGCAACTCGCGTGTAACGCGAGGGGATGGAGCTCCCCATGTCAGTTCATCCACTGGTGCAATCGCTAAAAGGCACCCTTATCGTTTCCGTCCAGGCCTATCCCGGTGAGCCTCTCCGTCATCCTGAGACTATGGCCCAAATTTCTCGTGCATGTGAGCTAGGAGGCGCCTCCGCTATTCGCTGCCAAGGCCTCTCAGACATCTCTGCCATCAAGGGCCGCGTAGAGATTCCCGTCATCGGTCTTTGGAAGGAAGGCCACGAAGGTGTCTACATCACCCCTACGTTGCGCCATGCGCGGGCATGCTCTATGGCAGGTGCTGACATAGTTGCTCTTGACGCAACGGACAGGCCTCGACCTGATGGCCTCACATTCGAAGAGACTGTAACCGCTCTCAAAAAAGACGGCGTGCTGCTCATGGCCGACTGCTCTTCCATTGAAGACATTCGTCGGGGCTTCGCTGTTGGATGCGATATCTGCTCCACGACGCTCTCTCATGCCGGTGCAGCCATTGACCAGGCGGCCACTCAGGGTCCCAACCTTGGGCTTCTTCGCCAAGCCTCTGAAGAATTCCCTGGCAAACCAGTGATTTGCGAGGGCAGCGTTCATTGTCCCCAAGATGCCAAAGACGCCATCGACGCAGGTGCCTGGGCAGTAGTCGTTGGCACCGCTATCACACACCCTACCTCTCTTACCAGCTGGTTCTGTGATGCAGTGCGATAGTTGCGGTGCCAATTAAGCCTATTGATAAGACCTGCTTGAATAATACGATTTTCATCCATCCAGTGAATGGCCTCATCCCATAGACGAATGAGGCCATTTTCATTACCAGACACAACTTAAAGATTCACATTTTGGAGAACTTGACCCCCAGAAGCTTACGCTTGGAATCTTTAGGTGCTGAAGTGGTTCCACAAAAAGGAATAGCCCCGTCCTCCTCTGAGAAATAGCGCACCTGAAGACCTTCTACATGAAGGCCCTCTTCTCCTATAGGGAGATCTTTGATATAAGAGGTCGGTATAAAACGATCGAGAAGAGCCTCTGCCCAATCCCTGCGAAGCCTGCGACTTGCCCCATGCAAGTCGCAAAGAGTGGTATAGACATCGATCTCTTCGTCTGAAGGTTCATAGCCGTAGAGCTTAAAGTAGCTATCTCGCGCCCAATTCTCAAAAAGCGATCGCAAGAGGGGAGGCATAAAGCATATTTTGCTAAAGCTGGAGATAGAATAAGTTACAGCTCCCATAGATGGCTCCATCCTCCAGGCAAGTCTAGAAGATAAGTGATAAACCGCATCCCATCTCTATGATAATCATCGATATGTTCTTGGCTGAGAAGAACCTTAAACTTAAATCCTCTCTAAATAAAAATTCATAAATCAAATTATGCCCCTCCAAATGAGTATGAGGGTTTCAAATCAACTTTCCTCTGTCTCTTCAGGAGAGGCAGGCAGCGATTCTCTCTTGCCAACAGGTGCATTCAGCATCTTCGAGGCCAAAGGAGCATTTCCACGATAGATTGGTGGAATCCAAGTCCAGGCCGTATCTGTTCGAGGGTCCAGCTCGGGAAGATAAGCCCATAGCCTCTGTGGCATAAACTGCTGTCGAAGATCATAGCCTCGCTGCATTTTTGTCCTATGAGGCAATGTCACCGCATCATAAAAGCCTTTCCAGAGTGCACGGACATAGGGTTCGTCTTGAGCCAATAATGCGGTTTGAGAGGCTAGTAGCTCTGCCTCAAGGGGATCAAGCTTCATGATTCCCAAATGATGGTCTCCATAGAGAGCAGCAGATCCATGAACTGGATCCAATAGGCAGAATCTCTCTTCACCCATCCTTCGCTTGAAATAGCCTGCGGCCAGAGGCACCACGTCTGCCTTTGGCCGGAATTGGGCAAAAAACGAACCATCTGCTAGCCGTGAGAACCTCACAAACTGACGAAGATGTTCTGCCTCTGAAGAGGTGCTTGTGGCCAACGCCTCTGCCTCGGCGATCAGAGGGTCTGCCCCATGGGTTCCAATCTTTTTTCCAAAAGTAAAGCCACATCGCACATAACGATGCAAGATTTCTGGCATAGAAGGATTTTGTACCTGGGCTGCTATATAGGTCACCATGGTCTTTGGATCGCGCACATATTGTGGCATCCCTTTGGCTCCAAAAGTGGCCCTGATGAATCCTTCAAACACGTACGTCGCCAAAGTCGCATCACAAGGCGCAGAGAGATAGACCTCATCCAGTCTAGCTTGTCCGGTTGTAGGGACGATAAGGCGAGCGCATTCCTCAGGAACACGGGCTAGATAGAGCGCTCCCACTGCTGTAAGCATCCCTTCTGCAGAAGGGATGCAGCCTAGACAAAGACGCTGCCCTTGAATAGCGAGCTTTTGAAGTGAGCCCACAAATTTGCAGGTTTCCGACTCGAGGGTATTCAGGATCTCAGAAGAGCGAGAGCTGGCCTTGGAGGTTTCGTTGAGTGCGGTTATAGGAAGAGGCAGCGGCATCTTGAATCACCAACTCTCTTATTTGTTCTGGATGAGCAGGGCTTTGTGGATCGCGTTGCCCGCCACAGGTGAGAAAATGGCACGCCCTGCGCATGGTGAGTTTGAGCCTTTTCAAATCATCAAAGGTAAGCTGATGGCTTTTACGAGCGCGCAATATCTTCCTAACGCCGACAGGCCCTATGCCCGGAACTCTCAGAAGGTCGCCTTTTGAGGCAGTATTCACCTCTATGGGGAACTGCTCCATGTGGGTCAGTGCCCAAGCCAACTTTGGATCGACTTCCAAATCCAAAAAAGGTGCTTCTGGGCTCACCAGCTCGTCAGCATCAAAGCCATAAAAACGCATGAGCCAATCTGCTTGGTATAGCCGGTGCTCTCTACGAAGGGGAACCGGAGTTTCTGGATGGGGGAGGCGCGAATCCTCGATTACCGGCATATAGGCCGAGAAAAACACTCTTTTCAACCCGTATGTTTTATAGAGGGAGCTTGAGAGCTTCAATATGTGATTGTCGTCTTCCGGAGAGGCCCCCACGATTAATTGCGTCGCCTGCCCTGCGGGAGCAAAGGCAGACGAAGCACTCGTACTTCTAAACAACTGCGGTCTTTGCCCAGTTCTTTCAGGGAGCTGATGGTGGCTGTTCTCGGCTGGAAGAGGAGGCTTTACGGTAGACAGGTAAGATCCTGCACCGCTGTTGCCTTTCCCTCCCGCGCCCAATAGTTTTTCTTGCTGAAGAGTGTCATGGATCTGGCGCATGGGTTTGAGGATATCCGCCCCCTGCTTTTGAGGGCAGAGCGTATGAAGAGAGGCGGAGCTGGGAAGCTCGATGTTGACAGAGATCCTGTCTGCCAATCTTCCCAAGCGGTCAATGAGCTCCGGAGCCACCCCGGGGATTGCCTTTGCGTGTATGTATCCGTTAAATCGGTAATCTTCTCTTAGTAGACGGAGCGTTTCTATCATGCGCTCACAGGTGGCATTTGGCTCGCCAAGCACTCCTGAGCTTAAAAAAAGACCCTCTATATAGTTGCGTTTGTAAAAATCTATGGTGAGCGCCGCTAATTCTTTTGGCTCGAAAGTGGCTCGCAGACCTCCTGCACTACGCCTATTGACGCAATAGGCGCAGTCATAGGTGCATGCATTAGACATGAGGACTTTTAGCAGTGTAATGCAGCGACCATCAGGGGTGAAACTGTGGCAACATCCGCTGCTGCTCGCCATGCCTAGCATGCCTTTTCGAGGGGCCCTATCCGCACCTGAAGATGTGCAGGCTGCATCATACTTGGCGGCATCTGCCAGTATTGAGAGTTTAGACAGGGTATCCATAGGTCTCTTCCCATTGAATGAGAACGTCCGTTCTACTATACCAGATGAAGAACGGGTGTTCGCTTACAATTTGAAGGACTTGCTCTCGAGTGCCCTAAGTTAGAAAGGCCCAAAAATGGGCTCATGGACCAGGCAGAGATCCTCGCCATTGGCAAAATCTTTCAGGGCTGAGCAAAACGCCAGCTCATCACCAGTGCAAAATACCAAAGTGAGCTGCACTTCATCAGTAAAGAGGGATCCTTCTATCTTGCCATGGGCGTCCTCGGCCATCCTGCGCACTTTGTCATAGGCGCTGTAAGGGATGCATGTCACTACCTTGGTAATAGATCGCATGTCCACAAGATCGCCGTCTGTTTGAGCTGCTTCTACAGCAAGTTTTGCTGCTCCGGAATAAGCTCTGATAAGTCCTCCTGGCCCCAGCAGTGTACCGCCAAAATAGCGGGTGACAATGCAGCACACATCGCGCAATCCGGCGCCTTCCAGCACTTCTAATACAGGCATCCCTGCGGTTCGCTGGGGCTCCCCGTCATCGCTGGCGCGCTTTTCTCCAGACGCTAGAATCCATGCGCATACATGATGACGGGCATCATAGTGCTCTTTTCTTACTTCCTCTAAAAATGATGAGGCATCTTGCTCGGAAGAGATGGCTTTAAGTTGGGCGATAAAGCGGCTCTTCCTATCTACCAACTCGGCGGTAGCACAGCTGTCGGGGGCTATCGTGGTGTAACTATCCATAAAGGTCCTCTTCGTGAGAATGAATTCCATGGAAGTCCTGAGGCATATCCAGGGTCAATGCTATACTTCATTGCGCGAAGTGGGCCAGATGATCGCGGGGTTATTCCCTGAGGAAAGTCCGGGCTCCCTAGGGCAGGATGCCGGCTAACGGCCGGGCGGAGCAATCCGACGGAAAGTGCCGCAGAAAAGAAGACTCCCGCTGCCTCTTTTGAGGTGAGAGAAAAGCTGAAACGGTGGTGTAAGAGACCACCAGCATCCCGGCAACGGGGTGGCTGGGTAAACCCCATCTGGAGCAAGAGCAAATAGGTGCGCTATGGGCTGGCCCGGCTCGCGCACGGGTTGCTCGCGAGAGAAGGATCGTGGCAACACGGCCTCGAGATAAATGATCATCCTCGACAGAACCCGGCTTATAGGCCCACTTCGCATCTTTGGCGTTTTGCTTTCTAGCAGTTAAACCCCATAAGCTTGGAGACCTCGCATTTAAGAGGCTCTATTGCGCCATTGAAATGAAATGCGTGCCAACCTGCTGCTCGAGCGCCTTGGCAATTGAGTTCCAGGTCGTCTACAAACAGACAGTCATCAGCATCCACGTCAAATCGTTGGCAAAAACGGGTGAATATACGAGGATCCGGCTTCATAAGAAGCTCCTCAGCAGAGATCAAAATCCCATCGGTGCAAGAACTTAAGGGAATCCTTGGTTCAAGCTCTTCTCTAAAGCGATTGCTCACGTTTGAGAGGATGTAGACGCCAAAGCCTGCCTCATGCAGTTGGCGACCAAGCTCATTGGTCTCGGAGATGACTGCTTGCATCTCAGGATAGGTGCGCCAAGCAACCTCACAGGCCCTATGAAGGCGCTCTGGCAGCTTAGAGAGGGCAGACTCGAGCACCCATTGATCAGAGGGGGTGCCCGAGTCCCCCAAGGACCAGGCATGATTCATAAAGAGGGCTTCAAAGATCAGGTCCGCATCCTCTTGCGAGTCGCTCACCTGAGATGCATAGGAGAAGGGATTCCAATCCAAAAGCACACCACCCATATCAAATACGATATTATGCACGCTCATAGAAACCCTTTCCCCCATTAGTGTTTTGTGCAATCCAGCTGACAAGCGACCTCGAGAGTATTGGATTGAATTATTTAGCCAGGGAACCCATTGGATCCCAAGGAGCCAATACAATGGGCTCGCAGGTGTCGTAGACGGTACGCTCTTCGTCAGTGAGATAGGCCTTGTCTATGACTATCTGATAGACGTATTGGTCAAACCAATCGTCGGTGATCGTGTCGAAGCCGTTGCGGCCATGATCCTTGCCCCAGGAATTCTCCACCTTCCAAATCTCCGGATCGCCATGAGCATCAAGACGCACGCCTTCCAATACCATGGCGTGAGTCATGACGCTCTCTCCATAGTCAAGGCGCTCTTCTCGGTTGAGGCAGCCCTCCACCGCAAAGCCAAAGAGCTCGTCTACCTGCAGGGCCTCGCAACTCATCATGCCTTCGTCACGCAGGTAGCTCTGGGCGACGTCACAGCCAAACCATACAGGGCGGCCGTCTTTGAGCTGAGCCACTGCCAGCTCCTTCAGGCGTTTCATAGGCAGGTTGAGATAGCGCACACCTCCGTCTTCGATGACGTTGCCAAGCCTGGAAACCGTGAAGGTGTGCATGAGGGGCTTATCGGCAGTTTCTGCATTGATGCAAGAGACGAGAGTGTCCACGTCCATCTGCACTACCTGGGCAAAGAAGCTTTGAGGAGTGTAGGTGCCTGAAAGCACGAGCTCGTTGTCTTTGGAGCGCAAGCGTACGTCGAACTCTTTGGGAGGCTCGCCAAGGCAGGTTTCCAAGAGGCTCCAAACGTCGCACATCATGGTTTGGCGAAGCTCGTTGAGCTCATTGGGCGTGGCGCCTTCAGAGACAGCCCTGCGAAGGCGCAAGGCGCATCCGCGTAGGTAGCGGGTGAGATAGGAGTCCATCTCAGAGGTGTTGCGCGAGCAGGCGGTCTCGGGCATGGCTTCCTTGGGTACAACGCCGTACTTCTTGACCAAGGAACGGAACATATCCCATTGGCCGCCGTCGCCGATGGGATCGGTGAGTAGAAAAGCCACCAGACGCCCGTCTAGAGGCTCTGAAGCCGTATCGATGATGTTATTTAAAAACCAGTTGGATTTTTCCAGCTTGTCAAAGAAAAGGGGATAGGCTTGGGAAAGCTCGAAGGTCTTGAGGTCCAAGCGTTCAATAATGCGCTGGCGCATGGTATTGAGGCTGGCAAACATCCAGCAACGGCCAGAACGTTGCTGGTCGCAGCGGTCGCCCTGAACCAGATCGATATCGAAAGCCATAGCGTTGGCACCAACGCCCTCGGGCACACGCGCAGCAGCCCTCACTCCCACCGAGCTCACGGCATTTTTCGCCACGATATTGGCTCGTTCCTTAGAAAAGCGCTCCTGAGCGCGCTCGCAAAGCTCGCCAGTAACCGATGTATCCATTGCTCCTCCTGCGACTGTTTAGGTGTAGCGACTGTCTCTAGAGTACCATCACCACCTGGACCGTCTTTGCGTTTTGAGGGACAGCGCGGCGGGTCACGTGCATCCCACAGAGTCGAACGAAACCTTCAAAGCACGCTTCTCAGAAGCGTGTAGGATAGAATTTCTAGTTGTCTGCCAATGCGTTGGTAATGCTGCAGACACCCTCATCGAACACTCTCGCTCCCAGCTGTCTGTCCAGCCACAGGAAGGGAAGCCATGGTCCCAGGTCCTCCTCTTAGCCTTGTCGAGCCGCCGGCTCATCTGGAGCTTGTGGCTCAAGGGGCCGCTGGTGATAACGCTGCCGAGAAACCCGCCCATCTCTTTACCCTCCATCATAAATATTTGCCGCAGGTCCTACAGGCCTATCAGGAAGCTGAGCGCACGCTCGCAGCGCTGCCTCAGCCTGTCGCAGGGCTCAAGGTAATCCAGGCGCTGGAAGAAGCAGGTTACAGCGCATGGATCGTTGGCGGATGGGTGCGAGACGGGCTTTTGGGCAGGCCTGGTCATGATGTGGATGTGGCAAGCTCAGCCCCTTGGCAAGAGGCGGCATCCCTCTTGCGGGATCGCGGCCTCGTTGTAATTCCCACAGGATCGGCTCATGGCACCATTACTGTCCTGGTAGACGGCATGCCAGTCGAGGTGACTACCTATCGAAGGGAGGGGGCCTATCTAGATGGCCGCCACCCCTCCCAAGTATCCTATGTCTCATCTATCGAGCAGGATCTCGCGAGACGGGATTTCACCATCAATGCCATGGCCTACCATCCCAATCGCGGCTTGCTGGATCTCTTTGGGGGCCTCGACGACCTCGCGCTGCGGCGAATTCGTGCCGTGGGAAATCCTCAAAAGCGCATGGAAGAAGATGCGTTGCGAGTCCTTCGAGCCGTACGGTTTGCTGCTCGCTATGGGTTTGCCATCGATCCTGCTACCCAGGCGGCGGTGAATCGAGGAGCCCAACGGCTCTACCTGGTGAGCCGCGAGCGCGTAGGACAAGAGATGCGCGGCATTGTTGCCTCTGGCAGGGCTGGCTGGGCACTTCGGGAGCAGAAAGACGCGCTTTTCTCGGCAATCCCCGAGCTCGGACCCATGGCTGGATTTCCTCAGCAGACGCCTTACCACTCTTATGACGTGCTCGACCATGTGGCGCGTGTCTGCGATTTCACCTCTGTGTTTTGCGGCGGCATCCTAAGCGAGCGCTTGGGATGGGCATCGCTTTTGCACGACATCGCCAAGCCAGAATGTCTTACCTTTGATACCCGTGGCCAAGCGCATTTCTATGGCCATCCCGCCCATGGCCGCGATATTGCACAAACGGTGCTGCGCCGATTGGCCATTCCCAAAGACGTGACGATCCCTGCACTGGCGCTTATCCGCCTGCATGATAGGCCTGTAAAGCCGCAGAGGGCTTCGGTGCTCTCGATCCTTTCAGATTTGGATCACTATGCCCCAGGACAGGCTCCGTGGCTTGTTCATGA
Source organism: Leptogranulimonas caecicola (assembly GCF_023168405.1). Taxonomy (GTDB): domain Bacteria; phylum Actinomycetota; class Coriobacteriia; order Coriobacteriales; family Atopobiaceae; genus Leptogranulimonas; species Leptogranulimonas caecicola. Next base: position 965,028 of record NZ_AP025285.1, on the reverse strand, counting down.
GTTGATGATCATCAAACGCGCCGACGCCATGGCAAAAGCTCCTGCTTATAGATCTTATGCTATCGAAGTTGATGAGCTTGAGTCACTGGCTGCAACGCTCCTTGCTGCAGGTGCGCCCTATCGTATTTCTGATTTGCCTATCTCTGGAAATGACATCATCCGCGAGCTGGCGCTGACTCCAGGGCCTTCGGTGGGCTTGCTTTTGCAACGGCTTCTTAAGGAGGTGCAGTCGGGTTTTTTGCCTGCCGAGAAAAGCGCCCTGTTGGCTCGGCTCTACTCCCTTAATGGTTGCCATAATTAAGATGCACTCTTGATAACATATCTTTCACGAGGGTATATAACCGTTCGCCAATTATTTTCTGCACTCCACCGATTTGTATTTGAGGAGTAGAATGGGCCACGCAGGACTAGTTTGGCGCATATTCGTCACGCATTAAATCAGAGCGAGGATTTGCCAATGGGTCATCATGCCTATACGCTTCAAGAGCAACAACGTCTTGATCGCAATCGCGAAGCCATGATCTCTTTGGTGCGAGGCGATGGCAGACCCCAGCGCTTGGGCAATGAGCGCACTTTAGGCATCGAGCTTGAGCGCCTCATCTTGGATCCTGTCTCAGGACAGCGCGTTCCTTTTGAAGGGCCTTTGAGCATCAGCACGCTCCTGGCGCGCTGGGAGCGCTTTTTCGCGCCGGAATGCGCCCTCATTATCGACAACACCCTCTTTGGCTACGAAGGAATCGTCACGGTTGAGAACAAAGAGGTGGGCATCTCCATCACTTTGGAACCAGGCGCCCAACTCGAGGTGGCCGTGGGCCCCTCCAATTCGGTGAGCGATCTTTTGGGTGCCATTCTGGCCTTTGACGAGCAGTATGCCCAGCTCTGCCAAGATCTGGGGGTCGAATGGCAGCTGGTGGCCCTGGGGACCGATCCCTTTACCATCGATCCTCGCGAAGTGGCTCTGATCCCTAAAGAGCGCTATCGCCTCATGGATAAAACCCTTTCTCATACCGGGCGTTATGCGCGGGATATGATGCGTTGCTCGGCCTCTACTCAGATCTCTTTAGACTGCTCTGACGAGCAGAATATGGTTGCCGAATACAGGCTTGCCGTAGCCCTGGGCCCGCTGTTAGCCTTCCTGTGCGACAACGTGATTTCTTGGCGAGGCCTCAGTGTGGGCGACACTCCTCGCATGGTGCGCGCCCGCATTTGGGACCACATGGATCCTGCGCGCTGCGGCATCGTTCCCGGCACTTTTGACGAGGGCTTTGGGGCAGAAGCCTACGTGCAATGGCTTATGGGTGTCTGCCCTATCCTTTTCACCGACGACTCCGGTCTCACCATCCCCACTTGTTCTGCTACCGAAGCCGACATCATGGCCATGCGCGAGCTTTCTCAAGGCGAGCTCTTCCATCTGCTTTCCATGGTCTTTCCCACGGTACGCCTCAAGGGCTTCCTCGAGATTCGCACGCCAGACTCCATGCCTCCTCAGCTCGCGGCAGCCCTTGCCGCCTTCATCAAAGGCATCTTCTACAATGACAACGCATTCGCCAAGGCCAGCGAGCTCTTCCGTGACGTTACCGCGAAAAATGTCATGGATGCCCAGACAGAGCTCGAGGAGCATGGCTGGGATGCCAAGCTCTACGGCCTCCCTTGCACCACACTGGTGATGCGCTTGGTGCAGCTGGCAGAAAACGGCCTTCAAGATCAGGAAGAGCGCAACATCTTCCATGCCATCTCGAGCCTCTGGCTCTCCCATATGGTCCCCAAAGACCTTTACAAAGAGCAGTTTGTCATCTAGAGCTCTTGGGCGGTCTCGATCTTTTTTAGCCTTGCCGAGAATAACTCCCTCAAAGAAAGGGGAGTGTTTCTCGGCCAGAGGACGACGGGAAAACTAACCGCGAATCATTAGACTTTGCCAATCAATTGCATAATGATTTTTACTCCCTTGAATCTGGGCATGAGTCCCCATATTCTTGAGTTGGTGCAAACCAGAGGAGAGGGGTTTTAATGGTCAAGAGATCGAGGACGACTCGTTGGAAAACGCTGTTGACCTTGGCTTTAGTGATACTGTTTGCTTTTAGCGACCTGACTACGCCAGCTATAGCGCTCAATGCTTTGGTGCAGGCAGGCCCAGGCGAGCCCGCCACCGCCAATCCTGCTGCTCCTGATCCAAATCCAGAAAACCCGGGATCGCAAGATCCTAAAGACCCCGTAGACCCTCAAGATCCCGACGATAAAAAGGATCCCATCCCTGCGACGGTTGAACACCTCACAGCCCAGGTAACCCTCAAGAACCATGGGCTCACCCAAGGGCAATTCAGCTTTGTGCTCAAAGATGACAAGGGTCAAACTGTGGCTTCGGGCACAAACGATGCCTCGGGCAAGGTAGTGCTCAGCAGCTTTGAGATTGCTCAAGCAGGCACCTATACCTATGAGCTTTCCCAAACCGGCAAGGCTGCTTCTGGCTATACCCTTGATACTCAAAAGTTCACCGTAGTGCTCACCGTCTCCCTCTCAGAAGACAAGGCCTCCCTGGTTGCCAAGGTCACTTCTCCCTCTACGCCCATGACCTTTGCCAATAGCTATCTCGCTCCCAATCGTGGCTGGCAGGGGAGTGGCTCCTCGCGCACTTTCGTGCAAGACGATGGCTCCCTTATAAAAAGCTGCGTGGCGAAGATCGGTGACAACCATTACCTCTTCGATGGCTCTGGCAAGCTTGAGGCCAATGGATGGAAGACATTCCAAAACCGTCGCTACCATGCCACCGCTCAAGGAGAGCTTACCTCCGGCTGGTTCTTGGACGACTCCTGGTACTACCTTGACCCTGCCGAGAATTGCGCCATGGCTACTGGGTGGAAAGTGGTAGACGGCGTCCATTACTACCTGGACATGTCAGGCCGCATGCTATCTGGCGGCTGGAAGTGGCTGGAAGGATCCTGGTATTACCTTCATGGCTCTGGAGCCGCTGCTACCGGCTGGCTTTTAAACGGCTCCTGGTACTACTTGGACCCTGCTTCTGCCGCCATGCGCACAGGCTGGCAAAAGATCGACAATGCCTGGTACTGCTTGGACGGCTCGGGAGCCATGCGTGCCAACGGTTGGATGAGGCTGGGGAATACCTGGTATTACCTCTATGCCTCGGGGGCCATGGCCTCAGGTTGGCAATGGGTGGGAGGGGCCTGGTACTATCTGGGCGGCCCCGACGACGGCGCCATGAAGACAGGGTGGAACAAGGTACGTGGCACCTGGTATTACCTTACGGGTTCAGGAGCGATGGCTACGGGCTGGCGCTGGATAGGCAATGCTTGGTATTACTTGAACGGCTCCGGCTCCATGCTCTCTGGCTGGCAGTGGATAGGGGGCGCCTGGTACTACCTTGGAGGCGCCAACGATGGAGCCATGCGCGCCAACTGCTGGATAGACAATACTTACTGGGTAGGGCCATCTGGAGCTATGTCTGCCAACAGCTGGGTTGATGGAGGCCGCTACTATGTGGATGGCGCCGGTCGTTGGGTGCCCGGAGCGATGCCTACCACGGTGCAAGGGACTATGAGCCTTTGGGCCCAAGGCTATAGCAGCGCAACTCCCTGGCTTGCCATGGTCGACACTTCCGCTAACCGCGTGGGCATCTATCAGGGCTCTCAGGGACACTGGAACCAAGTGCGCTTTATGACCTGCAGCGCCGGCTCTCATTACACTCCCACTGTCAAAGGACAGTTTACCGTGGGCAATAAAGGTTATTCCTTTGGTGAGAATAAGGGTTATAGCTGTTATTACTGGACCCAGTTCTACGATGGGTACCTCTTCCACTCGATTCTCTACAATCCCGGTACCCGCGTAGTGCAAGATGGGCGCCTGGGCCAAAACTTAAGCCATGGCTGTGTACGCCTCTCCATCGACGATGCCTATTGGGTGCAGCAAACGCTCCCTCGCGGCAGCAAGGTGGTTGTCTATTAGGAGTCAGAGCATTAAATCTTAGGTTGGATATACAGGACACTGCCTGCAGCTATATCCAATACATGATCCCAAAAAACAGGGCTGTCTCATAAAGGGCGGTCCTGTTTTACGTTACTATAGAAATGATTGCTTATAAGAACGAAAAGTTATTGTTGGAGGCCGCTCAGGATGACACGTAGAAGTCACCCAACTCCCATCAGCACACTTGCGATCTGCATGATTGTGGCAAGTCTTGTGATGGCGCCGGAGCCAATAGCATTGGCTGCAGGCCCTGATAAACCGTTAATAGATTCCGCTTCCTCATCGCAGGATGCTCAGCAGAGTTCCACCGTGTCGCAGGAGCCCTCCCCAGACTCCAGTGCTGAGGGTCAAGACCCCGATGCTCCGGTCAAACCCAGCGAGCCTACAAACCCTGATGAAGAGCAGGAGGATCCTGAAGAGCCCCAGCCTCCCGCCTACGACCCCATCTCCTACGAGGTGCCTGTCTCGGTTACTGTCAACAATGGAGGAACGCTACAAGAAGCAGATGTCACAGCCAAGCTCATAGATCAGGGCATCTGTGTAGGAGAGGCGGCCAATTCCACAGAGGGGACCATCGCGCTTCCTGCGCTCACCTTTGATGCCCCGGGGACTTATAGCTACAAGTTGGAGCTCACGGCTAAAGACCGGCCAGGACTCTCACTGGCAAAACCCAGCCTCACCTTGGATGTGACGGTGAAAGACGAGGACGGCGCCCTTCAAGTAGTCTCGCTCAGCTGCGACGGTTCGCCTGTGAGTGCTGTGAGGATTGACTGTGAGTGGAACGAGCCTGCAGGCACCTGGTCTTTAGATAGTCAGGGATGGCATTACACCACCTACGATGGCACGCGGGTAGCAAATGCCACGCGTGTCATCGATGGCAGGGCCTATCGGTTTAATGCTCAAGGCACCATGGTTACCGGTTGGTTTTTGGATGGTGCTGTGTGGCGCTACTATGGAGGCCAGGGTGCGGCTCACGATGGGGCTATGCGCAAGCATGGCTGGCTCTGGGACGGCGCCTGGTATTGGCTTGACGACAACGGCGCCATGGCTACCGGGTGGCACACTGTCGATGGCGCCCATTACTATATGGACGGCTCTGGCCATATGCTTTCCAGCGGCTGGAAGTGGCTGGGAGGATCCTGGTATTACCTTCATGGCTCCGGAGCCGCTGCTACCGGCTGGCTTTTAAACGGCTCCTGGTACTACTTGGACCCTGCTTCTGCCGCCATGCGCACAGGCTGGCAAAAGATCGACAATGCCTGGTACTGCTTGGACGGCTCGGGAGCCATGCGTGCCAACGGTTGGATGAGGCTGGGGAATACCTGGTATTACCTCTATGCCTCGGGGGCCATGGCCTCAGGTTGGCAATGGGTGGGAGGGGCCTGGTACTATCTGGGCGGCCCCGACGACGGCGCCATGAAGACAGGGTGGTTTCAAGACGGCGACTATTGGTATTACTGCGATGGCTCGGGAGCCATGGCCCACAACGAATGGATTGGCTCCTGGTGGGTCAATGGGTCGGGCGCCTGGGATCCCAGCCTTCCTGCATCGGGAAAGACAGGTTGGCAAAACCCTTCCAACTACTATCAGGTGTCTTCCTATGGGGTGCGGTTTCCGGGGGCAGGCCATGGCTATTATGTCACCGTGCCTACCATTAGGGCAGATGCCACTCGAGAGCAATGCATCAGCGCGTTCTTGGCGCGGGCTCGCAACTACCTAGGCACCCCCTACAGGTGGAATTACTCTGACGCTCCCGGAGTAGGGGTGGACTGCATTGGCTTGGTTTACCAGTGCGCCTATGCAACTGGCATGGATCTGGGAGAATTCAATCCTTATAACCATTGGATCACTGGACCTCATGGGTGGCACAGCCACGACGCCAATAACTTCTGGTCTTACGGCAAGATCCAAAAGATCGCCTTCGAGTCCCGAGCCCCGGGCGACCTTATCTTCTGGCCGGGCCATGTTGCTATCTATATTGGAAACGACCAGGTGATCGAAGCCGTTCCTGGACGCGTGCGCCAAGCTTCCATTCGAGCCTCAGGCGCCAATTATCTGGGAGTGGGCCGCCTTTACGTCTAAGGCTTTAGACTCTAGGTGAAATACGGGGTTTTGATTCCCCTCAAAGAGGCCTTCGTAACAGGAGGCCTCTTTCGCTAGACTGCTGGATAATCCTCGCCATCCAAGGAGCTCGTTTGTGACCAGTGGTTTCTTCGACATCTACAAATGCCACTCGCAGCAGCCGCTCTTTGGCCAGCTGCACCCAGCCTTGAGAGCACTCTTGGCCCTCACGCCGCTCTTGATCACTTTGGGATGCTTCTCTGTGGTGATGCTTGCCATGTCCTTGCTGCTTGCCCTGGGCTTTATCGGTTTTGTCCGCGGGCCTGCCGCTTGCCTGCGCACGCTCAGGCAAGCTGCGCCGCTCCTGATCGTCATTATGGTGCTCAATCCGCTTATTTCTCCTTCGGGCACCCATGCGCTCCTCACTCTGGGGCCCTTCGCCATCTATGGTGAAAGCCTTATGTGGGGAATCCTCATGGGTCTCATGTTTGCAGCCTCACTGGCTTGGCTGGAGGTCTTTGGACTCATCCTTCCCGCCGATGGTCTTTGCGATCTTTTGGGTTCGACGACCCCCACACTGGCGCTGATGGTCTCTATGGCAATGCGCCTGGTGCCCGATCTCTTTGTGCAGGCTCAAGGCGCCAAGGCTGTTAGAGAAGCCTGCACGGCCTCGCGACCCCCAAACGCTCAAAATGCTCCCGGCTCCACCCTTGTCGAGAAACCCGTGCCCCCAAAGGTTGTGCGCCCCAGATTGATCAGCGCAAAACTGAGTTGGGCTGCCTGCATCTCTACCGCACTGTTGGGCTGGACTCTAGCAGACTCGCTCTCTCGCGCTTCTTCCATGGAAGCTCGTGGGTGGGGAGTGGGCCCTAGAAGCCATTATCGCCAATGGCGTTGGACCCTATCCCAAAAGATGCAGTTCGCGATGCTTCTCATGGCAGACGGGTTCATGCTCAGCTCCTCCTTCTACTACCAGGCAGGTTGGGCAAGCGCTCTCGCACCCCAGGCACTTTTAGGGGGAATCCTTCCTGGCCCCGTCAACCTTTTGTCGCTGGTGCTTTTGGGAATGCCCCTGGCTGTCTTTGGCTATCTGACCTTTCAAGAGAGGAGGATGCCATGAGCCTCAGTCCCATAATTCTATCCTGGGATTCGGTGAGCTTTAGCTATCCAGCCCTGGATGCAGCCTCTCCTGTCATCGATGTTCTTCATGACGTGAGACTCCAAGTGCCTCAAGGAGCCTTCTGCCTTCTCACTGGGGCTACAGGCTCGGGCAAATCCACTCTCTTGCGCTTAGCAAAACCCCAGTTGGCACCCAAAGGCAATCTCAGGGGAACGGTGTCCTTCCAAGGCACTCCGGTATCCCGGCTCTCAAAAGAGGTATCAGCCAGATCGCTAGGATTTGTGGACCAGGATCCTTCGGCTCAAATCGTGGCCGACACCGTCATTGGCGAACTCGCGTTTGGCCTTGAAAACCTCGATGTGCCCCAGGATGCAATGAAGCGCTCTATCGCTGAGACCTGCGCCTTTTTGGGTCTCGACCCCTGGTTGCATCGCCCCTGTGCAGAATTATCCGGTGGCCAACGCCAACTGGTAGCCCTCGCCGCAGTCTGCGCCCTCAGGCCATCGGTGCTCCTGCTTGACGAGCCCACCTCGCAACTAGACCCTGTGGCTGAGGGGTCTTTTCTCGGCAGTTTATACCGGCTTAACCAGCAGCTAGGCATCACGATAGTGGTGGCTTCTCACCGAGCTTCTGCCATCGCCCCTTATGCGTCCATGGCTGTGCGTCTCTCTCACGGGCGCCTGGAGGCTCAAGAGCTATCTTCCTTGGCCTCTCCCGCTCCTCTTTGCCGAGAAACGCCGTTGCCTCAGCTGGGAGTAACGGTGGTGGAGGCTCATGATCTTTGGATGCGCTACACCAAGCGCGACCCCTGGGTGTTAAGGCAGTGCGACCTCACCTTGTCCGCCAAAGAGATGCGCGCATTGGTGGGAGGCAATGGGTCTGGCAAATCCAGCCTGCTAAAAACACTGGCGGGCATCACCAGAGCCAGTCGGGGCACTCTTCACAACCAGGTAGCACAAAGCGTTGCCTACCTGCCGCAGGATCCTATGGAGCTTTTGATCTCAGAGACTGTGGGAGAAGAGCTGATGGAGTGGGCGACCTCTGTAGGTTATAGAGAGCATGATGCGCGCGCCATGGCTAAAAGGCTTGGGCTTTTAAAGGCATGGGAACAAGACCCCCCTTCGCTTTCTGGAGGCCAGCTTCAACTGCTCGCTCTAGGCAAGCTGCTCTTACTTAAGCCCTTGCTTCTTTTGTTGGATGAACCGGTCAAAGGGCTGGACAGCTCGCTCAAATCCCTGGTGGCAAATCTTTTGTGCGAGGCGGCGCAGGAGGGGAGCGCTATCCTTTATGCCACCCATGACTTGGACTTCGCGCGGGTAGCCAGCCATGCTACCTCTCTCATGTTTGATGGAGGCATTTGCACTACGCAAGAGACAGGCGCATATTTCCAGGACTCGCTTTTGGGGTAGCGTCATAGAGCGAAGCAGGTCTTGTGCGAGATCATTGGATATGAAGGCGATCGAAAGGTTGCCACTCGCTCAGGCGTGGCTTTTGAGCTGGGCCTGGCTATGGGTCTTCTCTACCAGACGCGTGATGATAGGCACCACGATAGTGGTAAGGGCAGCAGCGAATACCAACACAGAAGCAATGTGGGCAGTCATGTCGCCGGCTTCCTGGGCCACTGAGGTCATGGCCACCACGGTGGACATGGCAGTGCAGCTATAGATGGCAATATTGAAGCGCCGCCAGGGATTCATGGAGCGGGTCTCGGGGGCGAGGCTTAAGGTCACAAAGACGGGCAACCCGCGCACCAGCAAAAGCAAGAGAATGAACCCGGCTACGACGAGAGGCTCAGATCCGCCTTCGAAGACATCGACATTGCAACCGGATAGCACAAAGGCCACTGGCACAAAGAAGCCGTAGGCCACAATCTTTACCTGGCCTATGACTGGAGAGTCGTCAGGTGTGAGCTGACGCAGGATGAAGCCGGCAGCAAAGCCTGCCACAATCATATCGGCACCTAAAATGACGCCTAGGGCCACCAGACCTACAAGAATAGCGATCACCAGTCGAAGCATCATCTGGTTGGAATCTGCGCCCTTATGCACAAAGACATCCAGCTTGCTATGGGCATGTTCCTCATGGAGCACCAGGCGCTTGCCCACCAATGCCACCACCACGAAGAAGGCCATGATCCCAAGCTCCACCAAAGGAGATCTCTCTTCCAAAAGCAGCGCAACGGCAACCACTGGCAGAAGCTCTCCTGTGGCGCCATAGGATTCTGTGACTTTGCCCATAGGAGTATCAAGTTCATGACGGGCAGACAATATGCTCTCGACCTTGGAGAATGCGGTGGAGGTAAGGGAAATGGCAAAGGCTATGAGGGCTTTGGCAGAAAACTCCAAGGGCAACAGCCAAGCCACTAGAAGACCCAATCCAAAGGAAGACAGCCAGGCCAGCATGGCATGGCGCCCGGTGGAGCCCACCACGCGAGAAGGCTCGAGATTGTAGCCGCCCATAAGAAAGATGAAAGCCAACCCTAGCTGACGCAGCAATGGCAAACCTGGGGCAGCCGGATCAATGAGACCTGCGCCGTGGGGACCTAAGAGAGATCCTAGAATAAGGATGAACGCTCCCGCTTGTATCCAATTGCCGGGAATAAGGGATGATAAAAACGGCCCCACGAAGGTGGCCACACATACAATGGCTAATGAGAATAGAGCGGCTGCCACAGGTTGCCCCCAATGTGAGAGTCAGGGCATCTTCTTATCAGATGCCCTTTGGAGTTTTTAGCTATCTACCCAGAAGGACCTGCTATGCAAAAGTTGGAACCCTGCGCACTGGCTGCAGTGCCTTGCGTATTGGTGCTAGGGCTTTGGTTTCAAGGCCCCTGGGCGCTCTTGTCGGCAGTGGTGGTGTTTGCAGCCTTAGGGATAATGCTTGCAGGATGGGAGACCTCCACTCCCGCGTTGCGTCAGTTTCTTCCTGCGGTGAGCCTCGCTGCCCTCGGGGCGGTGGGCAGAATGCTGTTTGCTGCCGTCCCCGATGTGAAGCCTTTATCGGCTATCGTTATTTTGACGGGCGCCTCTCTAGGCTCGCGCAGCGGCTTTTTATGCGGAGCTCTGGCGGCTTTGGTATCCAATCTCTTTTTTGGACAGGGATCCTGGACGCCTTGGCAGATGTATGCCTGGGGACTCATGGGCTACATGGCAGGGATATGGGCTAAGCATGGATGGCTTAGAACGCAAAATCAAGCCGCAGCATTTGGTTTTGTAGCGGCTCTAGGCTTTGGCCTTATTATGAACGGCTATACATTGGTAGGCTTTGTCAGGCCCTTGAGTTGGGCCAGTATCATGGCCACCTGTGCAGCCTCTCTCGCATTTGATCTGGTACACGGCGTTGCCACTGCGGCATTTCTGTGGTTGCTCTGGGATAGCTGGGGGCGTGTGCTCAAGCGTTTCAAGCAACGCTACGGCCTCTTGGAATAGGAGATCTCAAAGAGGGCGTCAGGCCATGCAATCATGCACAAGCGCCCTTCCCTTCATGGAGAGCCGTTCTTCTGTGAGATAGGGGGTAGTGCGATGGAGACACCGTGGTATCATTGCGGGGTTATGGATCTGTGCGTCTTTAGGATCTGTTGGCTGGCCTCAAGGCTTTTGCTTTTGGGTAGGTAGAGTCCAGAGTTTACTCTGAGCGCGCCTTTAGCTGGCAGCATCAGCGCCAAGACACCAACCGCAGCGCTCAGGTGAGCGCCAGTACCAAATCGAAGGAGCATGCATGTCCGGACACTCTAAGTGGGCCACTACCAAGCACAAGAAAGCGGCCATCGACGCCAAGCGTTCCACTTTGTTCTCTAAGCTCTCCCGCAACATCACCGTTGCGGCAAAACTGGGCGGCGATCCAAACCCGGACAACAACGCTTCTTTGGCTGCAGCCGTTGCTCGCGCCCGCATGGTTTCCATGCCCAACGCCAAGATCAAGGCCGCTATTGACAAGGCCTTTGGCGCCGGCGCAGATGCTGCCGTCTACGAGAACGTCACCTATGAGGGCTACGGCCCTGCTGGCGTCGCCGTCTATGTGGAATGCCTCACCGACAACCGCAATCGCACCGCCGCAGACGTGCGCTCTGCCTTCTCTCACTCTGGCGGCAACCTGGGCACTTCTGGCTCGGTGGCCTTCCAGTTCGAGCGCAAGGGTTCCATCGCTGTAGACAAGATCATCAAGTCTGATGACAAGAAGGTCGAGGACCGCCCCAACGCTACCGATGAGGACGAGTTCATGATGGCCGTGGCAGAGGCCGGCGGCGAGGACTACGAGGATGCCGGCGATCAGTGGATCGTCTACACCGCTTACGACAACATGCAAAACGTCCAGGCTGGCCTTGAGGCTCAGGGCATTGAGGTCAAGGGCTCGGAGCTCACCATGGTTCCCACCACCCCCAGCCAGGTCTCCGTGGCAGATGCCAAGAAGGTCCAGCGCCTGGTAGACCGTTTGGAGGAGTTGGAAGACGTGCAGAACGTCTACAATACCATGGAGATGACAGACGAGATCGCCGCTGCTCTGGATGAGGAGTAATCCTTAGGTTCTCAAAAGTTGCATTTTTGCCCGGTTTTCCAAGACGTCTGGTGGCGTTTTTGGAAACCGGGTTTCTTTTTGCACAGGATCAGCGCCTGAGTGGTCGGGAGCGTTTACAGTGAAGAGGCATCTATTGCACGTGCCGCTGGGCACACCCATAGATGAATGTCGAAGGGATGAAGTCCATGAATGGGTTCAAGCGCTTCTGCCTCATAGTCTTTTCGCTGCTAGGCTTGCTAGTGGTTGGTCTTGGCCTTGTCTGGTGGCTCGGCCCTTGGACAGCCCAGATCTCTGCCTTGTTCGCCCTTGACTGGTTCGTCTTCCTCACAGAAGCCTTCATCGTCATAGGGCTCGTGGGATTCATCTGTCTCTTTGTGGCTGGGGTGCGCGCCAAAAAACCCAAAGACATCGAAGTCATCAATGAAGATGGCGACCGCGTTTCCATCGCGCGCTCTGCGGTGGCGTCCCAAGCCACCTATCTGGCCGAGGCTGACGGCCTATGCCTGGTTACCAAGGTGGTGGTAGATACTCGCCATCGCGATCAGGTGGATGTAGCCCTTTGGATCCAGCCCTACCACTCTCTCGATGTCCAGGCCGAAGCTCAGGCCCTCCAAGAATCATTGCGCCGGGGACTCACCATTCTCATTGGCGACCGTTTGGGATCGTTGACTCTGCGCTTTTTGGAGCCTCGCCAAACTGCCGACATCACTCCCGGCAACGCCGTGTCCCCTCAAAAGAATGGCAGCTTCAAGCCCACCGCCGCCCACAAGGCCGATCGTGCCCTGCGTCATGATACCGGCCAAGTTGCCGAGAAACCCGTACCTTACGGAATCGAAGCCTCGAAGGATGCTCAAAGCTCTACAGGCTTGTCACCAGAAGAAGCAGTCTCTCCAGAATCCGAAGCTTCTACCAGCAGCTCTTCTGAGGTTACCATCGTGCATCCTCAGGCTATATCTAAGGAGGTGCACTAGCATGGCCAAAAAGCCTCCTGTAACCGTCGAAGTCGATGTGGAGTCTGCCGATGGCGAGTCCACTCAAAAAGCCTCAACTACTGAGGCAGGAGCTTCTCGGCAGGAAAAAGGCTCCCAGCCTGCCGACGCAGTCACAAACTTCAAGGCGCAAGGAGCCCATGCACGCATACTGGCCGCCAAAACGCGATCCACTGCTGCCAGTTGGGTAGAGGGATTGGCGCCCGGCCATTCCAATGCGGTGATCTTTGGCGTGCTTGGAGTGGTGGTGGCTCTGCTTATCTTTTGGGTCGGTTTCTTCCAGGCGCTTTTTGTAGCGCTTATGGCCACTGCCGGGGTAGCCTTTGGTCAATGGCTGGACGGCGACCCGCGCATCATCAATGCCGTCAAGCATCTACTTGCCCCTTCTAACGATTACCGCTAAAGCGCGAGCTTTAAGGAGACATCATGAACGACGCTTCTACCACCTCAACCTCTGAGGCTCAAGAATCTTCATTGGTGCAGCTGCCTGTGAGCGCCATGGCCCAAACCACAGACGATGACGTCATCGAAGACGTCGAGGATGCAGACTCCGAGGACTCCCTCACTTTCTCCAACGGCGTCATCGAGAAGATCGTGGCCATCGCCTGCCGCGACGTCCCCGGTGTGGTAGGCATGAAGGGCGGCTTTTTCAAGCGCGTTCAAGAGACGCTCACCGGCGCAGATCTCACCAAGGGCGTCACAGTAGAGGTTATGCAGGACAACTCCGTGCGCGTGAACATCTCCATCCTCATGGCCTACGGCGCCTACGCGCCTCAGGTCTTCGAAGATGTGAAGAAGGCTGTGGTGCGCGAGCTTTCCTCCATGACCGGCCTTGAGGTCTCCGGCGTGAACCTGCGCATCGAAGACGTTATCGCGGCCGGCGAGCTGGACGACGACGAGCGTGAGGCCAATTAGCATGACATTGCGCGCTTCCTTTGCCTTAGGCGCTGGAAAACTGACGCGCTGGGGCCTTGTCTCAGTGCTTCACCGAAACGCCTCTCAGCTGCCAGGCCGCATCGCCTTGGCCATCGATCCTGCGCTCTTGAGCGAGCTGGCTTCTCATGTAGAGGGCTCCATCGTGGTCTGCGGCACCAACGGCAAAACCACTACCAATAACGTGCTCGCCTCGGCCATAGAAGCCTCTGGTCAGACAGTGATGTGCAACCGCGCTGGAGCCAACATGGCACCAGGCGTCACCGCAGCCCTCATGACCAAGCTCTCGGCCAATTGGGCTGTCATCGAGGCAGACGAGCTCTCCACCATCAAGATCTTGCCGGCCCTAAAACCCCGCTATCTCATCTTGCTCAATCTCTTTCGCGACCAGCTGGACCGCGCAGGCGAGATAGACCGCGTGCAAGACACCATTGCCCACGCGCTGGACGCCTCTCCCGCGACCACGCTGGTAGTCTGTGGCGACGACCCGCTTTCCATGGGCGTGGCGCTGCGTCTTACCCAAGGCAATCCCGTCATCTCCTTTGGCATCGACGAGGCTCTGGGCCTTCCCCCCGACCGTGTGCCCGAGGCTCGCTTTTGCCAAGTCTGCGGAGCAGAGCTCGACTATGTCTTCCGCCACTACGCCCAGCTGGGAAACTTTGCATGCCCCAATGGAGACTTCGCTCGCCCTGAGCTCGACTGGCGTGCCACCCACGTCAAGGTGGAGCGCACAGGAGTCTCCTTTGACGTGACAGGTCCGCGCACCCCTGCTGCCGAGAAACCCGCAGCCTCTCCGCTTGAAACACCCCAGTGGCCTGTGCACCTTAAGGCGTCCTTTGGCGGCGTCTACATGGTCTACAACCTGCTGGCCGCCTTCATTGGGGCCACGCTGGCCGGGGTGACCCCAGAACAGTTCCAAGACACCCTGGATCACTACCATCCGGAGAACGGGCGCTTGCAGCGCTTTGATGTGGACGGTAGAGAAGTGGTGCTCAACTTAGCCAAAAACCCTACTGGCTTTAACCAGAACATCTCCCTCATGCTTGCCGACGATCGGCCCAAAGCCGCCTTCTTTGTGGTGAACGACGACTACAACGACGGCAAAGATATCTCTTGGATCTGGGATGTGGACTTCGAGCGCCTCTCCCAGGAAGACGACCTCACACTGGCAGTGGGTGGACATCGCTCCAACGACCTGCAGGTACGTATGAAGTATGCCGGCATGGACGCGCCGCTCTGCGCAAGCGTCAAGGATGCCTTGGATCACATAACATCCCTTCCCAAAGACCGTCCTCTGTATGTGCTTACCAACTATTCTGCCCTGTGGCCTGCCAAGGCAGAGCTTGAAAAGATTGGGGAGAGCCATGAGCGGTAAGTCTGTGCGCATTGCCCATCTCTATCCCGAGCTCCTAAACCTCTATGGCGACAGCGGCAATATCATCACGCTTGCCAAACGCTTGGAGTGGCGCGGCCTCACCCCAGAGATCGCCGAGGTCTCCATCGACGATACCCCCAGCTTCAAAGAGGTGGACCTGGTCTTTATCGGCGGCGGCTCCGACCGCGAGCAGCGCATTGTGTGTGACAAGCTGCTGGCCCAAAAAGCCGAGCTGGCAGCCTACGTAGCCGATGGAGGAGTGCTGCTTGCCGTATGTGGTGGCTATCAACTCTTAGGCCACTCCTACCTCATGGGCGACGAGAAGGTAGAAGGCTTGGGGTTGGTAGACCTCTATACCGATCGCGGCAACCCTCGCCTCATCGGCAACATTGCCATCGAGAGCGATCTTTCCCCTCAGCCCATCGTGGGCTATGAGAACCATGGGGGCCGGACCCACTTGGGCGCAGGTCTTCGTCCCTTGGGCAAAGTGCTCTTTGGACATGGCAACGACGGCATCACAGGCTATGAGGGCTGCTGGCAAGACAACGTAGTGGGCACCTATATCCATGGGCCCCTGCTGCCCAAGAACCCGGGTGTGGCAGACGCGCTTTTGTCGGCAGCGCTAGAGCGTCGCTACGGCGACGGCGCCCTGGAACCTTTGGATGACTCGGTGGAGCTGGCGGCCAACCAGGTGATGGTGGATCGCCTGCTTTCCGGCGAAGAGAAAGAATAGTCGCACTACTGATTCACACGACGCCCTAGTGCGCAAGCCCCTCGCCTAGGAATTCCCAGGCATAGGCAGCCTCTAGGGCGACGCCGTTTTTGAGCACGGTCTCGTCGGGGTTGTAGAAGCAGGAATGCTGAGGGTGCACCGGACCTTTCGCAGGGTTGGCACAACCCAAAAACACGAAGACGCCCGGCACTTCGAAAAGATACTCAGAGAAGTCTTCGCCGGGCATGGAGCCTCGGTAGCGAGCGATGGCATCCTTGCCGAGAACCGCTTCCGCCGCACGCGCGGCGATCTGTGAGGCATGGGCGTCGTTTACCACAGCCCAACTGCCCAAATCGTACTGGCTCACCGTGGCCTCGCAACCCAAGGCGGCTGCGGTCTCCTCGGCAACGCGCTTCATAAGAAGCGGCATGCGCGCGTGGATCTCGGGGTCGAAGGTGCGCACCGTGCCTTCAAGCCAGGCAGAGCCTGCCACCACATTGCGGGCGGTGCCTCCGTGAAACTGGCCCACAGTCACCACGGCGGGCTCGAAAGGGGAGACCGAGCGACTCACGATGGTTTGGAGTTCCTCGATGATGGCGGCGCCAGCGAGGATGGCGTCGGCGCCGCGGTGAGGAAGCGCACCGTGAGCAGACTTGCCTTTGATGTCGATGCGCCACCAGTCGGCGTTAGCCATGCGCGGGCCGGCCTCGAGAGAGACTTTGCCTGCCGGCACCTCGCTCCAAATGTGACAGCCATAGGCTCCGTCGACGCCGTCGCACACGCCTGCCTTCACCATCATGGAGGCGCCGGTGGAGTTTTCCTCGGCTGGTTGGAATACCAAGCGCACCTCGCCGCAAAGCACGGGAGCAATGTGGGAAAGGATGGCGGCTGCTCCCAAAAGCATGGCAGCATGGCAATCATGGCCACAGGCATGCATGATTCCAGGAGTTTGAGAAGCATAGGGTGCGCCAGTCTCTTCTTGAACCGGAAGGGCGTCGATATCGGCACGCATGAGCAGGCGCTTGCGGGGATGGCTCTGGGAATCGTAGGCGCCGGGAGCGGTGCCCTTGATGGTAGCTACCACGCTGTTCTCATAAGGCATGTAGTAGGGGATACCCAAGGCCTCCAGCTGGTGCGTAATGGTGCGAGCGGTTTCAACTTCTTTGAGAGACGGCTCAGGATGGGCGTGAAGGAAGCGGCGGATCTCTATCACCGCAGGCTCTACTGCCTGACTGAGCTTCTTGATGAGCTGAGGGACCTCTTGGGAGTCCACTACAGCCGCATCTACTCCTGAGAGCGCCTCTGTCACTGCCTCGCCCAAACGCTTGTAGTCAAGGCTTTGGTAAGAGGTATTGGAAGTGGCAGTGGATTCGGGCGCTGTCATTGATGCATCCTCCCCGCAGTGGAGTTCTTGGCTTCCTTTTAGAGTAGTCGACTTGTAGTGTGTGAGCCTGTCTCACCTATAAATATAAATCCAAGAGTTTGTCAGATATAAGCTCGTCCTTTGCGTCACACCTAGCGCACGCTATAATCCATGGACAAAGGGGAGCTGGGAGCTTATGGCCCGGCTGAGAGGAGCACCCAAGCGGCTCGACCCAAGAACCTGATCTGGATAATGCCAGCGTAGGGACCATGCGACTTCGCCTCCGGGTCCCGCAATGTGGCGGGATTTTTTATGCCGCCAGGAAGGACGTGCAATGGAGTGCGCTGTTGCCATTCAAGTGCTGCCTATGGACGCCGCCAGCGACGATGAGGTGGTACGCATTGTGGACGAGGTCATCGATTACCTCAAATCCCAACCGGTTAGCCTGTTTGTGGGTCCCTTTGAATCTACCATCGAAGGCGATTATGATCTGTGCATGAGCATTCTGGCCGAGTGTCAACGCATCGCCATCGCGGCCGGCGCAGGCAAAGTCATGACCTACGCGAAGATCGATGTGAGGGCGCAAGAGCCCCTGCTTACCACCGAGCGCAAAGTGGGCAAGTACGCCCAGGTCAATGCGGCATTCGATGCTTCTCGTTCCGAGGAGAACCAGTGAGATCTGCTCGTCGCTCTTGGGTCGCCCCTACCGTTACCGTAGTTGTGGTGCTTGTGGTGTGGCAGTGCACAGTGAGCTTTGGCCTTGTTCCCGCCTTTCTCTTGCCAAGCCCTTTGGATGTGGTGGAAGCGCTCATTGCCGATGCGCCTCTACTGGCCTCCCACGGCCTGGTGACCCTCACAGAGGCCCTAGTAGGCCTAGCCTGTGGCGTTGCAGCGGGCTTTGGCCTTGCGGTACTTATGGATCGCTTCGCCCTGGTAAAAGCCGCCCTCAATCCTTTGGTAACCCTAAGCCAGACCATCCCTACAGTGGCCATCGCACCGCTCTTGGTGTTGTGGCTGGGCTATGGCATGCTGCCCAAGGTGCTTCTGGTGGCGCTCACCACCTTCTTTCCCATCACGGTAGCGTTGGCAGAAGGCTTTGCCTCGGTGGACCCCGACGCCATAGACCTCATGCGCACCATGGGGGCCAATCGCTGGCAGATCTTTCGCTATGTGAAGATCCCGGCTGCGGCGGGTTCGTTCTTCTCGGGATTGCGCATCAGCGCTACCTACGCCGTGGTAGGCGCAGTAGTAGCTGAATGGCTCGGAGGTTTCGACGGATTGGGAGTCTATATGACTCGCGTGCGCAAATCCTACTCCTATGACCAGATGTTTGCCGTGATCCTTATCATTTCTGCACTCTCTTTAGCTCTCATGGGATTGATCGGCTTGATTGCGCGCATTGCCATGCCCTGGCGTGCAGCTACAAAAAAGTCTGGGGAGCTCTCCCATCTCTCCCAAAGCAAATAACGCATTCATTTTTGGAGGTTCTCGATGATTCGCTCCTATAGCCGCAGCAGCTTTCTTAAGCTGGCAGGCGCCGGCATCGCAGGTCTCTCGCTTGCTGCCTGCAATTCCAACAATGCTGCAAGCACACCCCAAGCATCTTCTGATGGCTTGGAGAAACTTACCTTTGTGCTTGATTACACCCCCAACACCAACCACACAGGCATCTATGTGGCTCAGGAAAAGGGCTTCTATACTAACGAGGGCATCGAGCTTGAGATCGTTCAGCCCCCTGAGGATGGCGCCGATGCGCTGGTGGGCACTGGCAAGGCTCAGGTGGGCATGTCCTATCAAGATGTGATGGCCAACTACCTGGGCAGCGACAACCCCTTCCCGGTGACCGCCGTCGCAGCCATCATTCAACACAATACCTCAGGTCTTATCTCTCGCAAGGGAGACGGCATTGACAGGCCTAAAGGGCTTGAGGGCAAGCGCTACGGCACCTGGGATCAAGATGTGGAGAAGGCCATCGTGCGATCGGTGGTGGAGTCTGACGGAGGGGACTGGTCCAAAGTTGAGCTGGTACCCGCCAATTCTACCGACGAGGTCACCGGTCTCAAGGCAGATCAATTCGATGCCATCTGGTGCTATGAGGCTTGGGCAGGTCAAAATGCCAAAATCCAAGACTACCCGGTAGACTACGTGGCCTTTATCGACATCGACGACACCTTTGACTACTACACGCCGGTGATCATCGCCAATGACAGCTTCTTGGCAGAGCAGCCAGACACCGTGAAGCGTTTCTTGGCAGCCACTCAAAAAGGCTATGAGTATGCGGTGCAAAATCCCGATGATGCCGCAGAGATTCTTGTGGCGGCCAATCCTGAGATCGATCCAGCGCTGGCCAAGGCTTCCCAGGAATACCTGGCGGACAAGTACGTGGCTGACGCTTCTCAGTGGGGCCACATCGACAAGGGCCGTTGGGAGAAGTTCTATCAATGGATGAATGACCAACAGCTCACGCCGGTGGCTATTGAGGCCAGCAGCGGCTTTACCAACGAATACCTACCGGAGGCGTAAAGACTGCCATGGACGACATCGATCCTCAAGTAGCAGGGCTTGCGGCCTCCCACCTCTGGCTTTCCTGGGAAGGGGAGCCCATCGTGGAGGATGCGTCCTTCTCGGTGGCAGCTGGAGAGCTGGTCTGTTTGGTAGGCCGATCGGGCTCGGGAAAGACC
Source organism: Leptogranulimonas caecicola (assembly GCF_023168405.1). Taxonomy (GTDB): domain Bacteria; phylum Actinomycetota; class Coriobacteriia; order Coriobacteriales; family Atopobiaceae; genus Leptogranulimonas; species Leptogranulimonas caecicola. Next base: position 945,301 of record NZ_AP025285.1, on the reverse strand, counting down.
ACGCTCTTCCATGCATTGGCAGGCCTTACCACTCCTGATCGCGGCCAAGTGTTTGTAGGAGACAAAGACGTTACCGGTGCGCCGGGGTCTGTTGCCTACATGCTCCAAAAAGACCTGCTCATCCCCGAGCGCACGGTGCAGGACAATGCCGCTTTACCCCTGCTGCTCAAAGGCATGAGTCTCAAAGAGGCGCGGGCACAGGTAGCCTCGCAGCTGGATCGCTTTGGGCTTGAAGGGACGCAGGAGCTCTATCCCGATCAGCTCTCAGGCGGCATGCGCCAGCGGGCGGCCCTTTTGCGCACCTACTTGATGGATGATCCAGTGCTGCTGATGGACGAGCCCTTCTCGGCCCTAGACGCCCTCACGCGAGCCGACATGCGCTCCTGGTTCTTGGAACTCATGAGCCGCTTAGACCTCACTTGCATGCTGGTGACCCACGATGCGGACGAGGCCATCGCCATGGCCGATCGCATTTTGGTGCTGGCGGGAAACCCTGCTCAGGGTCAGGTGAGCCGCCTGGTGGGAGAGGTGACTATCGGGTGTCCGCGTAAAGATCGCGACCAATTCATGCTCACCTCCGACGCGTTGGCAATAAAACGCCAGGTACTGGAGCTGCTAGAGCACTAAGCGTTGCCGATTATGCACGAACCGACCGCCCTTCTCCATCACGTATGGGGAAGGGCGGTCGCTTTGAAATGCCGACAGCTTGTACGTATGGTTGGCGAGCTGTCGATTTACTTGCCTTTATGGCGCAGCCGAGAAAAGATTCCTGAGGAGCGCAGGGATTCCAGTTCTCGTTCCAGCTCGTCGCGCTCGGCCACGGCTTCTTCCAAACGCCCTTCCAAATTGGCGCAGCGATCTTTGAGGCCGGCGATCTGGGTCTCCATGCGGCCGTTGCGGTCGATGGCATGGGCGCAGGATTCCTTGAGGTTGTCGATAGACGTCTGATAGGAGCGAACCAGCGTGTTGAGCTGCAGCGCCAGACGGCGGGCATTGAGGTCTGCCCTGGTGGTGCCCAAGGAAAGCGAAGCCACAAGCCCACCTAGGCTGGCGATGCGCACTCCCAGCAAGCTCCATAGCTCTGAATCGACTCCAGTGGCCGGCACCACGCAGCTGGCCAAAGCCACCTGGGCGGCTACGGCGCGATAGGCGGCCACCGACTCGATAGGCTCAGTGGCGATGAGGGCGACAGGAACCATCTGGGCTCGGGCTACCAGCTCGTCGTAAACCCCGCGCACATCACCGGCAGAGAGCACCAACCCGTCGATCTCCAGGTCGCTCAAAATGCGCGAGAGTTCTCGGGCACGCTCCAGCGTGGAGCTGTAAGCAGGAATGGTTTGAGCCACAGCAAGAGAGCCGGTGGCAGCACCTTCCTCGGCAATGATGGAGCAGCTGGTGCGGCGAGAAGCCAGTGAGTCTTGGAGCTTTCGCAGCTGCACCAAGTCGTCGCCCTCGCGCACCAAAATAGCGAGGTTGTGAGGCCTGGCTCCTGTCTGCGCCAAGGCAGCCGAGCTTGCAAGGGCAATGGCGACCGAGCAAAGATCGGAGTCCTCGTTGTCTTCCAGGGCTGCGGCGATATAGGGGGCGCCCCAGGAATTGAGAAGCTCTGTGGCGGCATCGGCCCAGGCTACCGGCTGCACCCGAGCAGGGAAGATATCGGTGGCTTGGCGCACCAAACCCACCGCCAAGCCTTCCCAGGCATCGTAGTAACGCTCCCACTGCTCGGAGCGGTTGAGATAGCCTACCGCCACCTCGGCAGTGGACCGGTTGGCGCAGATGGCGGCGAAATCAGAGGCTTCCAGAAGGGACGGCGCGGGGTTCTCGGCAATGACGAGGCCGTGGAGATCCGGGCGCACCACCAGGCGTTGAGCCAGGATGGCGCACATGAACCCTGCGACCGCCTCGTCGTGAGAAGCTACAGAGTTGATTTCTATCTCTGCAAATGCGTGGCGGGCCAGCTCGGTTTTAAAGAGGCGCCCGCGCAGTTGCACCGGCACGCTGCGAGTGCGGAAGAAGGCGTCGATGATAGCCTCGCCGTCCACCGTCTGCATCAGCGGCGACACCACGCGCACGGCAGCGCCGGTATCTTGGTCGCTAAAGATGTCGGCAGCCAAGAGGCGGGCTTGAGCGATATTGCCTGTATCCTCGGGCGATAAGGAGGATTGAGACGACGCTGCGGACCTCTGTTCCTCATTGGCATCCGGGGAATCTTGCAGCGGCTTGAACTCAGAGGAGGTCACCAGGATGTCTGCCCGAGTTTGGCTGGCCACTTGGAAAAGACGGCCTAGGCTTTGAGGCAAAAGCATGTCTGGAGCATCCGAGAAGAGCACATAGGTGCCCGAAGAAGCCCTGAGGCCGGCGCGATAGCTTTCCATGCGGCCAGAGTGCTCTGCCATAGAGATCACGCGCAGCGAAGGATGAGCCAGCGATGCCTCTGCCGCTACCTGGGCGGTGGAATCTGTGCTGGCGTCATCAACCACCACAATCTCGAAATTCAATCCTTCTTGGGCCATGGCAGCCTGAATTGCCGCAGGGAGATAAGCCCCGCCATTGGAAGAGCGAATGATGACCGAGACGTCGCATGCCATAAGAAGGCCTCCTCGCAGGGTGTGATTAAGGGTGTGAGTGCGCGGATAGTTCACACTCTACCCTTAATGGGCCTTCCAAAAAAGTTGCATTAGCAATCGTCTCGGGGGGAGAGGGGGCAATTGGGGGTGCGCGGTTCTTGCGTGAAACCCTGGGCTTCTGCCAAACGCCTGCGCAGCATGGCCGCCTCGCTTCGAGAGGACGCCAAGCGCGCCTCAAGAATTTCTACACGATCCTCGAGCTGAGCTGCCATCTGCTCTGCCGATAAGAACGACCGCTGCCCGCTGTTAAGCCGTGCGTCGAAGAGGGGCAACAGGGCGTCGGAAGGCATGGAAGGCGCGGGAGGCTGGGAGAGCCGCTCTTCTAGGGCATCCAGCACTCGGCTGGCCCAAAGGGCCAATGGCTCAGAAGCGCCGCGAATGATGGTTGGGGCTTTGCCATGAGCTGCCAATAGCGCCGAGGTCAGCGATGCCGAGAAACGCTCCTTGGCAGACTGGGAGCCATTGAGATCCGTGGTATTGGAGCCTACCAAAGGGTCTGCAGCCTCGGCATCCACCGCTACCACCGAGGCCAAACTGGCGGCAGCCTTGGCCCAGAGCGCCTTGGAGCCATCCTGGGTGTCAGACTGAGCAACGGCCACCACCGGAATGTGCGCCAGGCGCGCCATGAGGGCGCCCCAGAAGAGCTCGGGGGAGTTGCAAAGCGGAAGGACTACCAGATCCGGCGCCTCCTCCCTGAGGGTCCGGTGCCAGCGCTGGGCCAAAGCCAGAGGGAAGCCACAGGCGCCCTCCGATGACGCTGCTCTAGAGGACGTGGCTTTAAGGGCAGTGATGCTGCAAGCATCGAGGGGTATCTCGGCAGCAAGGGGAGCCATTGTGTAAAACTTCGAGGTTTGAATGGCGAAGCGATCCAAGGCATCCTGGATCTCATTGCTGTCGTCCAGCGACAGAGGACTTTGAGGGCAGGTGACCACCATCACGCGATCAAGGGCGCTGAGGTGGGCCTCCAGGCAGCCGGCGCGAAGCACCACCGAAGCGATGGTCTCAGGATGAGAGGTAGCCCAGTAGGCAATGCTCGAGACAAGCTCAGGGAGAGGCCAGCACTCTGCCAAAGTGTCAAAAAGCGACACCGGGCCTTCTTTGGCCACCATTTTAGAGGCTTCGGCATGACAAGCTGCAGGGAAGCAGGCTCTGGCAAAGGGCTCGATCAGCTCTTGGCAGAGCACCTCGTAGCTGGCACGCAGCTCGTCCCAGCGCTGGTTTTGGGAGATCATGCGACCCACTTGAGAAGCGATGGTGGCGTTTTCGGAGACCTCCTGACAATCGCAGAGCGTCTTGGGGGCGCCTTCGAAAAGCTCTTCTGCCAGTGGCATCTGGGTGATATGCGCCCGCTTTGCCAAAGAGCAAAGGCTAAAGAGGAAGCTATGGCGCACAGGGGTCTGGACGGTGGCAGAAAGCATCGCGGCACAGGCAAGGATGGCGCTGGTGTGGTCTGCCAAAAGACAGGCGGGATCCAAGGATGCCAGATGGCTGCCAAAGATCGCTTGGGTGGCCTCGCCTTGAGCGGTATCCAAGGTAATCTCTTGAGTTCCAGGGATCACCAGAGAAGCCTCGTGAGCCACTGCGAGATCCCGGGCTTGGGCGCAGGCAGTGGGAGCCAGCACACAGTCTGGATGCAAAAGCATCACCCATTGAGCCGGCGTAGAGAGCAACACTGCCAGGTAGGAGTGCAGATCCTCGGCAGAATGCGCGGAAACCCAGCGCACTTCGATGGAATCAGGCACAGAGAAGCCTTCCAAAAGGGCGCTTTCTGCGGGATCCAAAGCGGGGGCGCCGTCTGCCGTGTCATAAGTGGCCAGTACCGTCACAGTGGCACGAACGCCCTCTTGGGCTAAACAGCTGCTGAGTGCTGCGGCCCAAGGGCGATTGGGCAACGCAGGAAGAATGATGGAAAACTCCGTGGTGCTCATGAAGCCTCGATGGGTCTTGGGGTTTCAGATTGTCTTTAGAATACCAATTACCATCGATGCAATAAATGGGGACTTTTGATAACTTACAGGTTTCTTACTGCGTTCTTCAGCTCGCAAAATAAGGGATACTTTAAGAGATTGTCCGGTATTTAATTGCCCTACATTCCGCTAATTATTGGTAGATTGGGCAGAGGCTTGACCCTGAGTTCCTTGCGTGCCTTGAGCACTCTGGCCTCCTTGCTGCGCACCAGGAGTGCCAGAAGCATTGCCAGAAGCCTGTTCGCCATTGGTAGAGGGATCTGAAGGGGGAGTAGCGGTGCCATCCTCCGGCTTTTGTGGATTTGTGGAAGACCCGCCGTTGGAAGTGTTGTCCGCAGCACTGTTAGTCCCGTCGCCCCCCGCAGCAGCGGCGTTTTGGTCGCCGGCATCAGAGTTGCCATTAGTGGCAGCGCTGCTATCTTGAGGTTTATTGGAAGAGTTCTCAGTAGAATTATCCGGCTTCGCAGCGGCGCTTTTTTGTGCGTCGTTGTCAGCGGCAGCGGCCTGATCGCTCTTCTGTGGCTCCTTAGGAGCCACCAGGGAGGTCTTCGTGCCCAAGCCCTGGCCTGCGGTGGCAAGAGACACAAAGCCGGCCGAGAGCGCCACTCCTATCAGCGCAGCTACCACGGCCACCACTATGACGCCCACTGCCACCTTTTTATGGGTGCGGGCAGCCTGCTGCGCATGGACTCTCTGCCGTAGCTCTTCAGGAGCGATGCGCGCCCCAGAGGCGTCGACGGTGCCTTCGTGAACATCCAGGGGACGCGTAGCCCCTGGCTCATCATCTGAGGTGTTGATCTTCTCTTTAAGGGTTGAAGCACCGGTAGCCACCATGCGCTTATAGACCGAGCTGGCCACCGTAGATACCACCGAGCCTACCGCCACGCCGATGACCGACCCTGCGATGCCAATCTGGTTGGTGAGAAGCATCGAGGTCACCGCAGCCAGTGCACCGGCAGCCACCTGAGGCACCGAGAGATCGCTCAACAGCCCGCCTTTTTTATCGTCAGATTCCCCCGCCGGCTCATGGTCCTTTGCCCGAGCATCTTTCAAACCCTGCTCATAAGCCCGAGTCACCTCAAGGTTGCGCTCATCAAGGTTGTCCTTATCGGCTGGCTGATGCATGGAGTCATCACCCTTCATAGCGAGGTATAGAAACACGAACATTCCAGGAGCTGCCGAGAAACCCGTGCCCCCTAAGGCCGAAGCTGCATTCTAAAGAGAACCTACCCGCTGTGGAGAGCTCCTCATGCCTCATCACGCTCCCTACACGCCACCTTCGCCTGTGTGTCACACTAAGCACGAAGAATCGCAGCTGGCCACCGGTTTCACGCTGCCGAATCCGCTGAGGCAACCGTGCAAAGGAGCTGTTCGTGGACAAAATCGCAAGCTTTACCGTAAACCACCTCACCTTAGAGCCCGGCGTCTATGTGTCTCGCAAGGATAAGGCAGGCGACGAGGTCATTACTACTTTCGATGTGCGCATGACCACTCCCAACAAGGAGCCGGTCATGGATACCGCAGCCATCCATTGCCTCGAGCACTTGGGCGCCACGTTTTTGCGCAACCATTCCACCTGGGCTGAACGGGTAGTCTACTTTGGCCCCATGGGCTGTCGTACCGGCTTTTATCTGGTGATGGCGGGCGATATGGACTCCCGCGACGTCGTGCCCCTTGTCACAGAGCTCTTCGAGTGGGTTGCCGGCTATGAGGGAGCTGTCCCCGGCGCAGATCCTAAAGAGTGCGGCAACTATCTAGACCTCAATCTTCCCATGGCCCAGTGGGAAGCCCGTCGCTATTTGGATCGCACTTTGCGCGATATCGACAAGGCCCATCTCGTCTATAGCGAGTAGGCCCAGAACTGGGCCCCACGTTCCACCTCATTGAGGCTTACAGGACATAAAGCATGCTATGAATTGGGACGTTGACACAGGTCAACGTCCCCTTTGGTGTATAAATCCGGAAGACAAATTTGAACACGGGAATCCGGACAGAGGGTGTGCTATTGGAGGCCCTATCACCCCAGATGAAGGCTGCAGAATCGAGTCGTTATACCAGGATTTACAGGGCTCGATGAAAAAGGCGATTTTTGGGGTCTGCGGGGCCAAGATGCAGAAGAGCAATAACACTCGCGCCTACTAAGTACATTTCCTCCGGCATGTGCCTACTAAGTACAATTGAATATGAAACCTACTCTGTGAGCTTGGGTGATGTAATACTAAAATAAACACCCTAACTTTGCGCTGCAATGGTAGGCAGGGCGGCCATGAGGGCATGGGCCATAGTGGAGGCAGCCTCATCCTCGAAGGCCTGGTAGGACTCGGCTCCCGAGCCATCCGCCTTGTCGCTCATGGCACGAAGCACCACGAAGGGAATGTCGTTGAGCCACGCCACCTGGGCGAGGGCTGCACCCTCCATCTCCGCACAAAGGCCGTCAAAAAGCTCGTGGATCCTCTTGCGATCTTCCACCGAGGCCACAAAGCGCTCGCCGGAGGCCACGGTTCCCGAATAGACGTGGACAGAGGGGGCGACCTCTGCCACTGCCGATAAGAAAGCCTCCACCAGTTGGGGATCTGCCTCGAAGTAGGTGGGATAGCCCGGCATGGTGCCGATGGGATAGCCGAGTGCGGTGACATCTGCGTCATGGTGAACCACGCGGGTGGAAACCACTACGTCGCCCACCTCGATCTGATCGCCTAAGGCTCCCGCCACGCCGGTGTTTATCAGGCAGTCCACGCCAAAGAGATCCACCAGCTGCTGGGCACAGGCGGCCATGGATACCTTGCCGATGCCCGACTTCACCACCACTACGGGGACACCTTCGAGAGTTCCCTCATGAAACTCCAGATGGCTGCGGCAGATGATGCTGTCTTGGGAAAGATGGGCCACCAGATCGCGAACCTCGTTGTCCATGGCGCCAATGATGCCGATCTTCATAACATGTCCCTTCTAAGTCGGAGGTGTTTCTCGGTATTCACGCTATCTTAGAACTCTTTCTGGAAGGGTATCCTTCTGTTGGTTGCCAGAATTTCTGTTGACATCATTAATTTGGAGGCGTGCCCATGGCTGCTCCTACTGCGACAAAACGCCCTCGGCTTTTGCTTATCTATACCGGTGGGACCATTGGCATGGTGGAAGACCCCGCCACAGGGGCGCTTGTGCCTTTCGACTTTGCCCATCTCATGGACGGGGTGCCAAAGCTAAAGCTTTTAGGCTACGACTTGAATCACAAGGAGTTTGACCCGCCTATCGATTCCTCCAACATGAATCCGGCCGCTTGGAGCCAAATCGCCCACACCATTGCCGATGCCTATGAGGACTACGACGGATTTGTGGTGCTCCATGGGACTGACACTATGGCCTATACCGCCTCGGCGCTCTCTTTCATGCTTGAGGGGCTCACCAAACCAGTGATTCTTACGGGGTCCCAGTTGCCCATTGGCGAGATACGCGAGGATGGCACAGAGAACCTCCTCACCGCTCTTCAAGTGGCTGCCGCCAAAGACCCGACAGACGGGGGAGCCATGGTGCGAGAGGTGGCCATCTCCTTTGGCCGCTATCTGTGGCGAGGCAACCGCTCCACTAAGGTGAGCTCCACAGATTTTGGCGCCTTTACCTCTTACAACTATCCCGCGCTCTGCGCCATGGACCTTCATATCGACTTTAGAAAAAAGCAGCTCTGGCGCCCCGCAGGCGACACACCGCTCACGCCTTTCTTCACCATGGACCCTGCGGTGAGCGTCATCTATCTCTATCCTGGCATTACCCAGCAAATCCTGGAAAGCCAACTGAGTGCCCCGGGACTCAAAGCCGTGGTCCTTCGCACCTTTGGCGCAGGCAACGCCCCCACAGAACCATGGTTCGTGGATGCGATAGCCCATGCAGTGAAATCCGGCTTACTGGTGGTTAACGTTACCCAATGTCCCGCAGGCGGCGTCGAAGAGCAGCGCTATGCCACAGGAGATGCCCTGGCCAAAGCCGGCGTCATCTCCGGGTGCGATATGACCTGCGAGGCAGCCTTGACCAAACTCATGCACCTTTTTGGCCGGGGACTCACCCCACAGCAAGCCGCTGCGTACGTGCCAGTGTCCATGCGCGGCGAACTTACCGTCTAACTGGATAACTTTTGAATCCCTTATGGGGTAACGCTGCCGACCTCTTGCTGCCATGATTATGGGAATAGATCTAGGTGTCTTTACCAAACGACGCCCTCGTATCAGGGCTGTTAGATCTGTAGCGATCCCAAGGCCATAGGTCTTTTGGGACCTTTGAGAAAGGGTATTACTATGATCTCTCATGATCTTGCCATTGTAGGTGCGGGCCCTGCAGGCCTGACGGCAGCCATCTATGCAGACCGTGCCGGTCTGGATGCCATCACTCTAGAAGCAGGTATGTTTGGCGGGCAGATCGCTCAATCGGATATGGTAGACAACTACCCTGGCATTGAGTCTATCAGCGGTGCCGAACTCTCCGAGCGCATGCATGCCCATGCAGAGTCTTTAGGCGCCGCCTTCACATCGGACAGCGTCACTTCGATCGAGCATGATCCTGCCACAGGCCTCTTTTTGCTCACCGGATGGAGCGAGACCTATCAAGCACGCGCAGTGATCCTTTCCACGGGCGGCTCGCCCCGCTCTGCTGGATTTGAGGGCGAGGATGCCTTCAAGGGCCATGGTGTGAGCTATTGCGCCACCTGCGACGGCATGTTCTATCGCGACAAGCTGGTCTATGTCGTTGGTGGTGGCAATACTGCATGCGAGGAGGCCGACTTTCTCTCACGCATCTGCAAGAAAGTCGTGCTCATTGTGCGTAAGGACCATCTGCGCGCCCAAGCCGCGCTGCAGGAGAAGGTGACGCTCAATCCCAAGATCGAGATCCGCTACCAGTGCGCGATCAAGAGCCTCTCTGGCGAAGGCATGCTACCCCAGACCATCGTGCTCAAAGACACGGCCACCGGCGAGACCCAAACCTACACGCACAAGGCGGGCTCTTTTGGCGTGTTCGTGTTTATCGGCATGATTCCGGCTTCTGAGCTGGCAGCCCCCTTCGCCCAGATCAACGGTGCTGGCGAAGTAGTGGCCAACGAGGATATGTCCACTGCCACCCCCGGCTTTTTTGTGGCAGGCGATCTGCGTCAAAAGCCGTTGCGCCAAGTGATCACGGCTGCCTCCGATGGCGCCATTGCAGCCAACAGCGCTGCACTCTATCTGGGCAATCTCGTGATCTAAGCTCTAAGGAGTACACTAGCTCTGGATGGCAGCGTGCGAGAGAGGGGAGTAGAGGCTTATGAAGTCTCAGGTTGCACTGGCTCCTCTCTCTCGCACATTTCAGATCTTAATGGTGGTGCGCGGTGCCCTTGTGGGCTGCATCGTAGGAGTGCTCATCGCCGGTTACCGCTTTTTGCTCTCGCAATGCGAAGACATGCTGCGCGCCATAACCTCGCAGGCAGCAACCAGCCCACTGATCATTCCTCTCTGGATCGCCGTTCTGGTGCTGCTGCTTTTGCTTCTGAGCGCGCTCATGCGCTTTGCCCCAGGCACAGTAGGCTCCGGCATTCCTCAGGTTGAAGCAGACGCCCTTGGTCGGCTGGATCTTCCTTGGCGTCGCGTGGTCCCCATCAAGGTGCTTGAAGGCGGCATCACTGCCTTTGCTGGGCTCTCTCTTGGCCGAGAAGGGCCGTCGGTCCAGCTCGGAGGCATGTGCGGCAAGGCGGTCTCAGAGCTTACTCGTGCCACAGAAGAAGAGAGGCGCCTGCTGGTGACCTGTGGGGCAGGAGCCGGAATGGCGGCAGCCTTCTCTGCTCCGCTCACCGGGGTCATGTTTGCGGTAGAAGAGATCCACAAATCGTTTTCTGCGCCGCTTGTCATTGGCACCATGGCCTCTGCGGTAGCTGCGGTGCTGTGCACAGGGGCTCTTTTAGGAGAAGACCCCCTGATCCCCATCAGATTCGCCTTTGATTTGCCCCATATCGCCTATGGGCTGGTAGCGCTTCTGGGGGTCTTTCTGGGGCTGCTTGGGGCTTTGCATAACCGCGGCATGTTCTTAGGTCAAGCGCTCTATGGCAAGATCCGCTCTCACCTTCCCCTGTCACGGCTGGCCATACCCTTTGGGCTTGCAGGCCTCTGCGCCTTTGCAGCTCCCTCCCTCATGGACGGCGGCGACGCCATCTTAGAGATCCTCGTCCGGGTTTCAAACCACCCCACGCTCCTTCTGCTGCTCTTGCTGTTGGGCAAATACTTATTTACCAATATCTCGGCCAGCTCCGGGGCTCCAGGAGGGACCCTTTACCCGCTTGTAGTCATGGGTGCGCTTGCTGGAGCGTTGTTTGGGCGTGCAGCGGTGGCATTTCTCGGCCTCGATGGCGCCTATATCAACAATTTTATGCTCCTGGGTATTGCAGGCCTCTTCGCGGGCGCAGTCCAAGCGCCAGTGACCGGATGCCTTTTGGTGTTCGAGCTCACTGGAAGCTTCTCGGCGCTGCTTTCCTTGGGGTTGGTGAGCCTGGTAGCCTATGTGGTGGCAAACCTTACTAAAACGCCTGGCTACTACGAACATCTGCTTGGAAATCTACTGGCCCATGACAGCGATGAGATCGTAAAGGCGCCCAGGCGCTCAGTGGTTACCCATACCTGGTATGTGAACTTTGGCTCTGAGGCAGAAGGCAAAAGGCTCTCAGAGTTGCATTGCCCGCAGGGCAGCTCGGTGTGCCTGGTGACCCGCTGCGGACGTTCGCTCGTGCCAAGCCAGGATCTCGTGCTGGAAGCCGCTGACGGCGTGCTTTTTGTAATAGACTCCGCCTTGGCACCTATTGCAGAAGCTCGCATCGAAGGTCTCTTTAGGCCTGGATATCCCCACCAGGCCAATGAAACCCCCTCATCTTCGCCCCCTCAGGAAGGACCCTCTCATGCAGCTCGTCAGTCTCCCCGGAGATAAGCCGCTTTGGAGCCAGATCGCCCAAATCCTCAGCGAGCGCATAGCCAACGGCACCTATCCTGTGGGAAGCACGATGCCCGGCGAGATGGCCTTAATGGAAGAGTTTGGCGTCTCACGCATCACTGTGCGTCAAGCATTGGACAAACTGGTGTCCCGAGGCCTGATAGAACGCCGTCGAGGCAAGGGGACCTTGGTGCTCAAACCTCAGGACCTCATTGAAACCCATTTGCACTCCAGTTTTTCTGACTTTGCAGAAGTGAGAAACCATACCGAGAGAAAGCTGCTGTCTCTTAGCCGAGAAACCCCTCCTGAGGAGGTTGCAGAGTTTTTTGGAATCCCACGTGCTCAGAAAGTAGTTCGGCTTTGCCGCGCCACTGTTATCAATGATCATAGGGCTGCCTACTTCGAGACCTATCTATCGCCAGAGGTGCCTTTTGATCGCTTGGATGACACCGGCTCGCTCTACGAGTATTTGGGAGAGCTTGGCTTTCCCGTGACCTCTATTGTAGAAACCGTGCGTGCTGCTAATCCCACAGAGAAAGATCGCGAGAGATTCGAGGGGCTAGGGGAGGGAGCTCTCTTGAAGCGCTGCCGACAAGGTTCCTTTGGACAGATGCCTGTGGAATACACCAACTCCACCTATCGAGGCCAAGATTACGAGCTTACTATCCGGCTAGGGGAGTAGGCGGAAGCTTTTCTCGGCACGTATAAGGGAGAACTGTTTACCCTTCATGCTTTTATCCATCATCGCAAGCTCTTCTTTTTAGACCTCTACTATGCTATTGTTCTTATTGTCATAACATTAGGATGTACTAGATGGATTTCCCGGATTTCATCCCGAAGCCCTGTCGTGCCAATGAGCCAAAAAGCCATCGAGTTGGAGGGGCCTTATGAGCGATTACCGCTACGATCTTTCACCCACTATCAAAGTTGATGGCTATGACCATGCCCTATGGGAGACTCCGCAGGCGATCTTGGAGGAGCTGTCTTCCCGCACGCAGGCACGCCTCATAGTGGTGGAGATGTACCCAGGGATATCTTCTGAAGCTCTGGATTTGGTGGCTCCCGCATTTCCTGACGCAACGGTAGTAGATGCCAGGGACGCCTATCTGGATCAAGAGGCTATTCAGGCGATCCTAGCCCCACACGTCACCTGCGACAGCGTTCGCGGTGTCATGTATAGGGGCACCCTGCAAGACCTTATGGATACAAGCGCAAAGGCTCGCATCCAGGAAGATATCCGCCGTTGCCTAAAAGCTCACAGACCGGTGATTGTCTGGGGTTTTGGGGCTTCTTTGATTGCAGATCCTTGTGCCCGAGAGCTTCCTGAAGAGCAGGTGCTTACCGTCTATGGAGATATCTCCCGCTGGGAAATCCAACAAAGGTACCGCCAAGGGATGCCTAATCATTTTTGGAACAACCCCCAAGAATCCAACGCGCGCAAATTCAAACGCGGCTATTTCATTGAATGGCGGCTGGCTGACAAAATCAAGCGCCAGCTCCAACCCAGCCTCGATTACCTGCTTGCGCTTACCCATAGGCAAAAACCGCTCATGATAAGCGGGGATGCCTATCGCGCAGGGCTTGCCCAGGCGGTGCGTTCGCCGTTTCGCATGGTGCCATATTTTGACCCGGGGGTGTGGGGCGGCCAATGGATGCGAGAGCACTTTGGCCTAAGCCCTGAGGCGCCAAATTATGCCTGGAGTTTTGACGGAGTGCCAGAAGAGAACAGCGTGCTTTTGCGCTATGGCACCACCAATGTGGAGGTGCCGGCTCAAGATATTGTCTTGGCTCATCCAAAAGAGCTGCTGGGCGCACGTAACTATGCACGTTTTGGCGCAGAATTCCCAATACGGTTCGATTTGCTGGACACCATGGGCGGCCAGAACCTCAGCTTGCAAGTGCACCCCACGACAGATTATATAATAAACCATTATGGCATGACCTACACCCAGGATGAGAGTTATTACATTTTGGATGCAGGACAAAATGGCGGGGTTTACCTTGGGGTAAAAGAGGGCATCGATAGCGATCAAATGATTGGCGATCTCAAGGAAGCACAGGTCACAGGCTCTTTTGATGCCGCAAAATACGTCAACTTCTGGCCCGCAGCCAAACATGACCACTTTCTTATTCCCGCCGGCACCGTCCATTGCTCCTCAGCAGACTGCATGGTGCTGGAAGTCAGCGCCACCCCTTACATCTTCACCTACAAGCTCTGGGACTGGGACCGCACCGATCTTGACGGAAACCCCCGGCCCATTCACATAGAAGACGGCGCTCGAAACATCCAGTGGGACAGAGACGCCTCCTGGGTGAAAGGACATCTGATCAATCAGGTTGAGACGCTTTACGACGACGAAGACCTCAAGGTAGAGAAGACAGGCCTGCACGAGTTGGAGTTCATAGAGACGCGCCGCTATAGCTCCTCTCGCGCCATCGATTTGTCCACTCAAGGCGAAGTACAGGTATTTAACCTGGTAGAAGGGACCGCCGCGTGGCTCGAAAGCCCTCAGGGCGCCTTCGAGCCCAGAGAGATCCACTATGCGGAGACCGTCATCGTGCCAGCCCAGGTGCAAAGTTATCGTTTGCGGCCGGCCATAGACGATGAGCCGATTAAAGTGCTGGTGGCACAGGTGCGTCAAGCCTGATGTGCGCAGAGCCTAGCGGTCAGGGACACAGTATTGGTCCCGGCTCCTTGCCAGAAACGATCCTTCGCTGGATGCATGCCTTAAGAAGCGCTTCTCCGTGCGCCTGATGATAGGCTCTCCATTGCTCAAATTTGCATTTTAATTGGGGGGCATCCAAGCTCTTCAGGTCTTTCGGCGTGGCTGCCTGTTCATCCGGGCAAGAAACCAACTGCAACTGATCCGTTGGCACTTCCGGCGCCAACGGGCGTCTCTTGGCGTAGGCCGCCCCTTCAATCCCTGCCAACTGGCCAAATACCATGGCTTGAGAGCTGGCGATGCCGCCTAGCCGGTCAATGGCGAAGAGGGGAGCGCACTCTCCTGCGGCATAAAGGCCCTCTACCTGGGTTTGACAGGTCTTCGGATCTATCACGATGCCGCCATTGGAAGCTTGGTGATAGACCGCGACAGGCAGCTTGTCGCCAAATCCCAGCCCATGGGCCTCTTGGAGCCAATCCATGTATGTGGCGATGAAGGAAGGCAGCTCGCCCTCGGGGCGCTTAATGATCGCGTCACACGACCCGCCTACCGCCCAAATGGCCTCTTCCACTTTGCGAGAAGGCCGCTGGGAGGTATAGGGGCCATGCCAAGAATGAGCTTCCAGCGCTGCCTTGGCCTCCTGCTCGTCAATGCCCGCAAGCCGGAACACGTCTTTACCGTCTTTCTCCAGCCGTGTGTAACGCCAGAGCTTCTCATTGAATACCGCAGGCGTCCCTGAAGTCTTGATGCCCACCATGAGCTGCTCGAACTCCAGATTAGCCACCTGAGCTCCTACGTCCGCCGCCATAGAAGCTCCCACGCCTCGGCATTGCCCCGAAGAGAGCGTGGGCTTTCTTAGCGCCGCCATGCCTCCTGTGGCCAGCACCACACAGGGACATACCACAGCCATGAGCTCTCCCTCACAGGAAGCTACAAGCCCACTAAGGGCTCCGGTGTCTGGGTCTTTTAACAAAGAGAGGGCTTGGGCTGCCGAGAAACACTCCACCCCTGATCGGAGTACCGTATTCACCAATGGGTCATGCGAGGGCCCGGCATGAAAACCAAACCATCCACGCGTCTCTGTGTCAAAGCACGGCACATAGCTCCGGTGGGTTTCTTGGCCTTTCTCGGCAGGTTCTAATACTGCACCCCAACGTTCAAAGGTGGTCAGAGACTCATAAAATCTATTTGCGAGCACCTCTGCCATCCCTGAAGTGGCCACGTCGCCTGCGGGGGCCAGGATGCCCTGAACAAAAGCCTCTTTATCTTCAGTGCTGTCGCTAAGGGGGCCCACCATACCAAGACCCCAGGTAGTGCCAGAAAAGCTCGCGCCTGATCCCAACGTGCCCAAGCTCACCAGGACCACACAGGCGCCCGCTTCGCGAGCGGCCAAAGCGGCAGAGATTCCAGCAATGCCAGATCCCACTACACAGACATCGCAGCGCAAGAGTTTCATGAGAGCCCTTCTGAGTTATAGCGATCGATGGCTATTGATCTTGAATGCTCAGTATGACAGAGCGTCAGTAGAGCTTTCGACTTACGTAGCCAAAACTTCTAGATGAGACTCCCCTGCGCTGGTTGCAGCATTTCTCGGATAATATATGTTATGTAAAGTAGAGGTTATGAGCATCTGCTTATACGGGCATTCTTGGACGTCATGGCCCTTCCCCGACTCAGAAGCATGGTTTACCTAATAACCGGAACTGCGCCGTGCGATAGCTACTGACATCGCCAGGTCATAGAAGCCAGCGTCATCATCTACATCAATGCCGTACTTTTGTCTCAGGGTCTCTAGGCGATACTTCACTGTGTTGCGATGCACAAAGCACGCCTCGGCGGTGCGGGCCAACGATGAGGCGTGGGACATATAGGTATCCAAAGTTTCGAAGAGCTCGCTATCGACACCTTCCTCGGCAATCAAATGGCGCACCTCTGGAGACACAAACCAAAGCCGGCGATGTTCAGGCACATATGCCAGAAGATGATCGAAGCGCACTCGATCATATGGCACAGGATTCAAGATGGCGGCTCCCCCAAAGCGTGTCTTTGACAGCTCTCCCCCATCACCCAAATATTCAAATCTTTCACTTTGTACTCGTGACAAGCTTTCTGCAACGCGCACTGATTGCTCTGCTTGCTCGACATGCCAGGGCAAGTCATAGAGATCTGAAAAAGGCTCTGATAATCCGCCTCGAAGATCGCTTTCTTCCAAAAATGCGCGTACAGGATGCATATATTTGCTTATAGTTGCGCCAATACGCACTTGTGCGCCTCCTGGCGCAATGCTTGCTCGGGATAACGCTGCATCTTTGGGCATGCACACCAATACCAACACCCAGGAATCTCTGAACACCGCATAGCAGTCGGGTACCATCTCATTGATGCGCTGACGCAGAGAGTCTTGCACCACGTTGTCCATGAGCTCGAGGCGCAAATCTAGAGCGAGCACCACATAGGATTGCTCGGCTGCGAAACTGGTTTGACCCACCAGCTCGTCAAACATACGGCGACTTACCACGCGGTTGCTCATGAGGTCCAACAAGAGATTGACCTCACGACTGCGATGGGTGTGAAACTGACCGGCAATGGCTTTCTCTGAGGCCATCTGCTTTGCCAAGATCTCTGCCACCTGACGATAGAGGGTTGTAGACGTCTCCTCCAGTGCGCTTTCTAGCTCCAACACCAGAAGATAGCCTACAAAGGAGCCTCCATAGATGAGCTTATGCATAAGTCGACGGTGAGGAGAGATGCGCTCCACGATCGTTGAGACACGGGATGCGTCGGTCTCAAAGTAGTTGGTGTCTTGCCCTCGGAGTTTGGCGATGAACTCGAAGGTGAGATAGCCACGCGTAAGGCCGGTGCGCCACACCGCGTCTGCCGTGCCGTGATATTCAGAGTGAGCCACGATGTTATAGGATGCATCGCACACAATCACTGGGTTTCTAAGCACCTCTGAGGCGCACTCTGCCAAAGCAGGGAGATCGTCGCGATCCAGCAAAATGCGCATAAGGCGATCCAGCGAGCCTGCAGAACCGCTCTGGCGCACCAACAGCTGCAAGTCTTCTACCAGACGAGCGAGATCGTCGGTGTTTTCTACCAGGATCAGATGGCAGCCAGGACGTGGAGGTTGGATCTCCTCGGCAGCTATATCTGTGGCAAGCACATAGAGGCCCGGATGCGCATTGGCTCCCAATCTATAAAATGTAGAAGCATATCCTACTTGGATGTGGCTAGATTCAGAGGCTGTGTCAGAGGAATCCAGGTAGCCTACAGAAGTAACGTGAATGTCGGGATCGTAGGCAAAGGGCACGCGGGCGCCGGCGCTCACTAAATGCGCTACCACATTGCCAAAATCCAGCATCGAATCTCCTCATCCCGTAATGCTGCAGGTTTGCTGAACATATTGCATCTCATATGTCCCTATTATTTGTCAATTGTGCACAAGGGAAAGTTTCATTTTGTCACATTTAACAGAGCATTTGGTTGCATACCCAGGCAGAATATCCACTGACCAAAACCAACGCCTGTTGGAATCACCGGTGTATTTGATGGGGCCGGTCCCCCATCGCAAATCGGGTTTGCTTTGTAGCGGCGGAGAAAGGACTCCCCCATGAAGTTGTTGCGCACCATCCAAAAAGTACCTGCCGGCATTCTGTTGGTTCCTACCATCATCGGCGCACTTATCCACACCTTCTGCCCTCAGATTTTGGAGATTGGCGATCCCACCCAATCCATGTTCACCGCCGCAGGCATGCAGCTCTGCATCGGCTTGCTCCTCTTCTTCACCGGCACCCAGCTTTCCCTCTCGCAGCTGGGCCTGGTGGCCAAGAAAGGCCTCCCCTTCCTGCTGGTTAAGTACGGCGTCGCCTACGGCGCAGCCCTCTTGTTCTTGTCCCTCTTTGGCCAAGCCGGCCTGCTGGGCGTGAGCTTCCTGGCTTTCGCCATCGCTATCACCAGCTGCAACGGCGCCCTCTACATGGGCATCATCGAGCCCTACGGCAACTCCGTTGACTATGCCCTCTTTGGCATCCTCATGATGTTCTCCATGCCCGTGCTTCCCATGGTGCTGCTCAATAGCGCTAACGGCGGCGACATCAACTGGATGTCCATCGTGAGCCTCCTGGTTCCCTTTATCTTTGGCATCGTGCTTGGCAACATCGACCCCGCAATCCGCGACCTGTTCAAGAGCGGCAACAACTGCGTGCTCCCCTTTATCGGCTTCCAGTTTGGCGCTGTCATTAACCTGGCCGAGGCCGCCAAGCAGATCCCCCAGGGCATCCTGCTCACCGTGCTCTTCTATGTCATCTCCATCGTGCCCCTCTACTTCTTTGACCGCAAAGTGCTCCATGGCGGCGGCTATGCCTCTGTAGCCAGCTGCTCGGTCGCCGGCGTAGCCCTCTCCATCCCCATGATGGCCGCCTCTGCTGCAGGCATTTATGAGCCCTTCGTCGCCGACGCCGTCTCCCAGCTCGCCATGATCATGTTTATCACCACCTTCGCCACCCCCTACATCACCAAGTTCTTCATCCAAAAGAACCATGTGAAGACCAATGCCGAGATCGCTGCCGAGGCCGCCTCTCAGGGCGACAAGGTCACCCCGCTCTCAGTAGACGAGGTCTCCGAGGAAGCCGTCTAATCCCTTGCCGAGAAACACGCGCCACCGCGTGAGTTAACTGCCCGTGTACTTGATACCAAAGGAGTCATCATGTCCTCTGTCTTTTACCAAGTGAGCACCCTGAACGCCCTGATGCTGGGCAACTTCGACGGCGTAGTGACCGTTGGCGAGCTTCTCTCCCATGGCTCTTGGGGCATTGGCACCTATGAGGGTCTCGACGGAGAGGCCATCATCTGCGACGGCGTCGCCTATGACGGGCATGCCGACGGCGAGGTCGTGCCCTATGGCAACGACGAGAAGGTGGCCTTCTCCACTGTGGCCAACTTCAACGAGAAGGCAACGGAGTTTGGCATTGCCGACGCCTCCGATATGGCCGCTGTCAAAGCTGCATTGGATGAGGTGCGCGCCGGCACCGACGGAAACGACAACTACTGGTGGCTGGTAGCCATGAAGGGCACCTTCCCCACCATGAAGTGGCGCAGCTGCTTCAAGCAGCAGAAGCCCTACACCACGCTCTCTGAGGCAGCCACCGACCAGCGTGAGTTCGTAAGCCGTGACGAGGAGGGCTGGGTCATTGGCGTCTGGTGCCCCAGCTTTGTAGACGGCATCAATATGCCCGGCTGGCACCTGCACTTCCTCTCTGAGGACAAGAAGCGCGGCGGCCACATTCTCGAGATGTCCATTGGCGACGTCTCCGGTACCCTCGAGAGCTATCGAGAACTCGCGCTCATCATGCCTGACAATCCCGAGTTTGCAGGCCTCGACCTCACCGAGGACCTGGCCGAGGCCACCGCCAAGGTAGAGGGTGGTAAATAACCGATCGTTGCCCAGGTAAAGGGCATAAAAATGAGACATCCGACAGCTCAAAAGTGGGCATTCGGATGTCTGTTGTGGAAAGGATTTCCCATGTACAAAGCAATGCGCGCCCCTTCGATGTACGCCCAGTCCCCGGACTGCCTGAACGACTTCTATGACATTTGCAAGGGGTATGGCAAGCGTTTCCTGTTCATCTGCAGCCACAGCGGCCTCGCTGCAGCAGAGCCCAAGATCACCAAGAGCTGCGATGGCACTGATAGCTATCTGCGCTTCGAGCAGTTTGGCGGCATCTCTTCTGAGGGCGAGATCACCAAGATGGGCCAGATCGTAGTAGATGATGACATCGATGTCGTGTGCGGCATAGGCGGCGGCTCTGCCATCGACACCGCTAAGGCCACTGCTTTCTATCAGGGCAAACCCGTAGTGATCATCCCCACTGTGGCAGCCACCGATGCCCCTTGCACCGGTCTCTCCGTCATCTATCACGACGACGGCTCCTTTGCCGAATACCTCTTCTATCCCAAAAACCCCGACGTGGTGATTGTTGACAGCACCATCATCATGGATGCCCCCGTGAAGTTCCTAGTGGCCGGCATGGGCGATGCCCTGGGCACCTACTACGAGGCTCGCGCCTGCCAGCGCACCAAGAGCCTCTCTCTGGAAAACACCGAGGTTACCCTCTCTGCCATGGCCCTTTGCACCCTATGCCGCGACACCCTTATCAAGGACGGGTTCCGCGCAAAGGTGGCTGCCGAGAAGGGCGTGATGGTGCCCGCTCTGGAATCCTGCATCGAGGCCAACATCTACCTTTCTGGCGTGGGCGCCGACAACGCCGGCCTCTGCGTCGCTCACTCCGTCTACAACGGCACCACTGCTCTGGAGGAGTGCGAGTCTATCCCCCACGGCAACATCGTGGCCTTTGGCACGCTGGTGCAGCTGGTGCTGGAGGACGCTCCCGACGAGGAGCTGGCCGAGGTCATGGAGTTCATGGACGCTGTGGATCTGCCCCTTACCCTTGAGGCCATCAACATCACCGATCCCAGCCATGTAGCCATCGCTGCCCAGATGGCCTGCGTCCCAGGCGAGTCCATCCACAATTTTGCAGGCGACGTGACCCCCGAGCAGCTGACTGCAGCCATGTTCCAAGCCGACGCCCTCGGCCACGCCTTTCTCGAGGACTAATCACCTCAAGGCCGGCTCCTAAGAAAGCTCTGTTTCACGTTCACATCGCTTTCCTCTACCCGAAATCCCCCGGCCCCGCTGGGGGATTTCTCATGAAGAGCAAAGGGGTCGGGTAGTCTTTATGCTTGTGTGCTCTACACCACGTGCATTTAGACCTTTGGCTGCCGCCTTGCGGGCAGCGTTCATTGAAAGAGGACTTCTGTGGATCTGAGCTGGAAGACCTTAAGCAGAGTGGGCCTCGCCTGCTTCCTGCTCTACCTTGCTATTCACTATTTGGATCTTTTGGTGAACTGGCTGGGAATGATGCTTGCTGCAGCCATACCTCTCTTTTTGGGCTGCGCCATCGCCTATGTGCTCAATATCCTTATGGCTTTCTATGAGGGGCTTTGGCCTAAAGGGCATTCCCGCGGCAAGCGCGGCCTCTGTCTTACGGCCTCTATCCTCACCGTCGTCGCCCTCTTTGTGTTCCTAGGCCAGTTGGTGTTTCCCGAGCTTATCAGGTGCATCCAGATGCTTGTGACCCAACTGCCTTCCACTCTAGAATCGCTGGTCGCCCAAATCAACAACACCGGCTTCATCCATCTTGGCTCTCTAAGCGACCTCTCCAATCAGATGGATCGCCTCTTCAGCTCCTTCGCTCCCCAAAGCGCCGATACCCTTCTAGGCTTTACTGCAACTTTCCTAAGCACGGTAGTGAACACCACGCTCAATTGGATCATCGGCCTCTTTTTTGCCATCTACCTGCTGCTTTCCAAAGAGCAACTCCTGGAGCAATCCAAGCGGCTCCTGGCCCACTGGCTCCCAGCTAAAGCAGACGCCCGTTTCCTAGAGATCTGCTCTGTGGCCAACTCCTGCTTTCGTGGCTTTGTGGTAGGCCAGTGTACCGAGGCCGTCATCTTAGGAGCCCTCTGCGCTCTTGGCATGGCCATTCTTGGCCTCCCCTATGCGGGCATGACCGGCGTGGTGGTGGGCTTTACTGCACTCATCCCGATCTTTGGCGCTTTCATTGGCGGTTTGGTGGGATTCTTGCTCATCCTGACCCAAAGCCCTCTCCAGGCTCTCTTCTTCTTGGCATACCTGGTGATTTTGCAGCAAGTGGAAGGTAACCTCATCTACCCCCGTGTAGTGGGCACTTCCATCGATCTGCCTGGCATTTGGGTTCTGGCCGCTGTGATCTTGGGCGGCGGAGTTGGCGGTATTCTAGGCATGATCTTTGCCGTGCCGCTTACCGCCGTGGTGTACCGGCTCATACGCCAAGAGCTTCGACGTGCACCCCGCCCTACCGCCTCATCCCAGTAATCCATTGAGCCACAGGTTCAAACCTTGGGCGGCGGAGTTTCTCGGCATCCAATGTCGAGAAACCCTTCCTCTATCACTCCCTTTGTTTCACGGGTAACAAAGAGACCCCCTGCACACCTTCGGCTCGAGAGCCGTTGCATGGAGGGGGTCATGCGTGATGAGGAAGTCTGCAGCCAGTCGAGTTACTCCACGGTGATGAGGGAGTAGACTTCCTGGTCAAAGTGCTGGGAGATTACTTCGCGAGGATTGAGATAGGCCAGCTCGAGGGCAAAACCAAAGCCAATGACCTTGGCGCCAGCCTTCTCCACCAGCTGAGCGCAGGCAACGGCAGTGCCACCAGTAGCTACCAGGTCGTCGATGATGAGGACGCGGTCCTCCGAGGAGAGGGCATCTGCGTGGATCTGGATCTCATCGGTGCCGTACTCCAATGCGTAAGCCTGGGAGATAACATCACGGGGGAGCTTGCCAGGCTTGCGGGCAGGGACAAAACCTGCGGCCAGACGATAGGCCACAGGAGCGCCAACCAAAAAGCCACGGGCCTCAGCGCCCACCACTTTGGTGATACCTAGACCCATGAAATGCTCAGCCAGACCATCGATGACAGCAGAGAAGCCCTGGGGATCTGCGATAAGAGGGGTGATGTCTTTGAAGATGACGCCAGGCTCCGGATAATCAGGGATGTCGACCACAAGGTCGGTGTAGGCAAAATTGCTCATGGAAGTGGCTTCTCCTTGTAAAGGGCAGCAGGCCGGCATGGGACTGTTGCAGAGGACAAAACGAGCACTGGGGCGCGCTCTCAAAAGGCACCTATGAGTGAGTGCCCATAAAATAGTACGCCTTAGAACCGGGCTTTGTCCTTGGGATTATAGGGCGGCATACCTTCCATCGGACAATCAAGAAGCACTAGGGCTCCTGGGTGTCCGAGATGGCTGCGAGCACCTGGCGAAAATTCCTGCGGATAAGATCATCCCTTATGGCATTGGTAAGGGAAAGCAATTGCTCAAAGGCCTGTTTGTAGGAGGCACGTTGCTCGGCGGTGAACTCGCCTTGGCGCGGTCCCATGACAGAGAGGGCCTGCTCGAACATGGTAGTCTCGCGGTTTGCAGCATTGACATACTGGCGCAGGTTGCGAGGCTCTATACCAAAACGTTTAAGGGAGTCCGCGGTGCGAATGAGAGGGAAATCGCTCCCGTTCACCAACTCGCGGCCACGGGGGCTGCGTTTGAGATCCACGATGCCAATGTTTGCCAAGTCGCGCACGAACGCGATGGAAACTCCCAGAAGCTCCGGCATATTCTCGAGAGGGTGCAGGGAATTGCGCACTTCCTCATCGTCAACTATGGCTTCAGGGTAGTCATTGGCTAGGGCCACCACGGACTCCTCGCCATGGCCATCCAGCTCTTCGCGAATTACGGAAAGGGGTAGAAACCTGTGCTTTTGCAGGTAGAGGATGGTCTCTAGACGCTTAATGTCTTTTGAGCTGTAGAGCCTATAGCCACCAGGGGTGCGAGAGGGCGTGAGCAAGCCCTCGTCCTCCAGGTAGCGCACCTTGGAAACCGAGAGATCCGGGTATTCTGCCTGCAGGCGCTTGACCACCTTACCTATAGTGAGGTATCCGGCATCTGCCATAGGCTTAGGCTTCCACAGGGATACGGCTGGTGTTTTGGGTGGTATGGAAGATCATGCGGAATGTGCCCACCTGAATAGTAGAGCCATCTTCCAACATGGCACGATTGATGATGGCGCCATCGACCCAAGTGCCGTTGAGAGAGCCCAGATCCTCGATGGAGTTAGCTCCCGGAACAAGATGCATCTTGGCATGATGGCGAGACACCGTCATGTCATTCAAAAAGACGCTGTTGGAAGGATCGCGACCAATGGTGATCTCTGGCGTATCAAGCACAAACGTAGTGCCGGTATGAGGTCCCTTTACGATGGAGAGCGTAGGGTTAGACAGACGCTGGGAGCCCATGAGATCAGGAACCGTGGCATCTGTAGAGGGCATACGAAAGATGCTGGTGGCGTCGTTGGATTGGGGGGTGTCTGACATCGAAGCCTCCTAGCTGTGACCTTGTGAATCTCCATTGTAACGCACCAAGAGCCCCATGCCTGGCATCTCTCATCAGACATTGGGTCCTATGTAGGCATATATAGTTTATCTACAGGCCACAGCTTCCATCTGAATGCGCGCCCCATGGGGCAATCGTGACACCTCAAGCACCGAACGGGCTGGATAAGGCTTTTCAAAGCGCTCGGAATAGACCTCGTCCACGGCGGCCAAATCTGAGAGATCTGCCAGGTAAACGGTGGTTTTGCACACGTCAGAGATGGTGAGGTCGACGTCTGCCAGGATAGCCTCGATGTTTTTGATTACCTGCACCGTTTGAGAGCCGATAGAAGCCTCTGTGAGCTTTTGGCCCTCTGCGGTGATAGGAAGCTGACCAGAGATAAAGACATAGCGCGCTGCCGAAGAGCCTTGAGAGAAGGGGCCTGAGGGCTGAGGCGCGTTTGGGCTGCTCAACGAGTACATAGATCAACTCCTTAAAATATAATGATCCTCTTAAGAGCTCGGCGAGGATTGAAGCGCACCTCACAGCTTAAGAGAGAGCGTCACAAGCGCAAAGATCACGAAGGGCTACATCCAATCGAGGAAGCGCCTCTAGAATAAGCGAAGTGGGACATGCCAGATTCCAGCGCTCGAATCCCTCTCCCTCGAGGCCAAAGATAGCGCCTTCGTCAAAGAAGAGATCGTGCGCCTGCATGGCTTGCTCGAGCTCTTGAGCGGTAGCGCCTGTAAACCTAAGGTCTATCCAAGCAAGATAGGTACCTTCCAGAGGCGCCACCCAGCTTTTCGGCCAGGAATTGGTCATATGTTCTTTTACCAGATCATAGTTGCGCTGAATCACCTGAAGAAGCTCGCGGAGCCAAGGAGATCCTTGCCTATAGGCCGCCTCGCAAGCCCGATAGGCAAAGCAGTTGAGATTCCACACACCAGCATTCTTAGCGGCTGCAGCAAAGCGCTCTCTAAGCTCTTGATCCGGGATAAAGATGTTGGAGCATTGAAGCCCTGCAAGGTTGAAGGTTTTAGAAGGTGCCGTACACACGATGGATTTTAGGGCAGGTCGCTTCTTCAGCAGTCTGCCAAAACAAAAATGCTCGTAGCCATCGAGTATAAGGTCGCCATGGATCTCATCAGCAATGACAGTCACCCCATGAGCAGCGCAGATATCTGCTATGGAGGTAAGCTCTTCTCGGCTCCATACGCGACCTACAGGATTGTGAGGGTTGCAGAGGATGAATGCCGTAGTAGCCGGATCTTTGCAGAGGGCTTCGAATCCTTCCAGATCCAGCTGGTAACCAGCCTGAGTGAGACGCAGGGGATTTCGCGCGATCTTTCTGCCAGTTTGCTCTATGACCTCGCTAAAGGGATAGTAGACCGGCGGCTGGATGATCACCTGATCGCCTGGGGCCGTAGCGGCCTCGATGCCGTAACCCAAAGCAGGCACCACACCTGGTGAAGTGACGATCCAAGAAGAGTCGACGTCCCAGCTGTGACGCTGGCGTTGCCATTGACATACGGTATGCAAATAGTTGGAGGTAGGCACCGTGTAGCCCAAAACTGTCGAATCGCAGAGTTCGTGCAGAGCCGCCACAATCTCTGGCGCTGTAGCAAATTCCATATCTGCTACCGAGAAGGGCACTGCCTCAGGGCCGTGATGGGGTGCAACCTCGTCCATCGCCTGCCATTTGGAAGAACCCTGTCCGCGCCTGTTTTGCACCGTAGTGAAATCGTAGGTCATAGCAAAGTCTCCCCTATCTCTTACACGAGCCTCACATCTGGGCTATGGGATTTGCCCATCGGCCAGCGCTCGAGCCCCGATGAAATCCTCTGTGGGCCTGAGCCAATCTTTCAAATGCAGGTCTTGAGGGGTCTGAGGCTTGGTGGGCTCATCCAGAAGGTCTACGATACCTGGACACTTCTCTTGAATCCATCCCCAGAAAGCCGAGGTGCCTACCGGAGTCACGCTATTGAAGGACAAGAAGCTGCGCCAAAGTACCGTCACTTTTTGATTAGGTATCACCATAAGGTAGGCATGATTGTGCGGATCCTTTTGAGAGGCGCCGGGGATCTGCGGATGCAGCATAACAGTGTCGATGGCATCGAGAGAGATGTTGGACAATGTACCAGGAGCAGGAAGCTTTACGCCCCGCGCCAGGTAGTCTCCTAAGACTTGAGGCGCCTGTGGTCCCACCATGGCCAGCATGGTTGAAAACGGCGCTCCAGGCTCAAAGGCAACCGATGCATAGGGGGCTTTCCCATCTTGTTCGATGGCGGCAATGCCGTGAAGCCAAGAATCCAAGCCCTCTGCAGTCTCTGCAGGCGCCCAGATACAAAAGTCTTGAGGGCCGATACCTGCTACCAATGCAGGCGACACTACAGTGCCCGTGCCGGTGAGTGCGAGCGAGCAGACCAGCTGACCTGCAAAGGGCACGGGACCTGTGAAGACTGCCGACACAAAAGCCGCGGCCTCTTTGCCAGAGATGCAGGTAGAAACCAGGCTGCCCACATCGCAAAGGGCTGCCCCCTGATCGAATGCCTCAGGTTCTTGAGATCCATCGCCATAATAGGAGGCCTCGAGATAGCCGTTAGCTGCAGGCTCAAGGGCCGCACCTAGCAAGGCGTGCTCTTGAGAGAGAACACCGCTTTTTCCCCGAAAATCAGATTGATCGCTCATAGGAGTTACGCCACCTTCCGAGCAACCGCGTGAGCCGCCCAATCGAAAGTCCATCTATAGGGTCTAAAGGAGGGTTGGGGCCAACCGGTCTCAAAAGAGGTGGCGGCCACGATGCGATCTCCCTGGCGCCATTGCTCAGCCCCACAGGTTGCCTGGCTAGAGAGCAACTGGTTTGAAGAAGTGAGCGTGCGCGTATAAGAACAAGCCACATCATCGGGCCAAATCATGGCATGGGTTGCCACCGGAGAGCTTACAGGCACTTCATAACCATACCTGAAGGCAAATGGATTGGTTTGCACTGTCTGGCCTGCGCGCGTCACCGCAACGTTTTTATAGGTGGAAAAAGCCCATTCCATGAGGTTGCGGGTATCCCTGAAGCGTCCGTCACTGGTGGCGCAGCCCAAGACGCAGGTATACAAGGTCACATTGTTCTTGCGCGCCGCCCCCAAAAACGTGCATCCTGCCTCCACTTTGCCTGTCTTTATACCAATGAGCGGCTTGTATGTTCCCATGAGCTCATCTGTACTGGAAAAGGTCAGATCTTGGCCATTCACAGGCACGGTCACCTGAGGCGTATGCACCCATTTTGCTATGAGCGGATAGTGCGTCAGGGCGTAACGGCCTAAAAGGCACAGATCGCGAGCGCAGGTGAGATGCCCTTCTTCTTCAAGCCCATGGGGGTTTTTGAATGTGGAGTTGGTCATGCCGATCTGCTGCGCCTTTTCATTCATCATTTGAGCAAATCCAGCCTGGCTTCCACCCACGTACTCGGCGATGGCATAGGCAGCATCATTGGCCGAGTAGACCAGCATCACCGCCAAAAGATCTTTAAAAGTTGCCGTGGTCCCCGGTGTATAACCGGCTCTTTGGGCCGCCTCCCATCCCTCCTCGGGCATTTGAGGAATGGTGATCACCGTGTCTGGAGCCACACCTTTGTCCAGCGCCACGCAGGCAGTAAGGACTTTGGTGATAGATGCCGGCGCAAACAGTTCGTCTTCAGAGGATGAGGCCAAGAGGGCACCAGTCTCATCGGTAATGCACCAGGCTTGCGCCTCGCTAATGGTGGGCTGGCTAGAGATCGCCCACGCAGCAGTAGGACCTAGGAGAGCAAAATAAATGGCTGCAAGCAGCAGGCAGGCGACAAAGCGAAAGGGGAAAAGGTGAGTTCGAGGGCGTGAAGGCTGCAGGATGGGATGCAAGGGTTTCTCGGCAGTTCTAGGAGCAAACGTGCTGACAGAAGAGAATGTCACTTCTCACCGCCCTCTTCGATGAACTCGTCGCGAATCTGAAAGCCTTCAAGTATATAAAGTATACCAGTAGTAAGAGATATGATAACACCTGCATAGATGACCAAAAGCGCAG
This sequence comes from Leptogranulimonas caecicola, assembly GCF_023168405.1. Lineage (GTDB taxonomy): Bacteria > Actinomycetota > Coriobacteriia > Coriobacteriales > Atopobiaceae > Leptogranulimonas > Leptogranulimonas caecicola. The sequence goes on along the minus strand of NZ_AP025285.1, from coordinate 917,098 downwards.
GACAACCAGGCTGAGAATTGAGCAATGGAAGCCAGCTCACATCGATCAAGTGAAAGCCATTCACAATGGGCATGTCCAAAAGCAACCAGCTGAATCCTGCAAGCAAAACCGCAGTGGCCACCTTGCCAATAAAAAGCACGTCTACAGGACGTTTGCGGTAGTGCTGCAGGCGAGCCATGTCACAGGCCAGCACCACATCGCGGCCGATGAGAGCCACAGGGATCCAGAGCGGGAGGTCGCCCACTACACAGAGGCCGATGACGCCGGTGAATATAAGGAAGCGATCTACCGCAGGATCCAGTAGCTTGCCAAACCAACTCACCGTTTGGGTGCGTCGAGCCACCTGGCCATCCACGAAGTCTGTAAGAGCTGCGACGGCATAGATGATCAGGCAGACAAGTCTGTTGAAATGCTGGACGAAGAGCACCAAGAAGACGACCGTAAGAACGATTCTTGCAACAGTGATGCAGTTGGCAACAGTTAAGATCTGAAAGCTAGGATTGTTGGAGGTCCCCACGGGCGCGGATGGGTCCGCAGCATGTATTTTGTCCTCCAAGAACTTGAGCTTCACTGATACCTCCTGATGCCTGTTTTCCTGTCAGGAAGTGTACCCAAACCCTTAAGCGATAGCCCCCCAATCTGCCTTTCTGCAACCTAACAATTACGTCAGCTCGGATTTTTTGCACAAATGGAGGCGCACCAGGCGATCATGGCAGTCTTGGCATCCTTTGATCCTTTGATGGCCTGCTCGCAGGGTATGGCGGCTGCAAGAGCCTGCCGGAGTTCCGCTGCCGAGAAGTTCCTGCTCCATCCAGTGAGCTTGTTGGCCATCCACGCCTTATTGGCAAAATGGCGCTTGAAATCCCCTGGCTTTCCCTGAGATACCAGCGACTTCATCACCAGAAGCTCCCGCAGCCTGTCCACCAGCATTTTATGAAGGAGCACCTCGGTGTTATCGTCGAACCGGCCATAAATCTCCAGGGCCTCTCTGAGATTTCTCCTGCAGACCGCATCGCAAAAGTCCCAGGGTTTAGGTTCCACTACTCGGGGCACTTCTGCTTTGACCAAGGCTTTGTCCACCAACGTGCGCGGACCATGGGCCCGCACGATGGACTCCAAAGTAGTGTCGATAAGCTCTAAGGTCTCCCCTAGACGAGAGGCCATTTCATCGGCTGCGTCCGGAAGCACAGTAAGACCCAGGCGAGAGCCTTCTTGACGGATATAGCCCGGAATCTCGTAGGCCTTAAGAGATTCGCACGCAATGATTGCCTGAGGGCTGCTGGAAGCCACGGCTTTGTAGAGCCTGGTGTTTTTGGCGAGTTTATCTGCCTCTAAAAGCAGCACGCACGCCAAATTAGGGTCTTTGAGATAGCCCACAATGGCATCTGAGGTCTCTTTGGGAAGCTTGTCGGCCTCATGCACAATCACGATACGTTGCTCTGCACCAAAAGGCAGCTGCTCTAAAGAGGACATAAGATCTGCAGCTTCTAGCGAGGATCCCTCTGGGAACTCAGCCAGGTTGAAGCTCTCAAAAGCTGGATCCACATGGCTTTTGAGCTTTGCCACCGCTCGATCACGCTTGGGTTTGTTGCCCCCAATGGCAGCATATACTGGATTCACCTCGCGGTCCTTCTCTCTCAAGCCTAGATTTCCCGCTTTCTCACTTTAGTTAGGCTACCGCATCCAATGTTTCTCGCCCAGAGGGCCCCTTGAGAATCCCGGCATGCTCACAGTGCACGGAAAGATTGCCTTCCTCTGTCTTCTGGCCTTGTACCACGATGTCCCCCACATCCTTTGTGCACAAAAACCCACTATGAGCCTCAGCCAGTACCTGCTGACATTCCTCAGAGGGATGCCCATAGCGGTTGTGGGCTCCCGCAGAAGCCACTGCAAGCACAGGCTGCAAAATATGAGCTTCCTCAGGTGAAATCGACACCGCAGATCCATGATGTCCCACTTTGAGTAAGTCTATCTGCCCTACCTCGCGTGCGATATGAGCTAGTTCTCCTTGCTCTGCATCTCCAGTAAGCAGAGCCACAAGTCCCAGCTTACAGGTGGCTTTGAGACATAGGGAATGCTCATTCTCCGAGCCGTCCACTTGCTCTTGAGGCCAGAGCACCTCCAAGGTCCAAGAGCCCACTTCGAGCCGATCGCCAAAGGAAACCTCTTCTACAGGACAGCCTATCTGATCTATTAGAGAGGATACTTCTGGGCTCAGCGAAGAAGCCACTCCCCTGGCGACAAAGATCTTTTTTGGTCGCACATAAGATGCAAGCGCCTTAAGACCCCCATAATGATCATCATGCTGATGGGTCAAAATGACCGCATCCAACGAGCGCACGTTTTGGCGCTGTAAGGCCTGGGCAACAGAGTCATCAGGCCCGCAATCCACAAGGATGGCCTGGGAACCCTCTCGCACCAAGATGGCATCTCCCTGTCCCACATCGAGCACGCCAAGCTGAGCCGGAATGGTCATAGGGCTAAGTGCCATTGCTATCAAAATGCAGCATATTCCGCCTAGCGCCGCCTTAAGAGCGCGTGATGATGGCTTGGGCCACGCCACTAAAAACACTACTGTCATTAGCGCCATTCCTAAGAATGCGACCGACTCTTCCAGCTCAATAGAAAAGCTTGTTCCAGGTATCATGGCCGCCAGCCTTGCGCCGCCCAAAAAGAGGCCCGCCAACCCAGAGGCCGCTTGATTGGTAAGAACACCAACTAGCGGTATCGAAGATGTAGCCAAAGAGGCGAGCCCCATCATCATGAGAGGACTAAATAAAGGTGCCAGAAGCGCCGATACTAAAGGCCCTAGGAGCGAAATTCTCGAGAAGGTAGCTGCCACCAATAGCGAAGTGGCACAAAAGCATAAAAATCCCGCTTGGGAAGCTTGTCCCACCTGTTGGGCAAGCACGCGTAGATGCCGGGAATGAACTGGGGCCTTTAGCCGCCGAGGCAGCACTTGTTTTGTCGCAGCTCTTAGCCAAGGGCCAAAAAGCACCATCGCCCCGACACTCAAAACAGAAAGCACAAAGCCCAGCTCTCCTGTGACGGCAGGATTGATTAGGCAATAGATGCAGCCTACGCAACCGAGAGCATTCAAAGACGATGCTTTTCTTCCTCGCCACCTGGCTCCCAAAGAAAGCTGAGACATGGACCAAGCTCGCAGAGCAGAAGGTGGAGAGCCGCAATAGCATACATAAACCAGGCCCATCAGCCCCTGAATGGCCAAAGAGGTTTTATGGCCAAGCGGCAGTTTTTGGATAGCGGCGGCCATAAGAGCTGCCAGGATAGCCAAATGAGCTCCTGATACTGCCACCAAATGAGAGATGCCCACCTGGGAACATAAATCCATGATGCCTCGCTGCTGTGCGGCAGACCGAGATCCTGTCACCATAGCCGCAAGCAGCGCATGCTCGTCGCTTGCTTGATCGTCGAAGGCTTGCAACTGCTGAGCGCGCCACCTTAAAAGTGCGGCTTGAAGCCCTGAGGCTGCCCCACTACTACCAATGGCTACCAATTTGACTGTGCCTGCCAGCCCTCTGGCCTTGCAAAACGCCGCAAACTCATCCTGAGGCGCGCTAAACCTACCAACACCCTTGAGAAGGTATCCTGCATTTAGAGGCTCATCGCTACTGAGCCAGCAGACTGTTTGAGCCCCGCTGGGAAGATAAGCGTTAGCAGTGGTTCTATAGCCTTGCGCCGAGGGTACGGATTCAGAAGTGGTTTCAAAGGCCATGGCAGAAATAGGCACTTCGCTGAATTCGGTTTTGCAATCTTCCACCAGTTGACGTTTGAGAGTGGAGACGAAAAGCGCCAATAGGCCTACTGCTATCAATAGCATACAAAGGCCTTTGGCCTTCTCAATGCGCAGCCCACACAAAAGGATCACTGCAAATCCAAGGCCACAACCAAGGTAGATCCAGGAAAGCCAACGAACATCTGCCCTAAGAATCAAAGCACAAATGAAAGCCACTGTCACAAACGCCCAGAGCATAGGGGGCAATACCGGACGTTCCGGATAAGGAGAGGACTGCATGCTACACGCAGACCTTGTCTTGCAACTTGGCAAACTTCTTCTCACCAATCCCTGACACTCGCATGAGATCCTCCGGTGAGGCATAGGGTCCGTGAGCTTCTCTGTCCTCCACAATGGCCTTCGCAGTAGCCTCCCCCACACCAGGCAACGTCTGCAGCTCTTCTATGGTTGCACTGTTGAGATTGATCAGTGCATTCTCTGGGCTCCCTGATGCCGACAAGGACTTCCCGCCACTACCAGAACTTGCAGTTGAGCTAGAACCTTCTATAACCTGAGCCGATCCTTGAGGTTTAGGCTCCTCACCCATTGAAGGAATGTGCACTTTTGCTCCATCAACGAGCACCTCGGCTAAATTTATCGCGCTTGTATCCGCGCTTTCTACCAATCCTCCGGCGCATTCCACTGCGTCAGAAACTCGAGCATCAGAAGCATCAAGTGTATAGATACCAGGGTTTGCCACTGCCCCATCCACATGTATTTTGTAATGTTTGATGGCTTGTTCTCTTTCGCAATTCGCAGATTCATCACTCGATGTTCGCGACTCTAAACCATCTTCATCCTTTAGTTGAGATTCCGAATTACCATTACCTTCATCTTCTACTTGAGTGTTAGTTGATTCTACTTGAGTGTTTTGAGATCTTGCTACTACGATTCCTTGTCCTTGCAACAAGACCATCCCGCCCAAGGCAGAAAGCCCCAGTACCGCCACAACTGCTACGATGAGCATCTTTTGTGGTTGAGGAACTAGGCGCTTTACCGCCCTTGCCCAATTATGAATCGAGCTTTCCTTGATCCTTTTTTGAGCCATCGCCCTTCCCTCCCTAGATCGACCAAGCCAGAAGGCCATTTGGATGGCTCAGAGTAATAATGGCTTCTGACCAATTTCTGACACTTTTTAGTCAAGTAGAAGAAAACGGGTCTGAATTCGCAGGTAAGACCTAGGATGATATTTCATCTATTGTATTATTCACAATATGAATGTTTCACAGCTTCCCCACATTAAAGGAGTCTGACAAAAAACGGCATCCAGCACTACCAAAAATGCTGGATGCCGTCAGGGCGCGCTAGATCTCTTCTTGCAGAAGCGCTGTTCTTAGAAGGATGCAGGAGCAAGCGCAGTATGAAGTTCTGCCCAACGCTTAGCTGGTTTGTAAGAAGGACAGAAATCATAGTCAACATACTCTAGAGACCCCAATAGGGTTTCTACCATAGCCTCATGATCAAAACTTGCCCAAGCCTCTGACACCGCCTTTGGCTTCGCATGGGTTTCAGGACGGCGAGGCATGAAAAGCGTACAACAATCGGGAGCCGTCTGCTCACTGACCTCATAAGTTCCGATGGCTTTGGCTCTCGCAATGATCTCCTGCTTGTCTGTGCCGATAAGGGGCCGCAGGATTGGCATAGTGGTTACTACTTCTGAAGTAGCGGTGATGTTCTCTAAAGTTTGAGAGGCCACTTGACCCAACGATTCTCCGGTCACAAGAGCTTTGGCACCCTCTATATGCGCTATTTGCTCTGCCACCGCATACATCAAGCGTCGATACATGATGATACGAAGCGCCTGAGGCACCGCCAAGGCAATCTCTCGCTGACAATCACCGAAGGGCACTACATAGAGACGCCCTATAGCTCCCTCTGATGCCATGGCTTCTACAAGATCTTGGCAGAGCCATTCTGAGGCATCAGAGGTTTGAGGTCTGCCCGAGAAGTGAACCGGCACCATTGTGGCACCTCTGCGACCCATCATCCAGGTGGCTACAGGAGAATCAAAGCCGCTGGAGAACAACGACACGCATTTTCCCGCAGTGCCTACAGGCAAGCCTCCTACACCACGCTCAGACCGCGCATAGATAAATACATCGCCCTCGTTAAAGAGCACGTGCACTGTCGCCTCTGGATTGTGTACATCCACATCTTTTGTGGGGAAAGCTTCGCAAAGCGCTGCTCCCACTTCACGATTGAGCTCAATGGTATGCAGATGGTAGCTGGTATTTGCTCGCTTGGCCTGCACCTTGAAGGTAGAGAAATGCTCCACCTCTCCAAGAGCAGAAACGGCAGCCGGAAGATACTCAGCAGGATCTTGAGCGGTGCGAAACGCCAAAGATACCCTTGCCACTCCAGGAATCCGAGCGATGAGTGACATGGCTTGCTCAGGCGCCTCTGGACTGGAGAAGGTGGCCAAAAGGTGACCGGAAACCCGCGAGATCGAAGCTACGGGCAACCCTCTTAAACCATGAGCGAGATTGGTCATGAGTTGACGCTCAAAGGTAGAACGATTCTTACCTTTGAGGCCAATCTCATGATAGTGAATCAGACAGCAGCGTGAAGCCATGCTAGTTGTTGGTATCGCCGTCGGCGATCTCTACATCAAAATCGCCCTGGTTATAGCTCAGAACGCCATCTTCGATCTCATCCATGGCGATGGAGATGGGATCCTTACCGCTCACAACTGTGGTGATGTCATCTACATCCTGAACAGCTGTCACGCGCATATGCTGACCACGCAGCATATTGTTGATATCACAAGCGCGCTTGGAGGCAATGGAGCATAAAAGGAAGGGATTCTCCTCTGCCTTAGCCAGCAGATCGTCGATAGGAGGATTAATGATGGACATGCAACCTCTATTCAGATTCAAAGGACGACAAAACGTCCAACAACTCGTGCGTGGCGACTTCTAGATCATCATTTATTACCCGTGCATCGTAGGAACTAGCCAGCTCCATCTCTTGAGCAGCGATTCCCAGACGCAGTTGCACGTCTTTCTCGGCTTCTGTGCCGCGACCGCGAAGGCGACGTTCGAGCTCTTCTTTTGAAGGAGGCTCGATAAAGACCAGCACTGCGTCTGGATAAATCTCTTTGACCTGCAAGGCACCCTGAACATCGATCTCTAGGATGAGGGAGTGGCCTTGAGACAAGTTTTTGTCTACTTCGCTCAAAAGCGTGCCGCTGCGGTGACCGGCCACGTGTGCCCACTCAAGGAAACGGCCCTCTTGAATTGCTTGGTCAAAGGCCTCGTCGGTGAGGAAGTGATAGGCAACGCCATCTTCCTCACCGGGACGAGGATCGCGGGTAGTGGCAGACACCGAGAGACCAAGATCGGGACGGACCTCTCGCACGCGAGAAACCAACGTACCCTTCCCCGCCCCAGAAGGACCTGATACAACGAACAGGCGCGGTGTCATGATGTTAGCGGGAGAGGATCTCGAGCAGACGCTCGCGCTGACGGGCACCCAGGCCCTGGACGCGACGCTTCTGGGAGATATCGAGCTCTTCCATGATCTTGGTGGCCTTGGCCTTGCCATAGCCAGGCAGCGACTCGATAAGAGCGCGGACAGGCATGCGAGCGGCTGCAGGATCCTCAGAGTTCAAAACCTCCTCGAGGGAAACCTCGCCGTTCTTGATCTTCTCGCGAAGCTCGGCGCGGGCGTGACGGGCAGCAGCAGCCTTTTTAAGGTTCTCAGCACGCTGCTCTTCGGAAAGCTGGGGAAGTGCCATAGAAGAACTCCTAATCCACATGAATCGAACTCATAGATAGAAACACCGGCAGGATGATACCATCGAGCCGGCGTTCGCTACAGGCATTTTGGCAATCTAGCGGCTATTTTGCAAGTTTTCGGGACCCAAGAGACTCCGCTTTACCGCCTTTGGCACATAATTCGCATTCTTCAGGGGTCCAGGAAGCGACTTCCAGGCCCAGTAATGGGAAAAATGGGGCATCAAACTTGCGATCGGTCTTGCGATCGATAATAGACACCACGCCTGCCACCGTAGCGCCGGCATCCTCGACGAGGTCGCAGACCTCTTTGACAGACCCACCGGTGGTGACTACGTCTTCGCAAACCAGCACGTTGGCTTCTTGGGGAATCTCAAAGGAGCGGCGAAGGGTCATAACGCCCGCCTGACGCTCGGCAAAGATAAAATCTACGCCCAGCACATAGCCCATGGCGAAACCAAAGGTGATGCCGCCCACCGCAGGAGAGATGACCAGATCCACTGAGGAGCGCACGTCCTCCGGCAAGCGCAGGGCAGCCTCCCTGGCAAGGTCCACCGTAGTGCGAGGACTCTCCATAACGCGGGCACATTGCACATAGGTGTCTGAATGACGTCCGCTAGTGAGAACAAAATGACCATGGCGAATGGCTCCGGTGTCTTTGAGGATCTGAAGGATCGCCTGGTCGTCTAAGCGCACAGATGTCTCCATGAAACGGTGCTCCTTGGCTAGAAAATGGACAGAAAAATGAAAACCAGAAGTAAACCCTATTGTCCCTGAAGCTCTAAGACGATGTCCTCGAAGGCTTTAAGGGGATCAGGGGCGTTCATGATGGGGCGGCCCACCACGATCTGGCTCGCACCGGCCTTAAGGGTGGCCAAGGGTGTGGCCACACGGCTCTGATCGCCCATCTGGGCGCCCTGAGGGCGCACTCCTGGGCAGACGATGCGTGCCTGGGGCCCCAATAGCTGTCGCATGGCCTGAGCTTCCTGAGGCGAGCATACGATGCCGTCAGCGCCATTGGAGCACGCCAGAGACGCCAATCGAGAGACCTCTTGGGCGATGGGTGTCTCAATGCCCACAGAGCTAGCGTCCTCTTCGCTCATGGAAGTGAGCACCGTGATGGCTACCAGGTTGCAGCGATCGGGTTTCTCGGCAGCCTGAGACTCCACGCCACGACGGGCAGCCTGGACCATGGCGGCACCGCCCAAGCCATGGATGGAGAGCAGGTCAGCTCCACAGGCGGCTGCCGAGGCTGCAGCGCCCTCGATTTGATGGGGAATGTCAAAGAGCTTGAGGTCTAAAAATACCTGGTATCCCTGAGATTTAAAGGTCTCGACGATGGAGGGGCCGGCGGCATAGAACAGCGTCATGCCCACTTTGAGCCAGCGGGCGTGGCCGCTCAACAGTCGGGCGGTCTCCAAGGCTTTTTGGGCAGAGCAGTCAAGCGCCACGATTACGGCGTCGCGAGCTTGGTCGTCTGTTAGCATTCGAAGGCTCCAATGAGGTCATTGATGTCATCTGCACCCTGGTCGCTCACCCATTGGGCAAGGCCCTCAAGCACCTTGGGAGCAGTATCGGGATTGATGAGGTTGGCGACGCCCACCGAGACAGAGGTGGCTCCAGCTAAGATAAACTCCGCTGCGTCTTCCCAGGTCATGATGCCGCCCACGCCATTGATGGGAAGCTTGACCGCCTGGGCCACCTCCCAGACCATGCGCACGGCGATATTGTGCAGGCAGGGGCCGGAAAGGCCGCCGGTAGGACGGGAGAGCTTGGAGCGGCGGGTGTTCACATCGATGGCCATGGCCGGGATGGAATTGATGACCGAGAGCGCATCGGCGCCGGCCGCCTCAAGAGCGCGGGAGACTTCCACCACATTGGCAGGAGCCAGCTTGACCAAAAGCGGACGTTTGGTGCGATCGCGCACTGCAGAGATGACAGAGGCTGCACCCTCGGGGGTGGATCCAATGGCAGCTCCGCCAGCAGAGATATTGGGGCAGGAGATGTTGATCTCTAGGGCAGCCGCCCAAGGAGCTAGCTCCTCAAAGAGCTCGACAGCCTCCACGTACTCTTCAGGAGAATGCCCTGCCACCTGGCAAATGACCTTGCAGCCGCGCTCAGAGAGCTTCTCCAAGTACTCCCCTGCTTGATCTACCAGACCGCGCACACCAGGGTTTTGCAAACCCACAGAATTCATGACGCCAGAGGTGACGTCGCACATCCGAGGGGCGGCGTTGCCCGGCCAGGGCTTACTGGCGCACCCCTTGGTGGTGATGGCGCCAAGGCAAGAGACATCATAGAAGCCCTCGAACTGCCAACCAAAACCATAAGTGCCCGCTGCGGTGGTCACAGGGTTCTTAAGTTCTACGCCGCCAAGATTTACGGCCATATTGGGAGTGCTCACCAGACCACCTCATTTGCATCAAAGACCGGACCGCCCATGCAAGCGCCTACCTTGCCGCCCTTGGTGTCCACCACGCAGGTAGCGCAGGCGCCAAAGCCGCAGGTCATCATACGCTCCATGGAGACCTGGCAGGCCACATCGGCCTTCTGGCAAAGCTCTGCCACACGCCTCATCATGGGTTCAGGGCCGCAGGTGAGCACGAGATCGTACTTCTCGGTAGGAAGGGCCGCCTCAAGGGCATCCACCGTAGTGCCTTTGGCTCCAGCAGTGCCGTCATCTGTGACCACCACCACTGAGCCTGCGCCATAGGTAAGCAGGCGGTCTGCGCCCCAGAGCATGGAAGCGGTGCGCGCGCCCATGATGACGTCGTATTCCAAACCCTCAAGACCCAAGGTGTTAGCTGCAGAGATGATAGGGGTGACGCCTATGCCGCCGGCCACCAGGAGGCAACGTTTGGTGAAGGTGTCCAGCTTCCATCCATGCCCGCCAGGGCCAAGCACCGTAGTGGTGGCACCCGGAGCCATCTGGGAGAGCGCCTGGGTTCCTGGGCCAACGACGGCGTAGACCGTCTCGATGGTGCCGGCGTCAAAATCCGCGATGGAGAAGGACAGAGGGATTCGAGCCAGCTGCTTGGGGGCTCCTGGAACCGCGATGCTGAAGAACTGGCCAGATGAGATGTTTGCAGCAAGCTTGGGCGCCCTAAACACCAGGCGCCAGAGGCCTTCGGCCACCTGCACGTTGTCCACAACAGTGGCAGTGTGAACCCGTGCGGCAGAGGGTGTCGGCATGGGTCCTCCTTTCTTTTGAAACACACGCAAAAATGGCGTCCCCCATCCGAGAGACGCCATTTCAGTGTAGCTACTCCGCCACTACGCCATTGACCAAGGTCTGTTTGCCATCAACAAAAACATCGGAAGCGGCGCCGGTGAGACGCATTCCCAAGAACGCCGAGTTCTTGGATTTGGAGTCGAAGTAATCCTGAGTCACAGCGACCTCAGCGCAGGGATCGACGATGGTGAAGGTGGCCTCGCCGCCTACTTCGACTTTCACTGGATCCAGACGAAGGATCTCGCGGGGCTTCACCGCGCAGGCCTCAACCAGACGGCTCCAGGGAAGAAGGCCGCGGTTCACAAGATTGGATACCAGCAGAGGCACAGTGGTCTCAAGGCCGATGGTGCCAAAGTAGGCGATCTCAAACTCACAGTCCTTCTCGTGGGCTGCATGGGGAGCATGGTCGGACACCACACAATCGATGGAGCCATCGATGAGACCGTCGATGAGGGCCTCCACGTCGTTGCGGGTACGCAGAGGAGGGTTCACCTTGAGGTTGGTGTTGTAAGAGTCGGTGATGTTTTCCTCGGTGAGGAAGAGATGATGAGGGGTGACCTCGCAGGTCACAGGCAGGCCGTCAGCCTTTGCCTGGCGCACGAGATCCAGGGAGCGCGCCGTGGAGATGTGAGCCACATGCAGCGGACACCCAGTGAGACGGCAAAGCTCGATATCGCGGATGACCTCGATCTCCTCGCCCAGCGCCGGCCAACCGAACATACCCAGGCGGGTGCTTGCACGGCCTTCGTTGATGACGCCGTTGGCAGTCAGGGACTCGTCTTCGCAGTGAGCGATGACCGGGCGGTCAAACTGGCTCACATACTCCATGCAGGTGCGCATCATGCCGGCCGATTGCACGCCATGGCCGTCGTCAGAGAAACCGCATGCGCCCTCCATGGTCATGTCGCCGATCTCTGCCAACGCTTCGCCCTCCTCGCCGTGAGTAAGCGCGCCGATGGGGTGGACACGGGCAAGACCGAACTCAATGCCACGGTCGATTTGGTAGCGCACGCTGGTGCCAGTATCGGTGATGGGGTTTGTGTTGGGCATGGTGGCCACGTCGGTATAGCCGCCATGGGTAGCAGCAGTGACGCCGGTCTGAATGTCCTCTTTGTACTCGAAGCCAGGATCGCGGAAATGTACGTGCATATCCACAAAGCCAGGCATAAGCACCTTGCCGGCACAGTCGATGGCCTCAACGCCGTCAGAAGCCTCGATCACATCGTCGAGCGCCGCGACAGTCGTGCCATCGATGAGCACGTCTTTAACGGCATCCAGGCCCACCTGGGGATCTACTACGCGTGCGCCCTTAAGCAATACCATTGTCTTCTCCTCCCAAAAGCAGGTACATGGCGGCCATGCGGGTGCACACACCGGCGTTGACCTGGTCAAGAATCACAGAGTTAGGAGCATCGGCCACCTCGGGCATGATCTCCATGCCACGGTTCATGGGGCCCGGGTGGCACACGATGGCACCAGGCTTCATGCGTGCGTGGCGAGCGGCGTCGAGGCCGTAGAGACGGTTGTACTCGCGACGACTGGGGATGGCGGCTCCGCCCATGCGCTCCAGCTGGACGCGCAGCATATAGATGACGTCCATCTCTGGCAGCACCTCGTCCAAGGAGGCGGTCTGTTCGACACCATAGTAAGAAGGATCGATCACCTGGAAGGTAGGAGGTCCTACCAGGGTGACCTCGGCGCCCATGGTTTTCAAGGCAGGCACCAGAGACCCGCAGACGCGGCTGTGGAGAAGGTCGCCCACGATAGCCACCTTGAGGCCGTCCAGATGCCCAAAATGCTCACGGATGGTATAGAGGTCCAGCATGGCCTGGGTGGGATGCTGGTGCTTACCGTCACCGGCATTGATCACCTTGGCGTCGGTATTCTCGGTAATGAGATGAGGGGTGCCTGCAAACTTGGCGCGGCAGATGAACATATCTACGTTCATGGCGTCGATAGTTTGGATGGTGTCTGCCAAACTCTCACCCTTGACTACAGAAGAAGTGGAGCCGCCCATATTGAGGGAGTCTGCAGAGAGGCGCTTCTCGGCAAGCTCGAAGGAGCTACGGGTGCGGGTAGAGGGCTCGAGGAAGAGGTTCACGATGGTGCGGCCGCGCAGAGCGGGCACCTTTTTGATGGAGCGGCTGTTGACCTCGGCGAAGGAGCGGGCGGTATCCAAGATCTGGGTGATATCGTCGGCGGTAAGCGACGTGGTATCAATAAGATTGCGAACCGAAAGCATTAGGCGACACCTCCGTTGTGCTTCTCGCACTCGGTATCCCAGATCTCGACGGCCACATGGTCATCCAGGGGCTCCAGGCACACACGCACGTCCTCGTCGCGAGAAGAAGGAACGTTTTTGCAGACATAATCGGCACGAATGGGCAGCTCGCGGTGGCCGCGGTCTACCATGACAGCCAGCTGGATGGTAGCCGGGCGGCCAAAGTCCATCAGAGCGTCCAAGGCCGAGCGCACCGTGCGGCCGGTATAGAGCACATCATCTACCAAGATGATGTCTTTACCATCAACGTTAAAAGGAATCTCGGTCTTATGAAGCACCGGGGCGATGCAGCGGGTCACGTCATCGCGATAAAAGCTGATGTCCAGCAGACCCACCTGTGGACGAGTCCCCTCGATAGCTTCGATCTCGTCGGCCAACATGCGAGCCAACGTTGCGCCGCGGCGCACGATGCCCACCAGCGCGATGGTCTCTGACCCCTCGTTGTGTTCGAGGATCTCATGGGCGATACGCGTGATGGCACGCTTCATCGTGGCTTCGTCCATGATGGTGGCCTTGGGTTCACAGTGATCCATCAGACTCCCTTCCTAAAGAAAAAACGCCTTTGCCGTTGAGCGGCACAGGCGTCTGCGAAAAGTCTCTTTAAGAGGAGCAATATGAGTTTCGCCTTGACGGTATCCCGTACCGCTTTAAAGGTCGACCTTGACTATACACCTCACCGGGCTACGTGCAACCAACAAATAAAGGGTATTTCAGATAGCTTTCTAGCAGGAAGGCGCGGGTTTCTCGGCAAAGGACTGTTTTTAGGGTTGCGTGCGCGACCAGGTCTCGGGCCCAAAGGACCACAGATATCCCGCTAAATGGCCCAGTCTCAGCGCCGATTTAGGATTCTTGCTCACCAGCGCCTTATGGACGCGCTGATTGATGAAGCCCTTGGGAGGCTGGGCGCCCTCGATGAGTTTTTGAAAGAGCGGGTCTTCATGGAGAAACTCCACCCAACCGATGCGCTCCTCAAGAGGCACGGGAGACTCGGGATCTGTGATGCGCGCGATCTCTGCCAAGATGTGTGTGGCATAAAGCCGTCCTAGCTGGCTGCGGCTCTCGGGGGTATCCAAGCCATGGTCCTCTTGATGGGCCTGAATGGCCGCAATGCGCCTATGACGCTGCAAAAACGTACCTTTGGTATAAGAAATTTGGCGCTCTTTGCGCAGATGCTTCTCAAACCGATAGGCGCTCTGCCCCACTACCACAACTTTTTGCGCGCGCTCGAAAAGCTCCAGCTCCCAGAAGAAGTCTTCCGAGAAGTGCACCCCGCTGGTCTCGAAGCGCAAGCCGCCGATAAGGGACCGCCTGAAGTATTTGGTATAGATGAAGCTCAAGGCGTTTTGACTTTCTAGAGGCAATAGGATCTTTGCCACCTCTTCTTTGCCAGTGGCGACGACCGGTTCTAGATTTTGCTCTTCAGAGAAGGCCACCTCTCCTTTATGGTTATAAAAATCTTGCACGACACCGCTCACAATGATGTCGGGGTCCTGCTCCTTGATGACCGCCGCTGCCAAAGAGAGGTAGTTGGGCTTTGGCAGGTCCTCAGCGTCTGGGAAGCATATATAGCGGCCGTGCGCTGCATCGAGGCCGCGATTGCGAGAGGCGGCAAGGCCAATGTTGGCATCGTTATGGATGACGCGGATACGGCTGTCTCCCTTGATGCCTCGCAGGGCCCTTAACATGGTGTGATCTTTAGAGGCATCATCTACCAAGATGAGCTCCCAGTTATCAAAGTCTTGCGCACGGATGGCCGCAATGGCATCTCGCACATATTCCTCTACGCCAAAGAGGCACATGATCAACGAAAACATGGGAGGCTCAGGCGTCTTAGGCGCCTCTTGACCTAACTCTTTGGGATCTGGCGACGCCTCGCGCGATGCGCGTACCTTATCAGGTTCCATGAACAACCCCCTTCATGTTCCAGGCATGCCTGCGGGCAGTATGGTAAAGGATGACCCGCCTGAAAACATTCATTGTTTCCAGGCGGGTCAGGGTTTGCAAGGCTTCATCCGAGCGCCTTGGATGAAGTGCACAAAGTCTTCTCAGAAAAGGCCGCTGCAACCTTTCCTTAAGACAGGTGGCCTAGAGCACGTGGACGTCTGCTGGGGTGAATGCGACGAATGCCTTGTCTCCCACCTCATAGACCTTGTGGGTCTTGGGGTTGAAATCGGTGATCTTGACCAGAGTGTCGCCCACTTTGACGTGGTAGTTATGGTAGTTGCCCATAAAGCGCGAAAGGATAACCTCGCAGGGGAGCACGCCTTGGTCTGCTAGTTTGGCAGCCTCGGGACGAAGCACCAATGTGCAGGTATCTCCCTCGCTCAGGTGCTCCACGTTGTCCAGAGGGACATCGTAGCCTTCGATGTTGGCAATTCCCTGTGAGCCATCAGAGGTGGTAAGAGTGCCATGGAGGAAGTTGGACTCGCCGATGAAGTCTGCAACGAACTCGTTGACTGGACGATGGTAGATAGTCTGAGGATCGCCCACCTGCTCTACCACGCCGCGCTTCATGACGATGATGTTGTCGGACAGCGCCATGGCCTCAGACTGGTCATGGGTGACATAGATGGCTGTGATGCCCGCCTCTTGCTGGATGCGGCGAATCTCATTGCGCATATCCACGCGCAGCTTGGCGTCCAGGTTAGACAAGGGCTCGTCAAAGAGCAGCACGCCGGGTTCCAGCACTAAAGCTCGAGCCAGAGCCACGCGCTGCTGCTGGCCGCCTGAAAGCTGGTTGGTCATGCGCTCTTCCATGCCCTGAAGGCCCACGAGCCCCAAGATATTCTTGACCTTCTCACGAATCTCCTCCTTGGGCACCTTGCGAAGCTTCAGACCGTAGGCCACATTGTCAAAGATGTTGTAGTGCGGCAGCAACGCGTAGCTTTGGAATACCATGGCCGTGTCGCGTTTGTTGGGCGTAAGCTCGTTGATGGGCTCGTCACCCAGGTAGATCTCGCCCTCATCAGGAGATTCGAAACCGGCAATCATGCGCAGGATAGTGGTCTTGCCGCAACCAGAGGGGCCCAATAGCGTCACGAACTCCCCAGGAGCGATATCCAGGCTCACATCGTGGACGGCATAGAAATCCTTGCCGGACTTAGGATCCTGATAGATCTTGGAAATGTGATCTAGGCGAACGCCTTTCTTCTCTTTAGCCATGATTAAAGCTCCTCGACTTGGCGGCTGTCTTCTACGTAGTCATGCTCGATCTGAGCAGGCAGGTCATCATCAAAGTCCTGATTCTTGCGGCTGGTGCCAAAATGCCTGATAGCAAAGTTCATCAACAACACCGAGCCGTAGGTGATCACGATGAGGATGGTGGCATAGGCGCAGGCAATGCCATAGGCGCCCTTCTCGGCAAACTCGTTGATCTGCACGGTGATGAGCAGCACCGAGGGGGTGACCAGCAAAATGATGGCGGAGATGGCGGTGATGGAGCGCACGAAGGCCGTCACCAAACCCGAGAGGAACGACTCACGGATAAGCGGCAGGGTCACCGTGCGAAAGACAGTGAATGAGTCTGCTCCCATGTCATAGGCGGACTCCTCGATGGATTTATCGATTTGCCTGAGCGCAGAAATACCTGAACGCGTGCCTGTGGGCAGCGAACGCACGATAAAGACGATCACCAAGATGGCCGCCGTGCCATAGAGCCCCTGCAGAATGCCAGTGCCAAAAAGGCCGCCCGCAAAGCCACGGATGTAACCTACGCCCAATACCGTGCCAGGCACTGCCATAGCGAGCATAGAGACTGCCTCGATGAAGCCTCGACTCCTGAAGTTACGTTTGACCACCAGGTAAGAGATGATCATGGACAAGATTGCGGTGATGGGGGCCGCGATGAGTGAAAGCACGAAGGAGTCGGTAAAGGCTTCAAGGCCGTGATAATGCGTGAAGAGCTGCTGGAACCACTTGGTGGTGAGGGTGAAGTCATAACCCCAGGTGTTAAAGAGGGCGCCAAAAGGCACGCAGAGGTACATGGCCACCACAAAGATCGCCAAGATGGAGCAAAGGATCGAAAGCGGACGAGTCACCGAAGTATCGGTGATAAGCATACGCGCACGGCTGGCTTTGCCAGACAACGTTGCAGTGGACTTAGCCTCAAGCACGTACTTTTGCACCGCAAACATGATCAAGGTGATGCAGAGAAGCACCACGGCCATGGCCGCTGCTCCTTGTTTGTCGTAGGCGCCGGTGATCTGAAGGTAGATGGTGGTAGCCAACGTGTCGTAGGAACCGCCGATGATCATGGGGTTCGCAAAGTCTGCGATAGACTCGATGAAGGTTACCAAGAAGGCATTTCCCAAGCCTGGCAGGATGAGGGGCATGGTGACCGAAGTAAAGACCTTCCACCGAGAAGCGCCCATATCGCGAGCCGCCTCTTCTAGGGAGGGGTCGATATTCATGAGCAGACCCTTGAGCATCATGTAACACACAGGGAAGAAGGTGAGCGTCTGCACGGTAAAGATGCCCCAGAAGCCATAGACGCTGTTGTCATAGATGCCCAAAAGATAGCGGGTGATAATGCCCGACTTGCCAAAGAGCATGATGATGGAAAGCGACAGCACAAAGGGAGGGCTTACCACAGGCAGCATGGAGACGAGACTAAAGAGCCCTCGCATAACGCGGGTCTTGAGCTGCACATAGACCTCGACATAGGCAAAAAGCAGGCCAACCAGCGCGCTGCTAATGCCCACCAAAAAGCCTACCGAAAGCGTATTGGTGATGGCCGTGGTAAAGGAGGGCATCTGGAAGATGCGATCGAACACTGCCAAGGTGAACCCTTCTTCTGAGATAAAGGAGTCCACCATAAGGATGGCGAGAGGATAGAGAATAAACAGGGTGAGAAATGCGATAAGCACCACGATGGTGGTCATGAGGATGGGATCGCCATGAAGCTTCTTGCGATCCAGCGCTGAGCCTTGGTCCTTTGCCATAGAACCCTACCTAAAGATTAAAACACGTTGACTACCTTAATATTTTGAACCTCACGACACCGGGAGGACCACCAATGCGGCCCTCCCGGTCTCAGGATCAATCCTTAGAAGTCACCGCGGATTGACAGGTGAACAGATAAAACGAATGAGTGTCTCTCGGTTTACTCGGTCTGGAAGCGGTCGTCGCCGCCACCTAGAGCATTCATGACCTCTTCCACGTACTGCTTGGTGTTGTTCTTGGCGTCCTCGAAGTCGTACTCCATGACGTTGTCGGGATCCAGGCCGTACTCGGTGGCCACCTCAGGTTGCTTGGCATTGTCCAGTACCAGGAACTGATAGGCCTTGTTCTCGGCAGCGCGCTCGACGCAATCGGGGGACAGGGCGTACTCGATCCAGAGCTTGGCAGCATTGGGATGCTTGCAACCCTTGAAGATTGCGGTGGCGCCCACCTCGTAGGATGCGCCGGAGGAAGGAATGATGAGGCCGATGTTCTTGTAGCCGTTGTCCTCGATCTGCATAATGCCGTCGTGCAAAAAGCCGATGCCGATGACGCACTCGCCGGTGCCTACGTTCTTGGAAGGGCCGGAGCCAGACTTGGTGTAGACGGCGATGTTCTTGTCGAGATCCTTGAGGTACTGAATGCCCTCGTCATGACCGTACTTTTGGATGACTGTGTTGATGACCAGCTTGGCGGTGCCGGCGGTGTTGTAGTTGGACAGCCAAATGAGACCTTGATACTTGGGGTCCAACAGGTCAGGCCAGTCCTTAGGCTCATCGAGGTTCAGGCGAGCCAACTCGTCCTTGTTCACCATGAAGCCCAGGATACCCTTGTAGATGCCATACCACTGGCCATCGGCATCGCGATAGGTGTCAGAGATCAGATGAGAAGCGTTCTGGGCGTCATAGGGTTCAAGCAGACCCTCGGTCACGGCCACATTGTAGGGGTCGGTAGTGCCGCCAAACCAAACGTCGCCGGAAGGATTGCCATTCTCTTCCTCGATTTTGGCTTGGACCTCGCCAGTGGACAGGCGCTGAGACTCAACCTCAAGGCCAAAAAGCTCTTTGAAGTGATCCACGCAACCCTGCACATGCTCTTCTTCGCAGGAACCGTAAACTACCAGTGTTCCCTCTTCTTTCGCGGCATCGATGAGTTCTTGAGGGGCATTGACGGTGTTTTGGGAAGCCTCGGCCTCAGCCTCGGCGCCCTTGTCGCCACCGGAGCAGGCTGTCAAACCCAAGCCAGCCATGGCAAGTGCACTACCCTCAATGAAGCCCTTGCGAGAAACGTTCATGGTGCGTCCTTCCCTGAATCCCTTGTGGCTCACATTTGGCCGAACGCCACTGCCTGCAGCGCTCCTTTGAACCCAAAAGAATCTAGGACTTCCCACTTCTCTATAAATCTCTCCATAAGGTAAGAAGTAGGTAAGAAGTCCAGAAATCGGCCAAGTGACATTTCAGTCATATTCTCTGACTCTTGTGCAATCCGAAAAGACAAAAAAGGGCCACCGGACGCAAATTCTGTTTGAAAGGCGTCAATCGGTCTCTGAAAGGCAACCGCTACCTCTCAGTGGACAATTAGGGAAATATATGATAATTGGAGGGACACTCCATACCTAGGACTCTTAATCTGCCTGCACAGAGGCGCGGCCTTGGAGCTTGTCCAACTTGAGGGCGTCCACGCCCACGGCGCCGGCGGCCAGTGCCATCCAGTAGCGCTTGTCAGTGGACGCCTTGAGCCAAGGGTAGTCTCTGGACAGCTGTGATCTGAAAGCCTTAGCTCTTGACCGCCCCCGAGCACGCTGAGTATCGAAGACGAGCAGCAAGTTGTAGTGGGAGTTCGCGATGAGTTGGGCGCTCTTCTCGGCAGCTTGGGCGCGCCAAGCTTCAGGATCATCAAGCCCGCTTGCAGTCTTGAGCAGCGAGGCGGTGCGCAGGGAGTCTGCATAGGCGGCGATGGAGAACACCACGCGCTCGTGATCTTTATAGCGGTGCACCATGTTATCGGCTGCCATGGATTGGGACGCATTGCCAACAAGGTACTGGTAGACAAAGGTTGGCACAAAACGGATGGTGCTAGCTGTGCTTATGGTCTTCACGCAAAACTCTGCATCCTCATGGAAGGTCTTCTCAAGCACTGAGACCCCCTGTTGGCGCAGGTAGCTAGTCCTGGCGCACAAGGTGTGGATGGAGATGAGGGCATCGGCCACCACCCGCTGAGCCATTTGGCTATAGGGTACATCTTGGCCGAAGGGAAGGTCTTGAGGCAGCGGGCGAGGATGGGTTTGACCGGAACCATAGGTGACGTCCACGCGCTCGTCGATGAGGATATCTGCCGAGGTGGCCGCCAACACATCCAGAAATTCATCCAAGCCGTTGGGATCTACCCAGTCATCACCATCCACCACTCGGAAGTAGCGGCCAGACGCCTCTCGAATACCCTTGTTGATCACCGAGCCATGACCGCCGTTTTCTTTGGAGATGAGCCGGAATACCTGAGGGCGCCTATCCACAAAAGTGCGCGCGATGGCAGCGGTGGAGTCAGTAGAGCCGTCGTTTACCACCAGCACTTCCAGGCGCCCCACAAAGCGATCCTCGTTGTAGGTGGAGAGCCCGTGCTCTAGATAGGCCTCGACGTTGTAGGCAGGCACACAGATGGTAAGCAGCGGTTCCATGAGAGCTCCTAGCGGCGATAGCGGGCTTTGGAAAACAGCGAGGGGGCAGCTTTTTGCACCAGCGACGCTCCCCTACCCAGTCCCAAACCGAGCGGCACAATGCGGCAGGACAAGACCTTGGCAGCCACCTGGGTTACCGCAGAGCTGCTTTGGGCTTGAGGCAAAAGCTTGCAGGCGAGCTCGGAGGAGAATACCTGTTCAAGCCAGCGTGAACGCTCTTTGAGGCTCATGTGAGCGCGGGGATCTTGGGTTTGCATAATTGCCGAGAGAAGATAGCGTGCATACATGGCGCCTAATACTCCCCGGGACTCAGAAGTGTCCAGACCGGAGGTTTCTTGGAATGCCTGCAACAGTTCCATGCGGCGGGAAAGCGCATCCCAGTAATTGCGATGAAAGCGAGCTGTGAGGTTGCCGCTTTCGCGACGAGCATAGTGGTAGGCCGCCTGATCTATGAGCGCTGCGCTATGGATGCGCGGCAGCACGTCCATGAAGAAGAAAAAGTCCTCAGAGAGCGTGGCCTCCTCATCAAAGCGCGTCGGGCCAATGACCGAGCGCTTGATGAACTTGTTGTAGGGATAGCCAAGCAATGTGAGCTGCTCTAAGGGCAGTACCTGCCCTGCCAGCTCTTGAGCGCTCGCGAGGTAGGCTTTGGGAGGCACATAGGTAAGGCTGTAGTCCAGTTTGCCCCGGGCTGTGTAATGGTCTTCGATCACACCCTCAACAATGAGGTCTGCCGAGGTAGCATCGATAGCCTCTGCTGCCAGCTCAAGGTAGCGAGGATCTGTCACATCATCGGCATCGGGAAAGGTCACATAGGTGCCCCGAGCTTCCTCAAGGCCTCGATTTCTTGCGGCAGAGGCTCCTAGGTTGGAGGGGTTTTTGAGCACGCGCACCCGCGAGTCGCCCGCTGCGGCTTCTTGGGCTATGGCAATCGAAGCATCTGGTGATGCGTCGTCTACCAAAATGAGCTCGAAGTCGCGGAACCTTTGGGACAAGAGCGCGCTTACAGCTTCGTGGATGTGTTTCTCGGCACCATAGACCGGCATGACGAGTGAGAAAAGCGGGGTATGAGGGGTGTCCACAGAGCTATCAGCCTTGCTGGAGGGCTTTGTAGGCATCGCACACCTCCTGGGTGGGGCCTATCATGCGCTGCTGGCCCTTCTCGATCCAGCAGACGCGGTCGCAGATGCGCTCCACCAGATCGATGGAGTGGCTCACCAAAAGCACGGTGACGTTGTTGGACTCCACCAGTTCTTGAATGCGGCGCTCGCACTTTTGCTGGAAGAGGAAGTCTCCTACCGAGAGAGTCTCGTCCACGATGAGGATGTCTGGCTCGGTGATGGTAGCGATGGCGAAGGCGATGCGGGCCACCATGCCGCTAGAATAGTTCTTGAGAGGCATGTCCATGAAGTCGCGAAGCTCGGCGAAGTCGATGATCTCATCAAAATGGCTGTCGATGAACTCGCGGGTGTAGCCCAAAAGGGCGCCGTTCAAGTAGATGTTCTCGCGAGCGGTGAGCTCCATGTCAAAGCCTGCGCCCAGCTCGATGAGCGGGGCGATGGAACCTGCCACGCGCACGGTGCCTTCAGAGGCTTCCAGCACGCCCGCGATGCACTTGAGCATGGTGGATTTGCCAGAACCGTTGGTGCCCACCAGGCCGAAGGCCTCGCCCTTGTGCACCTTGAAAGAGATGTGGTTGAGCGCGCGAAACTCTTTGAAGAAGAGTTGATGATGCATGAGGGAGATGAAGTACTCCTTCAAAGAATTGAGCTGCTCGGAGGCCATGTTGAATATGACGGAAACGTCGTCTACCTCGATGCACACTGGAGCCTCTGCCACTTCTTGGGCATGGCCTTCAGGGAAGAGCGACTCTTGAAACGCAGCTTCAGTGACAGGATTCACCGCAACTCCTAGATGTAGAGAATGAACTTGTGCTCATGACGGCGGAACACCCAGTAGCCCAAGCCCAGCATGACCAGAGCCATAGCCAAGCAGATGAGGTTAGAGGTAAAGCTGGGTGTGGATTGCCAGAGCACGATGGTGCGGAAGTAATTGATGAGCTGGTACATGGGATTGAACCTCATGAGAGACTGCAGGCTCTCCGGCAGGATGTCCATGGTGTAGAAGATGGGCGTAAGGTAGGTCCAGGCGGTAAGCACGACACTCCAAAGATGGACCACATCGCGGAAGAACACCGCCAGAGTGGAGAGCAGAAGGGCCAGGCCACAGCAGAACACCACCAGGTAGATCAAGAACGGCACGATAAAGATGATGTTCCAGGTGATGCCGATGCCGCTCCAAAGCATGACCAACACCACTGCCACCAGTGAGAGCGCGAAGTTTACCAGGGCAAAGAGCACCTTTTGCACCGGAAAGACAATACGGTTGATCTTGACCTTTTTAAGCAACGGGGCGGCGTTGATGATAGACATCATGCCATCGTTAGTGGCCGTGCTCATAAGGCCGAAGGTGATGTTTCCCAATATGAGGTAGAGAGGATACTCATTGGCCGGCATGTTGGCGCCGCGCATGAAATGGGTGAAGACCACGGCCATGACGATCATCATGAGCAGCGGGTTGAGCACCGACCACGCCACGCCCAACACGCTCCTGCGGTATTTGAGCTTGAAGTCTTTGCGCACCAGCTCTTGCAGGATTGCAGCATCACGCTTGACGCCGGTGTTCCAGGTTTTGACGGATCCCTGAGCAACCAGCTCTCCTGAAGAAACAGGCGCCACCTGCTGAACAGACTCTTGGATGGACGACGGATCTTTATGTGATGAAGCCACGAGACCTCCGGTTGGCACTATGCACCTATGACGCTCAGAGCCAACGCCTTTGACCTCAGCATCCGAGCATCCAATCACTCTAGCATAGGATAGCCAAGGCCACGAAACCCCCAGAGGCCTAAGGGCTCTTGTTTGCCCAGCTAGAGTACCCTATTTGCAGTAAAAGCCACACTGGGAGCCTAGCGCCAGCATCTCTGGCTACCATCTATTCCTGCCGATAAGATCCCACACTCCAGAGCTGGACCTATGGAAGCGCCTCTCAGGCAATCGCAAAGATGGATCGACATACGAAAAAAGCCCCCGCCGTAGCGGAGGCTTATAACATACTGGCTCCTCGGGTAGGGCTCGAACCTACAACAGCGCGGTTAACAGCCGCGTGCTCTACCATTGAGCTACCGAGGAATTTGGTGCTCGTGGGCACGAGAAGAAACTATAGCTTGCCTGCCCACTCATTGCAAGCCTCGATGAAAACTTTTTTTGACCTGAAGGTCATTAGTCTTCCATGTAGTCCTTTAGCTTGGCAGAACGACCTGGATGACGCAGCTTGGCCAGGGTCTTGGACTCGATCTGGCGGATACGCTCGCGGGTGACGCCAAACTCGCGGCCTACCTCTTCCAGGGTCCGAGGATGGCCGTCTTCCAAGCCAAAACGCAGCTTGATGACTTTGCGCTCGCGGTCTGCCAGGCCGTCCAGCACTTGTTCCAGCTGCTCGCGCAGCATGGAATCGCTGGCTGCCTCAGGAGGAGCCACAGCGCCGGAGTCTTCGATGAAGTCTCCTAGCTGTGAATCCTCTTCCTCGCCAATGGGGGTTTCAAGGGAGACGGGCTCCTGGCTGATCTTTTGGATCTCGCGCACGCGGTCGGCAGAAAGGCCCATCTCTGCGCCGATCTCCTCAGGAGTAGGATCGCGGCCCAGGTCTTGCAGCAGGGTGCGCTGAATGCGCACCAGCTTGTTGATGGTTTCTACCATGTGCACCGGGATGCGGATGGTACGGGCCTGGTCTGCGATGGCGCGGGTGATAGCCTGACGAATCCACCAGGTGGCATAGGTGGAAAACTTGAAGCCCTTGGTGTAGTCGAACTTCTCGACGGCGCGGATAAGGCCCAGATTGCCCTCTTGAATGAGGTCCAAGAAGAGCATGCCGCGGCCAACATAGCGCTTGGCGATAGAGACCACCAGGCGCAGGTTGGCGCTGATGAGCTGCTGCTTGGCTTCAAGGCCCATCTGCTCGATACGAGAGAGGCGCCTTTGCTCGGCACGAGTAAGGTCGATCTCGCCAGCATGGAAGGCCTCGAGCTTCTCGGTAGCCTCTGTGCCAGCTTCGATCTTCATGGCCAGGTGCACCTCGTCGGCAGCGGAGAGCAAGTCTACCTTGCCAATCTCTTTGAGGTACATGCGCACAGGGTCACCGGTGAGCATGACGGTGGAAGAATCGGTACGGCGCTTCTTGGAACGGCGCTTGCGCTTGGGGGCACGGGGCTCGCGCAGGGTTACTTTGACATCGTCATCGTCTAAAGGCACATCATCGTCGTCCTCAGAGACATTGTCGATGTCAGAGCTGATCTCCTCGTCGTCTAAGTCGTCCTCTTCTTCGACGGCGACAGCAACGCCCGCAGGAGCCTCTGCCTCGCTGACAATATCTATGCCGTCGTTTCTTAGGGCATCATAGAGGTCGCTAAGCTCATCATCATCCACATCGATGGCCGAGAGCGCCACTTGGATGTCGTCCTCAGAGATGGACCCGCCATTTTTCTTAGAGGCTTTAACAAGCGACGAGCGTACACCTTCGACCTCGTCAGACAAAGCTACGGTCTTTTTAGATTTCTTGGTAGCCAAAAAGTCTCCCTTCAATGTGCATACTGCCCAATATCATACCCTGCTCGACTAGTCATTTGAATGGGACCATTGGGATTTAAAGGGTTATATGCGCTAAGTGCACAAAAGACAATAATCTGGGCTATGAGCCCATTATGTGACGATGAAGCCTGGAAAGCTCGCAGGCCTCAGGACTTCCCTAAGAGTATTTTGAGACAAGGGACGCCTGGAGCTGGTTGACACGCTCTTGGAGCTGTGTGGCTTCCTGAAGCAATGCGGCGGCATTCTCTCCCTGCCCGGCACCGTCCAGCTTGGCGCGGATGGCGCGAATGCGTCGCTTGCTGGAGAAGAGATCGAGGTTATCCAGCAAGAACTGGGCTTTTTGCTCCCTGGATCCCGACGAAAGCGCATCAAGCGAGCCTCCAGCCAAAAGGGTGCGAGCAGCAGGCTCTACAGCTTCAGCGGCTCGGGCAGCCTCTCTGGGGGTGGTTCCCACAGGGGTTGCCAGCAGTGCCCACGCCATGGCTTCATGGCGGGGATCAGTCCAAAAGAACCCTGCGATGCGCTCGGCGGACTCCCTAAAGGCATCGGGGCTCTCGGCCATAAGGCATAAAAGCTCGCGCTCCATCTTGATTTGCATGCGCTCGTCAGCCGTCAAGGTCTGGGTTTGCAAGGGAGCAGGAGCCTCATAGGCAGTCGGCTCAGATACCGGGGTTGGCTTGGCCACATACGTGGGCTCAGTCGAGCGAGTGGACGGACGATCTGGATCTTCTATGGGGGCTGCCTTAATGCGTCGTAGGGTCTCCTCCGAAGAAGTACCCAGCGCATCGGCCACGCGGCGAGCGTAACCCTCGATAAGGATCGAGTCTTTGAGCGGCGCCAATAGCGACGCCAGCTCATCCATTGCCCTCACACGTGCACCAGGAGACATCGAAGCGGCTTCGGCCAGATGCTTGTCCATCACAAAGTCAATGAGCGGACGCGCCTCTGCCAGGCGCTGTCGCAGCGCATCTGCGCCTTGGGACGCCACGTACTCTGCCGGGTCCTGATTGTTGGGCAGCACTACCGAGAGCAGCTCTGCCGAGGTTTTGTCTAGGAAGCGCACGGTCTTCTCGGCAGCGCGTTGTCCCGCCTCATCGCCATCGAGCATGATGACGATGGAGTGGGGCTTGAGGCGCGAGAGCAACTTGATGTGTTCGCCTGTAAGCGCAGTGCCAAGCACGGCGCACACATTGGTTATGCCGGCGGCATGGAGTGAGATGGCGTCGGTATAGCCCTCTACCACGATAGCTTGGCCAGTCTCTTGAATAGCCTCCTTGGCGCGGTCGAAGGCGAAGAGATTGCGCGACTTATGCCACACCAGCGAATCTTTTGAATTTATGTACTTGGGCTTTGCGTTGTCCATCACGCGACCGCCCAGGCCGATGGTGCGCCCGGAGCCGTCATGGATGGGAAAGATTACCCGCTCATAGAGTCGATCGGCCAGGCCAGAACCCCGAGGCACCGCCACGTCTGCAGCCAGCATCTCGTCGCGGGTGAAGCCCTGGGAGAACAGAGTGTTCACCAGTTGATTGCGCCCTGGAGCATACCCGAGCCCCCAGGAGCGGCAAAGTGAAGAGGAAAAGCCGCGCTGGGACAGATAGGAACGAGCGGCATCGGGCCCGGGACCAGCGGTGCGCAGCAGCTGCTGAGTGTAGAACTTCTCAGCTGCAGCCAAGCAATCCATCAGGCGCGCCCTGGAGGGGCCTGTGGGAGCCGAAGTCTCATGGAGCTCGATGCCTGCTCGATCTGCCAGATACTGCATGGCCTCATAAAATGTGAGATTCTCTCTCTTCTTGATGTAGTCGAAGACGTCGCCGCCCTCTCCGCAGCCAAAGCAGTACCAAAAGCCAGTGTCAGCCCGTACGTGGAACGAGGGGGATTTCTCATGATGAAAGGGGCAGCACCCCCAAAAATCGCCACTCCCCCGCTCGCGCAGCTGCACGGTCTCTCCCACCAACGAGACAAAATCGATGGCGTCGCGTATCTGCTCGCGCTCTTCATCGGAGATCATGGCGCCTCCCTGCCAGGTCGTGGTGATCTGTGCGCCCCGCCTTAGCGCACAGGCGAGATAAGCTTTAAAGGACCCTCTCCATAGCGTTCGCGCACCTGGTCCATGTTAGTGCGCACAGTGGCCACAAGCTCTTCAAAGGAGTCGAAAGGCCGAGAAGGACGCAGCCTCTCATAGAGCACTATGGCCATTGAGTCCCCATAGATATCTTGGGAGAAGCCCAAGAGTGTGGCTTCTAGAAACCCTTGAGAGCTCTGGAGGCCCTGGCTTTTAAAGGTGGGAGGCTCTCCCACATTGATGGCGGCCGGCCAGGCAGAGCCGTCCAATACGCCAAAGCCCGCAAAGACCCCTGAAGCAGGAAGTGCCATGCCCGGCGCACACATGAGGTTTGCCGTAGGAAATCCAAAGGAGGCTCCCTGGCCGCGCCCACGTATGACGGTGCCTCGTACAAAGGGACGACGTCCCAAAAGCCGGGACGCCTCTAGGGTCTCCCCCGAGACAATCTCTTGGCGAATGCGCGTAGCACTCACAGGTGCGCCCTCCAATGATAGCAAGGGTTGTGCCAACAGGCGGAACCCCCGAGCCTTCCCCAAAGAGGAAAGATAGGGCACCGTCCCTTTGCCCTGGGCGCCGAGGGCAAAGCCCTCCCCCACGCAGATGAGACAGGGAGAGAGCCCGTCGCCAAATACGGCGCGGTCCAAGAACTCCTCGGGACTCAGGGTGGCAAGCTTCTGCGTGAACGTACACACTCTCAGCTCTTGGGGACCCAAGGTCCAAAGCTGCAGAAAGCGATCCTGGGCGAGCAGCAGCTGAGGCTCAGGAGCGCCTAGCACCACTGAAGGGTCTGGATCAAAAGTCAAAATGACCAAGGGCACGCCCAGCTCCCGAGCCTGGCGAGCCCCCTGTCTTATGAGGTCTTGATGGCCTCGATGCACGCCATCAAACGCACCGATAACCAGCACGCAGCGCTCACGGGGATCTATCTGGCCATAGCGCCATCCCCACTGGCAAGGCTCTGGAGCAGGAAGCATGCAGTCGAGTCCCAGACTTCGCACCAAGGCATCCCTAGGACTTCCGAGCGCTTCCATACCGCACCCCCTCGACTCCTCGCACCAAATTAGTGGCACAGGCCAGTTGGCTTCCGCGTACCTCCCACACGCCATAAAGCTGCCCTTGGCGCACTAAACATACGTGATCTCCTTGGCTAAGCGGCTCAGGACCTCGCGCCAAACGCTTACCCTGAGCAGCCGCCACCTGCTCTTGGGCGGAAAGCTCGCGCACCGGAAGCCCCAATGCCGCCACTGGATCGATCATGGCATCGCGCACTGCCTGGACGCCGCCGGCTTGGAGCTCCTCCAAACTTAAGCATAGATCCTGGTTGATAGATCCCGAAGCCACCCTTCTAAGCCCGCATATGTGAGCATGGCAGCCAATGTCTTCTCCCAGATCTCGTGCAATGGAGCGAATATAGCAGCCCTTGGATACCTCCAAAAATACGCGCCAGGTGACGATGGCGTCGTAGGAGGCAACCGATAAAAGCTCCGCCCTTAAGATGGAGACTTTCCTAGGGGCAAGCATTACTTCTTCGCCCTGACGAGCTAGATCATAGGCTCGCTTTCCTGCCACAGAAATTGCGCTATAGGCTGGAGGCACTTGATCGACGTCGCCAGGAAGAGATCCGACCAAGGTGGAGGCTGCCTCATGGTCTGCCAGAGCAGAGGGCACTGGAGCTATGGCCACGGGCGCGCCTTCAGCGTCGTCGGTGGTGGTACGGCACCCAAAGCGGATGGAAGCCTCGTAGGCCTTGGTCTCCAGAGTAAGGAGCCCTAACAGCTTGGTGGCTTGACCTACGCCCAACACCAATACTCCCGATGCATCAGGATCCAGCGTTCCCGCATGGCCCACCGCACGCTCGCTTAGTGCCCTGCGGGCCACGCCCACCACGTCGTGGCTGGTCATCCCACAAGGCTTGTCCACAGCAAACAGAGCGTTTACAGCGCTTGGACGGCGCTTCATGAAGCGGCCTCATTCTTTGAGGAGCTCTTGGCCACCAAAGCGCGCAATAACGGGAATACCCGAGCAAAGACATCGTCCACTGTGCCTTCTACCGAGAATCCTGCGGCCGCCTTATGGCCGCCGCCTCCCATGGCCCTGGCAATACCCGAGACGTCCAGATCGCCCTTTGCGCGAAGATTGCCGCGCACGATGCCGGGGGTGCTGCCTTCTTTGAGGAAGAGGGCCACCTCGCTGCCACGCACAGAACGCACCACGTCGATTAGACCGTCGCATTCGTCATCTTTGGCGCCCGTGCGCTCCAGATCGCGCCGAGTGGCATAGCTATAGGCGATGCGACCATGGTCTAGCGTCACAATGCGGCCCATGACTATGGATTCCAAATGCAAATACGGCAGACGGAAGCTTTGGTAGACATGGAGGGAGATCTCACTGGGATCGGCTCCTGAATCTACCAGTAACGAAGCGATTTTAAAGGCTTCGGGATTGGCGTTTTGGTACATGAACCGGCCAGTGTCGGTCTGGATGGCACAGAAGAGATCCGTAGCGATCTCCGAGGTGATGGGAGTTCCTAAGAACAGGGCGTATTCCGCCACCACCACACCGGTGGCTGCCGCATCTGTGCGCTCTATATGAGGTTCGCCAAAAGAGCCGTCAGCAGGATGGTGATCTACCACTGCCACGGTAGCCGAGCGCTCCATAATGGGCCTGGCCGCCGCCAGACGAGAAGCGCACGGCAAGTCTAGCGCGATGAAGAGGTCTGGATCTTCTTCATACTGGCTGGGGCGCACGAAGCTCTTTGCCTCTGGTAGAAACTCGTATGTCGCAGGAATGGCTGCTTCGTCTGCCAAAAGACATACCACGTCTTTGTCCTCATCAAAGGCCTCGCGAATGATGGCGCCCATGGCCAACACCGAGCCAAGGGCATCGCCATCGGGACGAGTATGGGCACAGAGCACTATCTTTTGAGCTCCCTCGATCATACGGGTGAGCAGCTCAAAAGCTTCTAATTGTTTGACATGGCTAGGGTTGCCGGTGATACGCATGGACACAAAATCCTTTAGTAAGTGGTCGAGCTAGTCACAGAGTCTAGGACAAGTGGACGCATCTTTTAAGACTCTTTTGGTTCCTGTACCAAAGGCTCGCTGGCAACAGGATAGCCGTTCTCGTCTTTTTCTTGAGACAGCGTGGGCGGCACGTTTTCCAACGCACGGCTAATGCGGTCTGCCTCGTCAGTAGACTCATCGATGGCAAAGGCGATCTCTGGGGTCACACGCCATCCCAAAGCACGTCCCAAAAGGCTGCGAATGCGGCCCTTTGCCCGGGTTAGCGCCTGCAGCACTTCCTCATAGCGATCCGCATCACAGGAGACGTAGGCTTTGAGGAAGCTCTTATCGATAGAGACTTCGCAGCCGGTGAGCGTCACGAATTGAAGCGCAGGATCGCTCACATCAAACATCAGGATATAGGCCAGCTTTTCACGAGCCTGCTCATTGATGCGTCGAGAGTTTTTGTTTTGCTTCATAGGTCCTTCTTCTGAAAAAGAAGGGCGCCCGACAGGCGGGCGCCCCCTAGATTTGTGTGGTGCCACCTAAGAGGCGAGCTACTCGGTGCGGGCCACCTGAACGATCTTGTAACCCTCAATGAGGTCGCCGGGGTGAATGTCCTGATAGTTTTCCAGGCCAATGCCACATTCATACCCACTCTTCACGCTCTTGACGTCGTCTTTATAGCGGCGTAAGGAAGCGATCTTGCCATCGTAGATGACGATGCCGTTGCGGGTCAGGCGCACTGAGTCATCACGGGATATCTCGCCCTCGGTGACCATACAGCCGGCAGCGATGCCCACCTTGGGAACCTTGAAGGTGTCGCGCACCTCGGCCACACCGGTCTGGACCTCTTCCTCAGTGGGCTGGAGCATGCCAATACGAGCGGCATCGATGTCCTCGATGGCCTTGTAGATGACCTGATAGCACTTGATCTGCACGTTGTCGCGCTCTGCGGCAGTGCGGGCTTTGGCCTCAGGACGCACGCCAAAGCCGATGATGATGGCATTGGAAGCGTCTGCCAGGATGACGTCGGTCTCGGAGATGGCACCTACTGCGCTGTGGATGATGTTGATGCGCACCTCGGATTGATCCATCTTGCCCAGGGCGTCGGAGAGGGCCTCGATAGAACCTTGCACGTCTGCCTTGACCACCAGGTTGAGTTCCTTGACCTCAGCGTCCTGCATGGTGTCAAAGAGGTTCTCCAGGGTGATGTGCTTGACCTTGTTCTGTTCCTCGATGCGGGCTTTGAGGGCGCGAGACTCAGCCAGGTCGCGGGCATCGCGCTCGTCTTGGAAGACGCGGAACTCGTCGCCGGCGGCAGGGACTGAGGAAAGGCCCAGGATCTCGACAGGGTCAGAGGGACCTGCAACCTCAACGGGATTGCCGTGCTGGTCGAGCATGGCGCGCACGCGGCCATAGCTCATACCCGCCACCAGCGAGTCGCCCACGTGGAGGGTACCGCGGTTTACCAGCAGGGTGGCTACCGAGCCGCGACCGCGGTCCAGCTTGGCCTCGAGCACATAGCCAGAGGCGAAGGTGTTGGGGTTGGCCTTAAGCTCGAGCACATCTGCCTGAAGCAGGATCGTCTCGAGCAGCTCGTCGATACCGATGCCCTTCTTGGCAGAGATATTGACGAACATGTTCTCACCGCCCCACTCCTCGGGTATGACGCCATACTCGGTGAGTTCTTGACGCACGCGGTCAGGGTTGGCGTCGTCGCGATCGATCTTGTTGACCGCCACCACGATGGGCACGCCGGCCGCCTTGGCATGGTTGATGGACTCGATGGTCTGGGGCATCACGCCGTCGTCTGCAGCCACAACAAGAACAACGATGTCGGTGACCTTGGCGCCACGAGCACGCATGGCGGTGAAGGTCTCGTGGCCAGGGGTATCGACAAAGGTAATGATGCGGCCGTTGATCTTTACCTGAGAAGCACCGATGTGCTGGGTGATGCCACCGGCCTCGCCTGCTGCCACACCGGTATGACGGATGGCGTCCAAAGTGGAAGTCTTGCCATGGTCGACATGACCCATGACGGTAACCACTGGAGGACGGCTTACCAGGTCTTTGGGATCATCATAGAAGGTGAAGGAGTTCTCCTCCTCCTTGGTCATGACCTTGACCTTGCGGCCCAGGTCGTCGGCAATGAGCTCGATGAGGTCGTCAGACATGGTCTGGGTCATGGTCAAAGACACGCCCAGAAGGAAGAGGCGCTTGACGATGTCGTTGGCGGGGATCTCCAGAAGGTCTGCCACCTCGGCCACGGTAGAGCCCTGGGGCACCTTCACCACATCGAGCTTGGTGATGTCTTGGTCGTTGGCCAAAGCCTCTTGAATGGCCTGCTTCTTAGCGGCCTCCTCGGCCTGCTTCTGACGATGTTCCTTGCGCTTCTTGCGACGACCGGTGGACTCCCGGTTCGCTTCCTCTACCGAGGCTCGAGCATCTTCCAAGATACGCTCGCGGTTGTATTCCTCTTGGGATCGAGTGCTGCGATCAAAACGATCCTCGTCGGGATTGTCGTGACGATGCTTCTTGTTGTTGCGGCGGTTGGAAGCAGCGGCAGCCTTCTCGGGCGAAGGAGCCATGTCGGCAGGCATAGGACGAGATGCGGTGGCGGCGCCGCGGGCTTCTCGGCCAGCGTTTTTATTGGGGCGGCCACGGCGCTCGCCGGAATTGTCGCGCTGCTTGGCCTTCTCGGCTTTCTCGGCTTTTTTGGCTTCCTTAGCCTCTTTGGCAGCCTCTTTCTGCTGCTTGAGCACCTCTTCTTGCTGAGCGATCTGCTCGAGCAGGCTGGTGAATTTTGGCATGGAAGTGGGAGCGGTGTCCTTAACGCGGTTCTTCTCTTCCTCGGCTTTGCGGGCGGCCTCCTCGGCAGCACGGCGCTCTTCCTCGGCTTTGCGGGCGGCCTCCTCGGCAGCACGGCGAGCCTCTTCCTCGGCGCGCTCCTTGGCACGGCGCTCCTCAGCGGCACGGCGCTCCGCTTCCTCGGCGGCGCGGCGCGCCTCCTCTTCCTCTTTGCGGGCGGCCTCCTCGGCTTCTTGGGCGCGGCGGATCTCTTCTTCGCGAGCTTTGAGCACGGGAGCCAGCTTTTTGCGCACCATGGAGACGTAGGCGTCTTCCAGGGCAGAGGAGGCAGACTTTGCCGGGATCTTCATGTCGCGGAGATGCTCAAGCATCTCTTTGCTGGGAATGCCAAACTCTTTCGCAAGTTCGCTTACACGGGTTTTTGCCATGCAATCAACCTTCCTTAGGCGTGTTGAGAATTACGGGCCTTAAGAAGGCCGATCAGATGAGAGAAACGGTGTTGTCGGAGTCGTCCATGCCCAAAGGCATCTCGGGCTCAGCATCGACTAAGTCGGGAACCTCATTGGCCTTCTGCTGGAATTTGGCAATGAGGCTCTGGGCCAGGCTCTCGTTTTTGATGTCTATGTGGTAGCCGGTGAGACGAGCTGCCAGACGGGCGTTTTGACCCTTCTTGCCAATGGCCAAAGAAAGCTGGTCGTCGGGCACAATGACGGTGGCGTAGGTGCGCTCAGGGTCGGGATCTACGATGACACGGGAGACGCGCGCAGGAGAGAGGGCGTTGGCCACGCGCTGAGCAGGGTCGTCGCTCCAGCGCACCACGTCAACGCGCTCGCCACGGAGTTCTGCCACCACGTTGCGCACGCGAGTGCCCTTGGGGCCCACGCAGGCGCCCACCGGATCCAGATGATCGTCCAGGGTGCTCACTGCAATCTTGGAACGACGGCCAGGCTCGCGGGCTATGGAGTCGATCTCCACTACGCCATCATAGATCTCAGGCACCTCAAGCTCGAAGAGGCGGCGCAAAAGGTCAGGATGGTTGCGAGACACCACAATGGAGGGACGAGACATCTCGCCACGGACCGATTGCATACGGGTCTGAGGATCGCGCACCTGGATAATCAAGGCCTTGATGCGCTGACCTACCTGGTAGTGCTCGTTGGCCGGGCTCTCATTGAGCTCGTCGGGGCGCGCCTCGTCATGACCCTCGACACCGCGGAAGTGAGGCAGCTCAGCCTCGATGCCCTCGCGGATCTTGATGATGGTGAAGTCAGGCACCGATTGGATGACCGTACCGGTGATGATATCGCCGATACGCTGGGAGAACTCCTCGTATATGAGCTGACGGGCAGCGTTGCGGCTGATGGCTGCAATCTCGCTCTTGGCATGAAGGGCGGCAATGCGGCTGATGCCAGGGTCGTCTACCGCCACCTCTTCAAACTCATCATACTCGCCGGTCTCGGGGTTTTCCTCCCCCACTGGCTCCAGGCGATAGAGGAAAAATTTGCCAGAGGTACGGTCGATGGTGACCTTGGCGCCATAGGGGAACTTCTGCGGATCCAGCTCGCTATAGCTTTTGGCCAGCGACTGCTCCAGGCGGTCCAGAAGATAAAGCTCGTCGATGTGTCGCTCATGGCAGAGGGCCATGAGGGCCTCCATCATTTCGTTGTTGTGTTCAGATCCTTTGGTCTGTGCCATGTGGCCAACATCCTTTCTTAGCTGCGTTTATCGTCTGCGCGGGCTTTCTGTTGCCGAGAGACCCGCGCCTCGAAGGTCGAAACTGACTGATGGTTGCCTGACCGGTTAGAAGCGGGGCTTGATGTGGGCCGACTGCACTTCGCCCAGAGGCAAATGCTCTTGGACGCCATCGCACTCCAAGAGGATCTGCCCGTCTTCGAAACCTGCCAGCTCGCCGGTGAAGTTACGGCGCCCCTCATGGCCTCGAAGCTTCACTTGAACGGTCTCACCCACATAGCGCTGGAAGTCTTGAGATCTGCGCAGGGGCCTGTCGAGACCCGGACTGGACACTTCCAAAATATAAGAGCCGGGGAAGGGATCCTCTGCCTCGATAATCTTGTCGATCCAGGCGTTTTGGGCTGCCACGTCCTCCAAAGTGATGGGATCTTTAGCAGGATCGAGCCAGTCAATTCGCACACGGACTATGGATGCCTTTGCAGAACCTGAGACCTCCACATCTACAATATCGATGCCATGAGATGGGGCAGAAGCTTCTAAAGCCTCGATAAGGCGATCTCTAATCTCGCTGGTCTTGGCCATAGCCTTCCCCCTTTCGTTTCCAAAAAGAAGGAAGCGGGGCGAAAAATCGCTCCCACTTCCTCGTTTGAACATCATATGAACACAGTCAGTATGCCAGCCTTAACTTAACGCGTCAAGGGACAGACGCTTTAGGATACTGGCTGCACAGGACCCACACGGCTCCCAAGCCTAGCTGACAGTAGTCTGCACCTCATAGGCAGGCACATCGGTTTGGGGATCCGAGAAGCTCACCAACCTTCCCTCGTCATCAAAGGTCATTGTGACGTAATGGGTGTCCGATGAGGTAACCCCTGCGTACTCAGTGCCAAACCGCGACCAGTCCCAGTTCACATGCAC
The DNA here is from genome assembly GCF_023168405.1 of Leptogranulimonas caecicola. Taxonomy (GTDB): domain Bacteria; phylum Actinomycetota; class Coriobacteriia; order Coriobacteriales; family Atopobiaceae; genus Leptogranulimonas; species Leptogranulimonas caecicola. The sequence continues at coordinate 881,309 of NZ_AP025285.1, read as the reverse complement.
CTCTGCGGTAGCCGAGAGCCCGTCGTCTGCCATCTCCACCGCCATGGAGGAGATGGATCGCTGGAGGCTTTGGATCTTCTCGTCGATGTCTTGATGCTTGCCGCCGCCCTTCACCAGGCCATACCACACCTCATGAGCAGACTTTCCGTAGTAAGGAGAGCTGGGTGACAACAGGGGTATTAGCTTGGCCCCAATGGCATCTCCCGAAGGGTCGGTGTTGTAGACGATGGAGATGATCTGCTCAGCGGTGTCTTTGGCCAAGTTGCTCTTGGGTGAGGTGATGGTCACCTTGACAAGGCCACCCACCTTTAATTGAGTGCCCGCTGCAGGTTCCTGGGAGACCACGGTGTTCATAGCCTGGCCGTCCTTGGGCTTGGCAGGCTCGAACTGCCCTACCAAGCCAGCTTTTTGCAGAGCGTCCATAGCCTCGTCTTTTGACATCTTGGAAAGATCTGGCACTACCGGGGTCTTTGCCACCGTAAGCTCGCAGACCATGTCGTTGGGAACTTCAACTCCTGCCACCAAAGATGTGGACAGCACCGTGCCATCTGCCTCGTCGCTCGGCTCATAGACGCTCTCATGGGCGATGCCAAGGTCATCCAGGGCAGCGATGGCATCGGTCTCTGTCTGCCCTACCAAATCGGGCATGGTACGAGCCTTGGCTACCGTGAGCGTAATGAGGTCGCCTTTCTCGGCTTTCGCGCCCGCAGGGGGATCTTGGGCAGTCACCAGGCCAGAGTGGGAGGTGGGATCGGCCGCCTCGACTACTTTGACCGAGTAACCAGCTTCTTCGAGTTTGTCTTGGGCGCGCTCAACGCGCCAGCCCACCACGTCAGGCAGACCGCTATTGAGATCGATAAAGCGAGTCACCACAAAATAGAGACCCACGCAAAAGAGCGCAACTAACAGAAAGGCGATGATGGACCGTCCAATATAGCGCGGACGGTCCTTCTTGTTACCTTTGCCCACGCCTGAGAGCCCTTCCACAGATAGGCGCGAGTGTTGAGCAGCCGCCGCATGCCCCCCGCGACCGGGGCTCAAATTGGCGCCGCAGGCAGGACAACGGGCAGGAAGGAGCCCTTCGCCTAGATCAGTGTCGCAATGAGGGCATTTCATAGACACGTTCCTTATTTGGCGACGATATTCACGAGCTTTCCGGGCACTACGATGACTTTCATCACTTGCTTGCCAGACAGTTCTGAGGCTACGGCATCGAGGGCGGCAGCCTCCAACTCATCTTTGGTGGCGGAGGCAGATACGTTGAGACGGGCACGGATCTTGCCCTTGATTTGCACTACGATCTCCACGGTGTCGGCCGCTGCCAGTGCAGGATCAAAGGTAGGCCAAGGCTCATCGAACATGGAGTTGTCCATAGCCAAGGCCTCGTGACCCAGCTCGTCGGCCCAATGGGGGCATACCGGCGAGAGCATAGTGGCCAGATCGTGGGCATAGCGATAGAGCAAGGCGGCATGACGGTCTGCTGGCTGCGTCTTGGCGAGATAGGCGTTGCCGGCATTCATGAGCTCCATGAGCGCCGAGATGGCAGTGTTATACTGCCTGCGCTCATAGTCATCGGTGCATTTGATGCCAAGCCTGTGGATCTCGCGCAGAAGCTCTTGGCCGGCCTCATCCAGCTCGCGAGGATCGATACCAGCCTTAGCGTCTGCCTTGGCCTGTTGGATGGATCCGGCGTTTTGTGCAGCCGAAAGCGAGGCCTCCCAGAGACTTTTCCACGCGCGCTTCAAGAAGCGGTTGCAGCCGGCTACCGCTTTGGGATCCCAGTCGAAGTCTTTCTCGGGAGGGGCGATAAAGAGGATCGCCAGACGCATGGTGTCTGCGCCATAGGGGTCGATGACGCTCGAGGGAGGCACCACGTTGCCCTTGGACTTGGACATGACGTCGCCGTTCTCGTCTTTGACCATGCCTTGGCACAGCAAATCCAGGAAAGGCTCATCCACGTCGATCATGCCCATGTCGCGCATGGCTTTGGTCCAGAAGCGCGAGTAGAGCAAGTGTAGGATGGCGTGCTCGATGCCGCCGATGTAGTTATCCACCGGCATCCAGCGGTCTGCTGCCTTGTGACTGATGGGTTCCCGATCGTTGCGGGGATCGCAATAGCGCAGGTAATACCAGCTGGAATCCGTAAAGGTATCCATGGTGTCAGTCTCACGCCGAGCAGGGCCACCGCACACAGGGCAGGTGGCCTCGTAAAACTCAGGGCACTCAGCCAACGTCTCCCCTGCCGAAAGATCCAGGCTATCCGGCAGCATTACCGGCAGGTCGCTCTCCGGCACGGGCACGATGCCACAATGAGGGCAATGAACGGCAGGGATGGGATTTCCCCAATAGCGCTGCCGAGAAATGAGCCAATCGCGCAGGCGGAAGTTGACCGCGGGTCGACCCACGCCCTTCTCTTCCAAGAATTCGATGATGGCCTGAGTACCTTCGGAATGCTTGCCGCCCTTCATACCGGTGAAGGGGCCGGATTGTACCAAGATGCCCTCGGCAGCCATGGCATGATCCCAAGGCACGTTGGTCACTATCAGATCTTTTTCTTGAGCCAGCTCAGGATAGAGGGGGTCGGTTGGCTCGAGGATGATGGGAGGAATGGGCAGATCGTATTTACGAGCAAACTGGAAGTCGCGCTCGTCGCCGCAAGGGACGCCCATGACAGCGCCGGTACCGTAGTCAGTAAGCACATAGTCGGCTACCCAGATAGGCAGCAAGCGACCGTTTACAGGGTTGACCATATAGCGGCCAGTGAAGGCTCCGTGCTTCTCGGTATCTCCGGAAGCACGATCCACTGCACTGGTAGCCTCGGCGATATCGATGACCTCTTGCACTGCCGCTTCATAGGGAGTGCCATCTACCAGCTCATGAAGAAGCGGGTACTCAGGCGCCAGGAGGAAGAAGCTGGCACCAAAGAGGGTGTCAGGACGGGTGGTGAACACCGTCATGAGCTGGGAGGTGGGCTCGCCATTGGCGTCTGCCAGGGCAAAGTCGATCTCTGCGCCTTCAGACTTGCCAATCCAGTTGCGCTGCATTTGCTTGACGCGCTCAGGCCAATGGTCGAGCTTGTCGATATCGTCTAGCAACTCTTCTGCATAGTCGGTGATCTTTAGATACCACTGGGTGAGTTCGCGGCGCTCAGGCACGGTGCCGCAACGCCAGCAACGACCTTCAGTCACCTGCTCGTTTGCCAGTACGGTATTGCACTGAGGACACCAATTCACAGGAGACTTACGCCTGTCCACCAGACCTTTCTCCCACATCTTGAGGAAGATGTATTGGCCCCAGCGGTAGTAGTCGGGGTCGCAGGTGCGCACCAGGCGATCATAATCATAGGAGAAGCCCATGCGCTTCATGGTGGCTACGGCGCGATCCATGTTGTCATAAGTCCAGGTAGCCGGCTGGGTGTGATGCTTGATGGCGGCGTTTTCTGCCGGCAGGCCAAAGGCATCAAATCCTATGGGATGCAGCACGTCAAAACCGCGCATGCGTGCCTGGCGGGCCATAGCGTCGCCAATGGTGTAGTTGCGAGCATGTCCCATGTGAAGATCGCCGGAGGGATAGGGAAACATCTCAAGCACGTATTTTTTGGGCTTATCGGGATTTTCCTCTGTCTTATAGAGGCTCTCTTCTTCCCAGATCTTTTGCCACTTCTCCTCGATTTGGGTGGCGTTGTACTCAGGAATCACGAGCTCAGAGTTGCGGTTGGTGCTATCGGACACTATTCCTCCTATAACAACTGCCACCCAGAGTATGGGTGGCAGTTCAAGCGCTTTTAAGCTTGCACATATCGATTATAGTCAATTATTGAAAAGAACCTGTTGGTTGGTTTCTTTAAGTACCACGTCGTGGGCGCCGCCCTCAACCAACGAAGTGGCACTCACCAGCGTAAGGCGTGCCTTCTCTTTGAGCTCGTCGAGAGTCAGAGCACCACAATTGCACATGGTGGAGCGGATCTTGAGCAGAGAGCTCTGAACGCCGTCGCGCAAAGGACCAGCGTAGGGCACATAGGAATCTACGCCCTCTACAAATGAAAGCTTTTTGTCTCCGCCCAAGTCATAGCGGGCCCAGTTGCGGGCGCGAGCAGAGCCCTCGCCCCAGTACTCCTTCATGTAGGAGCCGTTCACCGTCACACGCTCAGAGGGACTCTCGTCGAAGCGGGCGAAGTAGCGGCCGAGCATAAGGAAGTCTGCGCCCATAGCCAACGCCAAGGTCATATGGTAGTCATAGACGATGCCGCCGTCAGAGCATACAGGTACATAGACGCCAGTCTCTTCGAAGTACTGATCTCGAGCCTCGCACACATCGATGAGCGCAGAGGCTTGGCCTCGGCCAATGCCCTTCTGCTCACGGGTGATGCAAATGGAGCCACCACCAATGCCCACCTTGACAAAGTCGGCTCCGGCGTCTGCCAAAAAGCGGAAGCCCTCGGCATCCACCACATTGCCAGCGCCTACTTTGACGCTGTCGCCATAATTCTCGCGGATCCAGGCCAAGGTGCGAGCCTGCCACTCCGAGTACCCCTCGGAAGAGTCGATGCACAAAGCATCTGCCCCGGCCTCCACCAGAAGAGGCACACGCTCTGCATAATCGCGGGTATTGATACCCGCGCCTACCACATAGCGCTTGGAAGCATCCAAAAGCTCATTGGGATTGGACTTGTGGGAGTCATAGTCCTTGCGGAACACAAGGCCTACCAAAGAGCCGTCTTCCTCAACAATGGGCAGCTGATTAAGCTTGTTTTCCCAGATTATGTCGTTGGCCTCAGAGAGGTTGACGGTGGCAGGAGCCACGATGACCTTTTCCACAGGAGTCATGAACTCACGAACGAGCTTATCTTGAGGATCACGGCTAGGACGATAATCACGGGAGGTCACGATACCCAACAGCTTGCCGTGGGGAGCACCGTTCTCTGTCACAGGCATGGCAGAATGGTGGGTTTGCTCTTTTAAACGCATGACCTCTGCCAAAGTCATATCTGGCGTGAGGTTGGAGTCTGAAACTACGACGCCGGCCTTGTATGACTTCACCTCGCGAATCATGCGGGCTTCATCCTCGGCGGTTTGAGAGCCATAGATAAAGCTCATACCGCCTTCTTGAGCCAAAGCGATAGCCAGGCGGGGGCCAGACACTGCCTGCATGATGGCAGACACCATGGGAGTATTGAGGGTAATCGCAGGCTCTTCGCCACGGCGGAACTTGACTAGAGGCGCCTTTAGATCGACATTGGCCGGAATGCACTCGGAAGACGAGTAGCCGGGCACCAACAAGTACTCGGAAAAGGTGTGAGATACGCCAGGGAAGAAAGTTGCCATGCATGCTCCTTGGTCTGCTGAGGACAATCGCTATGCCTACTGAATGTAGCCACAAGTCTTCGCAATGATAACGCAAAGCCAACGATTGGTACCTGCGATGAAGCCAGCTACTCGCTGGTGATTTGATCCACCGACATCGCAAACTCGTGCTTGGTGGGCACCCACTCCACTTTTTTGAAGAGCGCCACCAAGTTAATAGGGATGTAGGTGAGCATAAAGAGCGGGAAGGTAAAGATATTTGCAATGATGCGCCAGCGCTTGGTGGAATGAATGTGGGAGCGCTCAAAGATCGTTGTGAGCAACACTGCTACAAAGAAGGTGAAATAGGCCGAGATAAACGCCATTGCAATTGAGCCTAAGCACATAGATATCTCAACGTCTGTGGCCAAAAAACCGTGGCTTAATGACCCTGCAATGAGATAAGTGCCATTGATCATGACGGAAAGGACTGTGAGGATCGTTGCCGGAGCTACCGTCATGAACATGTCGTAGCTTGAGAACCGCCCTATACCTATACCGTGAAGCAGTTCTTTGCAGTATGAGAAAAATACCTGATAGAAGCCCTTTGACCATCGAAGACGCTGTGTCCAAGATGCAGCGAAGGTCACAGGTTGCTCGTCATAAAACTCTGCAGGGGCATAGCCAATGCGGATGCCATTGGCAGCGCAAAAGGTAGAAAACTGGATATCTTCCGTAAGGGTGTGGAATGCCCAGCCACGCATAGAGCGGATAATCTTGTTCGACACCATCCAACCCGATCCAGAGATGGCGCAGCTCACACCGCAAATCATGCGAGCATTGTTCAAGAAGCGCGCCTCGCGGATGAACCAGATACCATAGGCTGAGCTGATCCAAGAAGAATCAAAGTTTTTGGAATTGCGGTAGCTCGTGGCTGCCAAATAACCCATGTCTACCACTTTGTTCATGATGCGCACGTAGTCGCGAGACAGGAGGTTGTCTGCATCGAAGATAATAAAGGCGTCATAGTAATCCTCGCCCTTCTCATCGAGCACGTTGTTAAAGCCCAAGTCTAGCGCCCAACTTTTGCCACGACGCGCCAGATCATTTCTCTCGTAGACAAAAGCGCCGGCCTCTCTGGCCACCCGCGCCGTCTCATCTGTGCAGGCATCCGCAACCACATAGATATCGATAAGCTCAGAAGGATAATTTTGGTCTTGAATGGATTTTACTAGCTGTCCTATAACTACTTCCTCGTTATGCGCGGCAATCATGAAGGCAAAACGATGGTTCTTTTTTGCATCAGGGAGCTTCACTTCTCCCTGCTTTAAACCCACAAAAAAGTAGATGATCTGATAGAAGAAAGCCACGCTAAAGAATACCAAGGTAATGAAGTTAAAGATCACTATGGGAGTGAATCCTATACGGGCAAAATCCACGATTACCTCTTTCCTATGTGGCGCAGTTGGCTTCAAAGAATGAAGTCCTGACCCCTCATTGCCTCAAGAAGCCGAATGAGAGGCTTGACTGAATAATTGGGAAACGATGCGCTCCCCTGCCTCAGTCTGTCCCATTGACCTATCTTCGAGAGATTCCAGGACCTGTGAGAGATCTTCCGGAAGGGTGTCTGCCAGAGAAATCAACTGATGAGTCGCTGGATGTTCGAACTCTATATGCCAAGAATGAAGGAATTGTCGAGTAAGCCCTAGGTTCTTTTTAAGATCACCCAAACCATAGAGAGGATCGCCCACTACTGGATGATGTATATGAGCCATATGCACGCGTATCTGATGCGTGCGGCCTGTATAGAGGTGACACTCTACCAAGGTATAGCCATCGTCTTTTGGGCCGGCTTCAAAGCGCTCAAGAGTGGCGAAGGTAGTGATGGCGCCACGAGCAGCAGGATCCTCAGTAGCCATTTGACGCGTACGGTCCCTCGTCGACCGGGTAATATTTGCATCAATGATACCGCTATCAGGAGCTATATAGCCCTGGACCAAAGTGACATAGCGCCTATCGAGAGTGCGCATGCGGATAAGATCTTGCAATTCCTTTTGGATCTCATCATCTTTTGCAGCCACCATAAGACCAGAGGTGTCTCTGTCTAAACGGTGCACAATGCCAGGACGATCCTCTCCCTGCAAAAGCCCTACATGCTCAGGGCCACAGTGCGCCACAAGCGCGTTTGCCAAAGTGTCGTCTATATGGCCCGGGCTAGGATGACATACTAGGCCGGCCTGTTTGGAAAGTACAAGTAAACGGTCATCCTCAAAGCGAATATCCAAAGGAATGGGGTTTGGCGTAAGTATTGGATTTACGCTTTGAGGGTCAGGTAACTCGGCCTGTACATAATCCCCCATTTGCACGCGCTCAGACTTGGAGGAAGCAGGGGTGCCATTAATGGTCACATGTCCCTCTTCGATGATTTTGGCGCAGGCTGAGCGACTTGGAGCTCCCTCAAGACTTGCAAGGAACGTATCCAAACGCATGTTATGGGCTTTATCGTCGACCAACTCTGTAAGCACCGCCATGGCTAGCGGCCTTTCTTAGCGGAGTTGCGCAGCCTATCAGCAGCGCCTACGGATGTATCTCCCAGCTTGACAGAGCGCGCGGCAGCAGCGTCTTTGGCTCTGGCTGCCTTCTCTTGCAGAGAGTCCCAATGCCAAAGGGCAACAAGCCCCGCACCAATGCCGCAGCATACAAAGATATCTGCCATATTGAAAATGGCGAAGTCCATAAAAGTGGTAGCAAAAAAGTCGCATACCCAGCCATGGGCCACACGATCAATTAGATTGCCAAGACCACCACCGGCTACCACGCCACCGATGACAAGAAGGTATGTGGGAGTTGAGGGATGCTTCCAGATCTCATAGCCAATGCCAACTACTACTGCGAGGGCTATGGCAATAAAGAGCCAGCCTGCTCCCTCCCCTAAAGAGAAGGCAGCTCCTGTATTTTTCACCAGCAGGAGATCCATCACATGAGGGATGAAGGTCACAGGTTTTCCGGGGACAAGATTAGCTAAGGCCCAGGCCTTGACCACCTGATCTACCACCACACAAAGCAGTGCAGTAATAGACCAGATGGCCATGGAGCGAGCATGTTTCACCTATTCTTCTCCCTGCTCAGCATCGAGGGCTTCATGGCAACGATCGCATAGGCCATCCTCACCAAGTTCACGCCAGTTCCAGCAACGAGGGCATTTTTCGCCAGCCGCAGGCTCAACGGTCACGCTGAGCTCGGGGCCAAAGGACACCTGAACCTGAGAGCAGACCAAAGGCTCGGCAAGATCTCCACCCATGACCTCGTAGAGCGACTTCATCGCCGGATCGTCTTGGGGAAGCACCACATGGGCCTTGGTGGCTTGGGTGGTCTTCTCGGTAATCACCTCAGATGCCAACGCCTCCTCATAGGCTTTGGTGTAGGCAGAGCGCACCTCAAGCAGGGCATTATAGGCGGCTAGCAACGTCTCATCTTGGTCAAGCGTGGGAGCCTCATACCATGACAGCAATGCTGCGAAGTCCTTGCCCTCACGCATGGCGACAGGAACATACTCGAGTACTTCGTCGGTGGTATAGGCCAAGATGGGCTGTAGGTCGCGCAGGAGCATGGAAAGAATCTCGTACCAAACGGTTTGACAACTGCGACGGGTAACAGAATCTGCAGCATCACAGTACATGCGATCCTTGGTGGCGTTGAGGTAGCCATTGGAGAGCTCGGTGATCACGTAGTCATAGAGCGTGCGATACACAAGGTTAAAGCGATAGTCTGCATAGGCATCGCTCACCTTTTGGTGTACCTGGGCCAAACGAGCCAATGTCATGCGATCGTAGGCAGTAAGCTCGTTGAACGGAATTCCATCGACAGCCGGATCGAATTGACCTTCAAGCTCGCCCAACAGGAAGCGGAAGGTATTGCGGAAGCGACGATACGCATCAGAGACACGCTCGAGGATCTGCTTGTCGCAAGGCATGTCGGTAGTGGCGTCGATGGATGCCACCCACAGACGCACAATCTCTGCACCCAGAGAGTCGCATACCTCGCCGGGATCGATGGTATTGCCCAGCGACTTGCTCATCTTGCGTCCTTGGCCATCCAAAGTAAAACCATTGGTGAGCACACCTTTGAATGGGGGGCACCCATAGGCGCCCATAGAGGTGAGCAGCGAGCTTTGGAACCAGCCTCGATGCTGGTCAGATCCTTCGACGTAGAGATCTGCGGGGAAGCGCAGCTCTGAACGACTTTGAAGCACAGCAGTATGCGAGACGCCCGAGTCCCACCAGACATCCAAGATGTCCTTGTTGGCCTTAAGGTGGTGGCCTCCACATTCGGGGCATACGTCCGCATCGCCCAGGTACTCAGAGGGGTCTTCCATAAACCAAGCGTCAGAGCCCTTCTCATTAAAGAGCCTTATCACGGCATCCAAGGTCGCATCATTCATTACAGTGGCGCCGCAGTCTGCGCAGGTGAAAGCAGGGATAGGCACACCCCAGACACGTTGGCGGGAGATGCACCAATCAGGACGGCCTTCGATCATCGAATAGATACGCTTGGCCGAATGAGCAGGGTACCAGCGCACATCATGCTCAATGGCGTCCAAGGCGTTGTCGCGTAGATGGGTGTCGTCCATGGAGACAAACCACTGCTCGGTAGCGCGGAAGATCACGGGGTTCTTGCAGCGCCAGCAATGTGGATAGCTGTGAGTGATCTTGCCCGCATGCACAAGCACGCCCCGCTCATCAAGCCATTGGATGATTTTGGGATTGGCCTCAGTGACTTCCATGCCGCTCCAAGGGCCACCTGTGCCATAGGTATCCCCCTGATAGAAGCGACCGTCATCGTCAACCGGCATGATGATGGGCACGTCGTTCTCGACACCTACATAAAAGTCATCAGCACCATGGCCGGGAGCAATATGGACGACACCCGTACCGTCCTCTGTGCCCACATAATCTGCCAAGATCACTTTGCAGGTGATGTCGTCAAAGATGGGCTGAGTATAGGTAAGACCTTCAAGTTCATTAGAGACTGCCTGCCAGGGCTTGCCGTCCACCTCTACATAATCGAGGTCCCAGCCTGCAACCTCGCAGACCTTCTGAGCAAGATCAGCAAGGACAATATAAGCTTTCCCATCATGCTTAATAGCGGTATAGATAGCTTCGGGCTTCATGGCCACAGCAGCGTTTGCAGGAAGAGTCCAAGGAGTGGTGGTCCAAATCATCACATAGAGAGGCTCTTCGATGGACTCGAGTCCTTCGGGGCGCTCCTTCATGGCATAGCCCACATAAATGGAGGGGCCTGTTACATCGGCATACTCGATCTCCGCCTCGGCAAGGGCAGTATGGCAATGGGTGCACCAATGAACAGGCTTGCGTCCGCGATAGATGGCGCCACTATCCCAGATCTTTTTGAACACCTCGATATCAGCTGCATCATGAGTATTGGAAAGCGTGAGATAGGGATGTGCCCAATCACCAAGCACACCCAAGCGGCGGAATCCGGCTTTCTGAAGGTCAATATTCTCTACCGCGAATCGCCGACACAGCTGGCGGATATCGTAGGGATCGGTTTCATTGAACTTCTTAGTGCCCAGGTGCTCTTCTACCTTATGCTCGATAGGCTGACCATGGCAGTCCCAGCCAGGCACATAGGCAATCTGACGACCTTGCATGATTTGGTAGCGATTGATGAAGTCCTTTATTATTTTATTTAGAGCATGACCAAGGTGAATAGGACCATTTGCATAGGGAGGGCCATCATGCAAAACGAAAGTCTCATGACCTTCATTTTGCGAGCGTGCAAGCTCGTAGACATCGTTCTCTTCCCACTTCGCCAAACGGCGAGGCTCCGAGGAAGCGAGACCCGCACGCATGGGAAAGCCAGTCTTGGGCAGATTGGTGGTCTTCTTGTATTGATTGGCCATCGGGCGGCTCCCTTGCTTTATTAGATATGCATAGGCGCACAAGATAATAGCACCCAGTTATAAAACAAGTGTTTCAGGCAGTCTACGGCCTACTCGATTTTCGCCTTTATCCCATGACGATCCAAGATGTGGAGAGACCTAGGGGGCTTTTTCAGGCACTTCTTTCCTAGAGTATATTGATATATAGGAATGCTTTTAGCTGGTGCTTTTGGAGATGGTTATGCGCGAAACCCCCACAGATCCAGAGATCAGATGTCTCGAGCTTCTCTCAGAGCAGTTCCCCACACGCCAAGCAGTGTTTACCGAGATTATCAACCTCGAAGCTATTTTAGGTCTTCCCAAAGCCACCGAGCATTTCATGAGCGATGTTCATGGCGAATACGCCGCTTTTGAGCATATTCTTAACAACTGTTCCGGCGTCATTCGCGAAGGAGTTCGCCATGAGTTTGCAGGTGAGCTAAGCCAAGCAGATCAAGACGACCTTTGCACGCTCATCTATTATCCTGACAAAAAGATGGTGAAAGAGTTCGAGGCTGGAATCATCGATCTTAGCTGGTGGCGTACCCATCTTATGCGTCTTTTGCGTGTAGCAAAGCACTTTGCTTCTGCCTACACGCAATCCAAAGTACGCAAAGCCATGCCGGTATCTTATGCCTATATCATCGACGAGCTTCTTCGCGACCAAATCGACCAACCCGATGCCCGAACCCATTACCATGAGCGCATTATCGACACTATTGTCGATACAGGCAGTGGCCCTGACTTCGTGGAATCTTTAGCTTCTCTCATCAAACGTCTCGCAGTCGACCGACTCCATATTGTGGGCGACCTTTTTGATCGCGGCCCCCATGCCGACAAAATCCTCGATCGCCTCATGGACTATGCCGGTGTCGATATTCAATGGGGAAATCACGACATAGTATGGATGGGGGCTGCCTGTGGCTCCCGTGTCTGCCAGGCTGCCGTGGTAAGAAACAATCTTCGCTATGGCAACCTGGAGATTCTTGAGAGTGCCTATGGCATCTCCCTTCGCGAGCTGGCGCTTTTCGCAGAACGTACCTACTTAGACGGCGATGTGCTCTCCCCTATGGAAAAGGCCATCGACATCATTTTGTTCAAGCTCGAAGCCCAACTCATTAGGCGAAATCCCGATTTTGAGATGGGCGACCGCCTGCTTTTACCTTTGGTGGATATCGAGGAAGACTGCGTCCATCTTCCCGAAGGCGATGTGCCATTAGTCACCTGCGACCTTCCCACACTCCAAGGCGAGGATGTTTGCCAGCTCACATTAGAAGAGGAAGCGGTGATCGAATCTCTGGCGAGTGCCTTTGAAGCCAGCGACAGGCTCCATGCTCACATAGGCTTTCTCTACGAGCATGGTGGCATGTATAAGGTCTGCAACAATAACGTGCTTTTCCATGGGTGCGTCCCCATGACAGAAGACGACTTGTTCCCTCGATTTGTACTCCGAGGCCATGGCCTCGCCGGCCGAGACCTATTTGACTGGCTTGACCGCGAAGCGCGCCAGGCCTGGATGGATCCCTCCCAAGAGTCGCTCGATCTTATGTACTATCTGTACTGTGGCTTTCACTCCCCGCTCTGCGGTCGCATAACCAAAACCTTTGAGCGCAGTCTTGTAGCCGATGAATCTTGTTGGCACGAACCCAGAGATGAATATTGGAATCTCATCTCTTCTCCCACCGTATGCAAACAAGTCCTACGGGAATTTGGTGCCGATCCCAAGCGAGGCCATATTATCAATGGCCATACTCCAGTAAAGGCTTCTAGCGGTGAAAACCCTGTTCGTTCGGGTGGTTATCACATTGTAATCGATGGCGGTTTTTGTAAGGCTTACCACAAGACTACGGGCATCGCGGGCTATACCCTTATTGCCGATAAAAGCGGCCTTCGCATCAAGGCACATCGTGCTTTTACCTCCATTGGTAATGTGCTTGATCTCAATGCTGACATCATGAGCGACACCGATCGATTTGAAGTTGCCGAGCATCCTCTGCTCGTAGAAGACTCTGATACAGGAGAAACCATTCGTCAGCGCATACTCGAGTTGCGCGCACTCCTAGACTCTTACAATCACGGCCTTCTTAAAGAGCGGGCCAAGCGCTAACTCGCCAGCATTGCTAACTTAGAGTTATCGAATGCTCAATTATTATCAGAATGGCGCCAGTACCATTTCCTTTAGGGAAATGGTACTGGCGCCTTGCTTGCCTTAGATTATTACGGCGTTCTTATTGAGCATCAGGTTTAGGCATATAGTCATTATCACGGGTAAAGATATTCATAAACTCCTCACCAGTGATGGTCTCCTTGACCTGCAGATAGCGTGCGAGCTCATGGAGCTTGAAGAGATTCTCGCGCAGAATCTTGAGGGCGTTTTGGTGAGCCTCCTCAACAATGTGCATGACCTCCTCGTCAATTTCTTGGGCAGTGCCCTCTGAGCATGTAAGCGAAGCGTCCCCAGATAGATAGCGATTTTGCACCTGCCCCAACGCTACCATGCCAAACTTATCGCTCATGCCATATTGCGTAACCATGTTGCGTGCCAGCTTAGTAGCACGCTCGATATCATTTGAAGCGCCGGTAGTAATCTGTTTGAAGATCAGCTCTTCTGCAGAACGGCCACCGCACATTACCGCAATCTGCTCCATTGCCTCTTCTTTTGTGACCAAATAATGTTCGTCGTCTTCTACTTGCATGGTGTAGCCCAATGCGCCGGAAGTGCGCGGAACGATAGTGATCTTCGAAACAGGAGCCGATCCTTTTTGAGCTGCTGCCACCATTGCATGGCCAATCTCGTGGTACGCCACGATCTTTTTTTCACGCTCGGAAAGCACGGTAGACTTGCGCTTTTCGCCTGCAATGACAACTTCAACAGACTCTTGAATGTCTTCTTGGGTCACACGGTTGCGCCCCATACGAACCGCACGAAGAGCTGCTTCGTTGATGATGTTCGAAAGATCTGCGCCAGAGGCGCCAGGGGTGGCCCTCGCAATTACATCAAGATCGATATCGCCAGTCATCTTCACGTCATTAGCATGAAGAGCCAAAATCGCCTTACGGCCAGCAAGATCAGGAAGCTCCACCGGCACGCGGCGGTCAAAACGACCAGGGCGCAAAAGGGCTGGATCCAGGGTATCAGGGCGGTTGGTTGCGCCAATAACCACAATGCCCTTGTGATTGTCGAAGCCATCCATCTCGGTGAGCAGCTGATTGAGCGTCTGCTCGCGCTCATCGTTGGTGGACAAACCGGCATCACGGCGTTTGCCCACTGTATCGATCTCGTCGATGAAGACGATACAAGGCGCCTTCTCATTTGCCTGCTTGAAGAGGTCGCGTACCTTGGCAGCGCCGCGACCAACAAACATCTCGACAAATTCAGAACCAGAGATGGAGAAGAAGGGCACCTTTGCCTCTCCAGCCACAGCTTTAGCCAAAAGGGTTTTACCTGTGCCCGGAGGGCCTACGAGCAAAGCGCCGCGTGGAAGCTTTGCGCCAATAGCCTCATAGCGCTGAGGCTTCTCGAGAAAGCTCACCAACTCAGCCAATGATTCTTTAGCTTCATCTTGACCTGCAACATCCTTAAAGGTGACTCCCGTCTCTTTCTCGGCAACCACCTTTGCGCCGGACTTGCCAAAATTGCCAAGTCCGCCGCCACCAAAAGACATCGAGGGGCCATCGTCACCCATGGCTTTTTTCATTTGACGGTTGAGAGCCCAGCCTCCCAAGAGGATAAGAATGAAGGGAAAGCCGTAAAGCAGCAAAGCAAGCCAGAAGTTGTCATTGCCGTCCGGAATCTCTGCAGCAAACTCAACATTGTGCTTTTCCAAGCGCTCGACCAGCGTATCGTCACCGGGGAATCGATTGGTGCGGTAGGTTTGCGCGTTATCGCCCTCGCCGCTTACAAAGACGATAGACCCGGTCTCTGTATTAAGCTGCACTTTATTTACTTTGTTATCATCCACCATCGAGATAAAAGTGGAATAGTCAGTCTCTTTGACCGTGTTAGGTATCACTGACGGATACACAAAGGCTCGCAATATCGCGAAGACAATAAGCGCGATAATGATATAGAGCATCATTGATTGACGCTTCTTCTTATTATCCATGCCTGATGTTGCCTCCTTCAAGGACGCAGGCTACAGAAAAAACCGCCTCGTGGTTCCCTCTCTGTGGAACAGGCGTTTGCCTATATAACCACATTTATTAGAGAACATCGTTCAATGGTCGAGCGACTGTTGAAAACGCCCACAAACCGTCATTCACTTGTGTCGCCTCTTCGAAGCCAATTCCCAGAAGAACACTGCAGAAGCAGCGGCCACATTGAGCGAATCCACCCCATGAGCCATGGGTATTCGTACTACATGATCCGCCTGGGCAATAGTGGTCTCTTTCAGCCCATCGCCTTCGGTTCCAAACAGCAACGCCACCCGTTCAATCTCGTGCACGCGAGGATCGTCGAGACTCCAAGAGTCATCTGAAAGTGCGCAGGCAAGTACTTCAAAACCGGTTTCATGGAAGAGCTCTATGCCTTGTTCAGGCCAGTCTTCAAAGCGAGCCCAAGGTATATCAAATACCGCACCCATTGAAACTCGCACACAGCGCCTGGAAAGTGGATCGGCACAACGTGGCGTGATGAAGACTGCATCTACACCCAAAGCAGCAGCTGATCGAAAAATCGCGCCCACATTGGTGGTATCAGTCACATCCTCGATAACCGCCACCAAGGAGGAGTCATTTAAGATTATACGTGGATCCTGGGGAGCGGGCCTCTCCATAGCGCAAAGCACCCCACGATTATGGGGATAGCCTACAAGTTGACTTATTTGGTCACGAGGCATAGAAAAAACTGGCACTTCATCATCAATTTGTGCCAAAAGAGAAGCGATAGATTCTAATCTTCGATCTTCCACAAGAAATGCCAAAGGCGTTATACCTGCATCTAAAGCAGACTTCACTACTTTTGAACTCTCTGCAATGAAGATGCCATTTTCTGCCTCTCTTCTCCTGCGCAACTCGTGGTCGGTAAGAGAGAGAAAATAATCCAGTTCTGGTGCATGAGCAGCCTGTGATGCCTCAATGACCATGAATGCCCGCTTCCCTATCCCTATTAATAAATATTACATATACTAACCAGACTTATTACCTACCGGTATAGGTTACGATATGGGGCATTGATTCGGTAACCCTCCGCTTGCGATGCACGGCAAGCTATACCTATGAAAGAGAGTTTTCATGCCCTTGAGTCCTAAAGGCCATGCTGCTCATCTTGCCCAAGGTTTCCCTACCGGCGCCTTGGCAGTCAAGGCATCGGTATTCCAAAATAAGTTTGGAACTCTTTCTGCCAATAAGATCAACAAGGCAGGATCTTCTCATAAAAAGCCTAGCAAGCTCCCTCCCTTCCTCAAACCTTTACTTGCTACTGTCTTGGCGCTTGCCGCTATTTATGTGGCAGGCGGCTTCTTCTTTTCTCACTTCTTCATGCCTAATACTTCTATTCAGGGACGCAACGTTTCTCTCAAAAGCATAAGTGAGGTAGCGGGCAGTCTTTCCGACAGAACTGACGCCTATGTGCTCAAAGTCTCTGGCAATGGTCTGGATTTTTCCATTCCTGGAAATGAGATTGACTTGTCGTTCGATGCCTCCAGCTATGTCAAAAGTGCCATTCAAGAGACACATCCTTGGGGCTGGCCATTTGAAGTGTTTATTCCTCATGCCATCGATCATGCCCGCGGATCTTCTTATAGCGTGGATAAGGTTGCTGCCTTGGTTAACGAGGCGTGCGAGGCCCATAACAAAGATGCTAAAGACCCAGTAAACGCCACCATCGCCTTTGACAAAGGCTCTTCAATGTTTGCCGTAGTAGCAGAGCAGGCAGGAACAAAGGTCGATACCGATAAAGTCTTACAGCAGGTTAACGATGCCCTCTCCACCCTGGAAACCTCTGTAGAGCTTGGAGATGACGTTTTAGTACAGGCTTCTATCACTCAAGATGACGAAAGTCTGGCCCAAGCTGCCGAAGCTGCCAATGGTTTTCTTTCTGCAAAAATCACTCTGGATCTCGATGGCAAAAATGCAGGCACCATCGATTCTTCCAAGATTATCGATTGGGTAACCCTCAACGATAGCCTTGAGGCCACTCTCGATGCTGATGCAGTGACTGCTTGGGGCCGCGATGTGCTTTCCAAAGAGCTTGATACTGTGGGTTCAGAGCGTTCTTATACTCGCCCAGATGGAAAACAGGTCACGGTAGTTGGCGGCACATACGGTTGGAACGTGGACTCCAAATCTCTGGCCACGCTTATTACTGAAGCCGTAGTTGCAGGTGAAACCACCACTATCAAGGTTCCCACCTATCAAACTGCACAAATTCTTCCCGGTGACGGCGGACGAGATTGGGGCAATTCTTACGTCGACGTCGATCTCTCCGAGCAACATGTCCGGTATTACGACGACAGCGGCAACCTTGTCTGGGAAACCGATTGCGTCTCTGGTGATGCGGCTAAAAACTACCAGACTCCCACCGGCGTCTATTTCATCAATAGCAACTTTAATAAGAGCGCACCCGCTTCTGTGCTTCGCGGGAAAATCGACCCTGAGACAAAAAAACCTGAATACGAGACGCCTGTGGCCTATTGGATGCCTTTTGTAGGCAACTCTGTAGGTCTTCATGATGCTGATTGGCGCAGCAAGTTTGGTTCTAACATCTATGAATACAACGGGAGCCATGGGTGTGTGAATCTACCTCCCGACAAGGCGGCTGAACTTGCAGGCTTAATTAACGTAGGCACAGTTGTGGTAGTGCATAACTAGCCATGCCCAAATCTCACTCGATCCATGTTTAGTGGGCTCCCAAGCATTGTCACTACTTGGGAGCCCACTAATATTCTTTTATCAAGGTGCTAATTATCACTCAAGGTTCCATAGGCACTATCGATGCGATTGGACGGTATTAGTCGCCATCGCACTATGGCTGAGCCAACGGTGCTCTGTCTTACAGTTCTTCAATTCACAAGATAGCTGCTCGCTTGTCACATTGCCTGGACTCAAATCCCAAATCAGAATGCCGTCACTTTTGGACGATCCGTCATCACCGCTTGTACAGTCTTCAAGCCAGAATCTAGAAGTGGGCACTTCTCGTAATTGCAGATCAGAAGGATAAGCGATGGATGCATCCGCAAGGTTAAAGGTGCACTGCTGAGAAACTGTCCCGTCATCAGACACCGGTTCTTCTCCACTAAACACAATTATCTTTCTCAACAGACAGCCCTCCCCCTCTTTTCCCAACACCTTTAGCTCGATTGGAAATGCCGCAATTCCATGGAAGTCGTTGAGATCACAGACACTCAAACGCTTCGTGACTCGAAGCGTTTTTGGTACCACTCCCACATTCCATTGCACAGAGTTGCTCTCTAGCTCGATGTTTCTTTTCGTTCTTGTAGAAACTAGGGTGCGCGAAAGATTGCTGTAGTGTCCAGCAGCCGCATCATGCTTAACAGGGACAGTGATTCTAAATTCAAGATCCAAGGTCGCAAGGCTGGTATCGAGCGCCATAAGCGTAATTCTTTGCCCCGCTATAGACACTTTCCAATTGCTAGTCACATCACGTCCTTGCCTTATCACTTGGACTTTGGCAGCACTCGCATCTAAACAAGAATCTAAATCATCAACCAGCTGAGTCATTACTGGTTTATTGTCCTCCACCACGTAGGGCAGTTTTTGGTGCACTAGAAATGTGACAGATTGTCCTTGGAGTATATAGAGGGCATTGCCTGAGGGAGATTCGCCATCTATTGTTTCAATAGCCTTTGTAGGGGCATAGACTGGATCGTCTTTGAGCTGTGGATACGTAGCCGGATAGATGGCTCCAATGGCCGTGCTGCAGCTCTCTCCCTGCCAGGTAAACTCACAAGACCCTCCTGTGATATAGCCTACAAAGCTAGTTAAAGGTCCGTCATCGGGTCCTTGAGCAGAGTGCAGATATCCCTGCTTGAGATCCTCAAAGCTAAGTTTTGTATTTCTTAATATATATAATTCACCGTCAAACCCCGAATGGAGGGTAAGAGACTCGTTTGCAAAAGGGCCTATTGTCGATTGATCAAGGTCTTGTACCCACATAAGTATCTTTTCTTTGCAGGGCTCATGAGTATCGGAATAGGTAATGGAGTAGCGAATATGAGTCTTAATCCCATTGCGATGAGCCACATCCCCTGGGCCTCCAGGTCTATCTGCGTACCCAACTGAGGCTCTCAGGTGCAGGTAGTAATCTTTATAGGGAGTGGATAAAAAACAAGGATAATAGCCCGTATCATCCGGGGAATTGTGGCACCAACTCACATCCATGGTCACTTTTAAATCAAGTGATCGTCCATGCAAGGTCGTTCCTGCATTTTTATATGTCAAGACTACAGCATTATTGATTGTTTTAGGGCTTGTTGGAGAGACATAGGAGGCATCATTTATCAAGTAATCGGTTTCTCCCCCATCAACTTTAGTAATGATCTGTGGAGCTAACTGAACGCTATCAGGAGCCCTGCCTTTCATATGATCCAGATAGCCCTCAGTCATAGGAGCATTGTCAAAGCTATCTACTATCTGGGCATTGAATGATGTAGCAAATGCCAGTCGTGGCCAGAGAAGAGCTACCAACATTCCTACAGCAGATACAACCAGACTCAAATGGTGCAATTTGCAGCCCAAGAGCCTCTTAATGTCTATTTCATTCAAATAACTTCTCATAGTAGTCTTCTTCCACTCACTACTAAACCTGTGAGCGCCGCCAAGGAACCACCAAAACAAAGCAAGCCCACTAATAATGGAGTTGCTAATGAATCGTCACCGGTCTTAGGTAGCTCAGAACTCGCAGGGGGTAGCTCACGACCCATAACTAGCAGCTCTGTGGTGACTCCAGCCAATGCTTGCTCATTGGTAAGGCTTGATGGAACAGCTATCTCACAAGTGATCGCTCGGCTGCTATGCGCAGGCAGCTGCGCCAAAACAACGCCCTCCAGCAATGTACCGCCCTCCAAAGTACCCTCATAGAGGACTGTTTCTTCATCCAATAGCCTCATCGATACCTGCGAGAGCAGCGCGTTAGAATCTTGCCGGTTCATCTCATGATTATTCGTAGTACTAAGCACTGCCTCTAATGCATAATCAGAGTCGTTCGAAAGCCAAATAGTAGCCAGATCACTATCTCCGGGAAGCGCACGAGAGAGCTTATCTATCAGAGATGAAGCCTCACAGCTAAATCCTTCTGGACCTCCATAGCTAAGATGAGCATTCATGGCCAACGCACTGCGAGCCCCCGACACTGTAGAAAGGGCTATCACAAACAAGATCCATAAGGTCTTTCTCTTCCATCCAAGAGCCTTTTGAATCCGTCTCACTGGTCATTCACCTCCCCGTGGGCATCTAGGGTCTCTTGGACCTGCCATATTGCTGGCTCTGGAGCTACCTCATCCCAGGGTGCATCCGATTCAAACTCTGGAGTGAAGTTCTGTGCCTGAATAGCCTCCACTTGAGTCACTAGAGTTCGTTCTGTGCCCTCAAGCAGATCATTTTCTGGCTCCAAGACCGTCTCTTGCCAGCTAGTCCACTCTCCCTCATCCAATGGCACAATTCTGTAGATATATCCATCCGCACACTTGCGATAAGACTCCCCTTGACCTTCGGGGACTTCATTTATTAAGAGGGCTGTTCCATTCCTATCAACTATCGAGGTAGAGATGCGTATCCAACAGTTCGCACCACGATTGTGGATATCCACCTCATGAGTAGGGCCTATCTCCCCCACCACTTGCTCCGAGGTCAAGCCTTTATCTTCCAGCTCAATATCCACGGTGTGCATAAATGCTCCGGTGATAAACGACCAGCTATCTCCAGAGGCGCCCAAGGCCTGTAGCGACACCTTTCCCAGACTTACGCCCATTACTGCTGCTACTGTCAAGACAAAGAAAAGTCCTTTGAGAAACTTTCTCTTATCCTCTTCTTCCCTTGCCGAGAAAAGCGGTCTCCTCAGCTTCAATCCTCGGCCCTTAATCTGCTTACTCACCAGGCTCACTTCCTCTCAAAGCCTCAAACGCCTCCTGGGGACTTTGAAACCCCTCGGCTTGTACGCTTTCGCCTAACACATAGATGTCAAAGGCGCTGGAACTGTGAGCAGTAAAACCGTCTAGGACGTAAGGTGTAGCAGCTTGAGGCTCAATGGCTGACAAGCAATAACGCCATCCATCCTCATCCGGTGCAGTCCATCCATCTTGATCAAATTTATAGTTTGTTGCAGCATCGTCTATTGAGGGGGTAATAAGCGCACGCACAAAGCAGGAACAATCTCCGGTATTTATAAAACGCACGCGTTTTGTTACCCAGCCCTCCTCATCAGGAATGGGATCGAATTCTTCGTCTACCTCGATGGTTTGTAGTGCGTCTTTAAAATCATTGCGCTGCACTTGAGATTGGGTAGTTAAAAAAGACCAAACCGCACCGCAACCAAGCGCCACCACTCCTAGGATCACAATTAAAGCACCTACAATATGAGATCTATTTGCATCAGATCTCAAAGAAGGACCCCACCATTGATGCCATAGCCTACTCATCATACAAATTTGTTTTTTAAGCATGAGATATCATCGCCTCTCATGCGTTTTGTGTCTGATAGGCTGACCAGGCAGCTTCGGGTGTCTCGAATCCCGCTGCCTGAATCGCACAGCCAGTAATATCGATTGAACAAGGTCCACTAAAGGATCCTTCTATGAGATTAATCAACCTCACTTTGGTAAAAAGGGGCGGAGTGGACTTGTGTACTCCCACCGGCTGCGTTGCGAGATAGGTATGGAGCATAGCCGCTCCATCGTCTACCAGCTGTGGTTCCTCAGGCTCTATCCACCCTTCTTCCAAAACCCATTCAAAGAGTTGCTGAGGCGCTTCTTCTTGTCGGGCCCCTTCGTCAGTGGCAGTGGCCACAGTAACATATGGAACCTTTACCTGCGCGATCATCCATACTGCGGTGTCGCTCTCATTTTTGATTTGAGGGTCTTTCGCTACTTCCTTGGTAGGTGTGACATTTTGGGAGGCATCCGGAATTCCATCACCGTCAGTGTCAGTGGTATCCCACGCTGGCTCCTCAATGGATATCTTCAAATATTTCACTACAGTGAAGGCATTAGAAACTGACTGACTATCGGTAAAGTACGCCCAAAGACCTCCCACACTGAGCAACAACAAAGCGGCAAAAGCCACTATGGCTGCTCGTCGCCTGTGCAACTTGCTAGAGGACCGAATCCTCACCCGTTTACTCATCCAATTCATAACCACCCCTTCCTAACCAATGGTTTTATGGCAACTCCTCGAATGGCAGGCAAATCTGACAGCAAAGCCCAGCGCCACGAGTCCCCCAAAAACCAAGGGGAACGCACGTATAAGCAAGATGGGCCAACCTATTCCAGGAATAACTGTCACCACCCGGCCTTTTAAATCCTCTCTACCTACCGTTCCGGGATCTAAGGAAGAATTGTTATCTCCCTGAGTAACGAGGCCATATCCCCTGATGGCCTTAACTCGATGAGCCACTAATTGGCCCCCACGATCAAAGCAAATGATGGATCCCACCTGCACGTTGTCATAATCTGCCGGCAGCGTCATCACAAGAGAGCCTGGCGCAAGGCTTGGAAGCATTGACCCGCTTCTCACCACATACACACGAGCGCCTAAAATCCAGGCGAGAACTAATACAACTAGGACAACATGACCAGACCACTGCCAGCGGTTCATTAACAAGTGAAGGCCTTTAGGTCCAAAGCACCCATATACCATAGGCATCCACGCATATTATCTACTCATAGCTATTTAACAGATGCTCACGCACATTATTATGTCTATATATTCAATTACTTTATCTTTCCATCCATAGCGATTCCCCTCCCTTTCTCCCAAGAAGAAAGGTTTCCAATACAGTGGACAGCACAACATAATGCATTATGCAGGGTGCGTCCTACTTTGGTTGTATTAGATGCTACAGAAGCACTCCTAGACATAAGGAAGCTCCCGTAAGCCAGATATCCGCATCTTCTTTCGATACCTGGTGTTATCCACTGGCTCACTTAGCACCTATATCAAATGCGCAAAGGTGGGCGCCTCAGCCGACACTCTTTCAACTCCTCACCGGTTTCCTTGCCGAGAAAAGCCGCCCCTCCAATGGATGCGCGGTCCAGCTGAGAAACATTATCAAGGGACAGTTCCCAAAGGTCAACGGATAACGATACCCGATCGTTCTCCTTCACATAGCATACATGATTATACTTTCTATACTTATTTTATTGCATCGAATTATTTGCATCTAAATCGTCCAAGGCACATGGGTTTGTTGCTCACTAAACTTAGACCTCGCGCAACAAAAATTGAGCGCTGCCCTCAAAGACAGCGCTCCATAATGTTCTATAAGTGATACCTCGTGACCCTCAATCAACCGGCTTGGAGCCGCAAGAACCCGACCCTATTCCTTCTCGGCCAGTGCGCGCGGAGTGGGGTACCTAAAGCTCCCTTGCCTAACGGCGGTTGTAGGGATTGGTGCCTCCGCGCTTCTTCCCTGCTCCTGTGGCGCCAGCGGCCATCTGGTTCATCATGCGCTTCATGGCCTTGGGACTCATGTCGCCTCCGTTAGCCATGGCGCGAATCTTGCCCATCATACGGTTCATCTCACCCCATTGCTTGATGAGGGCGTTCACCTCCTGCACCGTGCGACCAGATCCTTTGGCAATGCGCGAGCGACGCATGCCATTGATGATTTTGGGACGCAGACGCTCTTCGGGTGTCATGGAACGAATCATGGCCTCGATGCGTACCAACTGGCTCTCGTCGGCTGCATCTGGAGTTTGCCCTAACATGCGCTCGCCTCCGGGCAGCATAGAGATGATCTTGGACAATCCACCCATTTTGCGAATGGATTGCAGCTGGTGAAGCATATCATCCATGGTGAAGCCTTCGCGAAGCATCTTTTCGGCGCGGGCCATCTGCTCCTCGTCGGCAGCCTGTTGAGCAGCGTCGATGATGCCGTAGAGGTCGCCCATCCCCAGGATGCGCTTGGCCATGCGATCGGGATGGAAGACCTCCAGCGAGCTGGGCTTCTCTCCCATGGAGACAAACTTGATGGGCTTGCCGGTGACTTCGCGCACCGAGAGCGCGCCGCCGCCGCGAGCATCGCCGTCGAGCTTGGACATGATGACGCCGTCAAAATCGGTGCGCTCGGCAAACTCGGTGACCACATTCACGATATCCTGGCCGGTCATGGCATCGACCACCATGAGTACCTGGTCGGGACGAACCGCATTTTTGATGGCCACCGCCTCTTGCATCATGGCTTCGTCGATCTGCAAGCGGCCAGCAGTATCCACAATGACCACGTCGCGCAAGGTATCCACGGCTTCTTGCACAGCGCCCTTGGCGATAGCCACAGGATCTTTGCCGTCGCCTCGATAGACAGGTACGCCAATCTCGCCGCCCAGGGTTGCCAGCTGATCGGCGGCTGCAGGACGATAGACGTCGCAGGCAGCCAAAAGGGGGCTGCGCTTCTGCTTCTTCAACAAGTAAGCGAGTTTGGCTGCAGCAGTCGTTTTACCAGAGCCCTGAAGGCCCACCAGCATAATGACGTTGGGAATGCGATTCTGTGCGAGCACCAGCTTGGACTCGGTGCTGCCGAGAAGCTCAGTCAACTCCTCCAGCACGATTCTCACGACGTTTTGAGATGGCGTGAGGGAGTCCAGCACCTCGCTGGTCATGCAGCGCTCCTTGCAGGAGGCCACAAAGCGCTTCACCACTTTGAAATTGACGTCGGCCTCAAGGAGCGCCAAGCGAATCTCGCGCATGGCGACGTTGATGTCATCCTCGGTAAGGCGGCCTTTGCCACGCAGCTTGTCAAAGGTGTCCTGGAGGCGATCGGAAAGACTGTTGAACATGAAGAAAGCTCCTTAGCTCCTTATTCGTCGCCAACCAACGCACGGCAGAAGGCAGCTGCATCAAAGCGTTGGAAATCGTCGATGGACTCCCCTACGCCAATGCGCAGTATAGGCAGCTTGAGATCGTGGCTGATAGCTACCGCGATGCCACCTTTGGCAGTGCCGTCGAGCTTGGTGACGATAAGCCCGTCAAGCTCCAGCGCATCGTTAAACTCTTTTGCCTGGTTGAGGCCATTTTGCCCAGTGGTTGCATCGATTACCAGAACTACCGCTACAGGCATCTGGGCGCGTTTTCGCGTCACCGAGACCACCTTGGCAAGCTCTCGCATGAGATCCGAGCTGGTATGGAGTCGGCCGGCAGTGTCGATGAGCACCAACTGGGCGTTGTCCTTCTCGGCAGCCTCGAGGACGTCATAGCACACCGCAGCGGGGTCCGCACCGCGATCGCGGGTGACGAGGGGCACATGGGCGCGCTCGGCCCAGACATCCAGCTGCTCGA
The DNA here is from genome assembly GCF_023168405.1 of Leptogranulimonas caecicola. Taxonomy (GTDB): domain Bacteria; phylum Actinomycetota; class Coriobacteriia; order Coriobacteriales; family Atopobiaceae; genus Leptogranulimonas; species Leptogranulimonas caecicola. Next base: position 855,638 of record NZ_AP025285.1, on the reverse strand, counting down.
TGGCGGCAGCGCGGAAGGTGTCGGCGCCGCCGATGATCACTGGAGTACCCTGCTCTCGAGCGGCGTTGGCGAGCTTTCCCACCGTGGTGGTTTTACCCGCGCCATTGATGCCTACGAAGAGCACGCAGGAAGGGGTCTCATCGAAGGGGTCGCGGGCGATGGGGGTGAATTCGTCTGCCAGGCGCTTGGCCAAGGCCCGGCGCAGCTGGCGGTCAGTGGTGAGGTTTTCTCGGGCTGCCTGCTCGCGCAGGTCGTCGGTGACATTCATGGCCACCTCGGCGCCCAGGTCGCCCATGACAAGGGTGTCTTCTAGGTCTTCCCAGAAGTCCTCGTCTACCTCGCCACCAAAATAGAAGATCTCGTTCAAGGCCTCGCGGGAGCGCGATAGACCTTTTTTAAGGCGTTCGGCGAATCCCATGGTTAGACATCCACCACCTTTCCGGTTCGTTGATCTAAGCGCTGAGACACGACGCGGCTCACGCCATCGGCTTGCATGGAGACGCCATAGAGCACGTCTGCTTGTTCCATGGTACGCCGTTGGTGCGAAATCACGATAAGCTGCGTAGATTCTTTAAGCACTTCGATAGCGCCCAAGAGCTTGCCCAGATTGGAATCGTCTAGGGCGGCCTCTACCTCGTCAAAGACGTAGAAGGGCACTGTGCGAGTGCGATAGACCGCAAAGAGCAAGGCCAACGCGGTCAAAGATTTTTCGCCACCGCTCATGAGGGCCAGTTTGGGAATACGTTTGCCTTTGGGCTGAGCGACGATCTCGATACCCGTTTGGTCGGGATGATCGGGATCAGTGAGCTCGAGGTGAGCCGTGCCGCCAGGGAAGAGCATGGAAAAGATCTCTTCAAAAAAGCCATTCACCGTGGCAAAGGTCTCCAGGAAGGCCCGACGCATCTTGCGATCGATGGCTGAGGTGATCTTGTCCAAAGCGCCCTTGGCGCTCTCCAGGTCTGCCAGCTGGGCGGCAATGTAATCGGCACGCTCTTTGAGCTCGCGATACTCCTCCATGGCCACCTGGTTCACCGGCCCCAAATGCTCGATGGCGCTCTTGGTGCGAGCCAGCGCCGCCTCATCTGCTGAGCGATCTTCTGGCGCAGGCAGCTCCAGGGCCTCTTCGATGGGCATAGATCCTGCCGCACGCACGGCCTCCACCGCCGTTTGCACCTGCACCTCGAGCTTCCCTGCCTCCACCAACAGCGCATTCAAAGCACTGGTGGCTTCTTCTAGCTCTTTGGCGGCTGCAGCAGACTCTGCCTTGGCATCGTTGATGGTGCGCTTGAGCGAATCTGAGTCAGCCTCTGCAAGGCTGGCGGTGTCGCGCAGACGCTCGGCCCACTGAAGCACTCGCTCATGAATGGCCTCGTAACGCTCGTGCAGCGGGTCGATACGCAGGCGCAACACTTCCAGTGAGCGGGTTGACTCCACCGCTGCCACCCGCTGACGTTCCAGCGATTCGAGCTCGCGGCCCATGGAGTCCACCGTCACCGAGAGATGGCGGATGCGCTCATCCATAGTAGCCAGTTCCAGCGAGCGCTCGTTGGCGTTCGCACGGGCTTCGGCCTCGGCAGCCGCCAAGTCGCGGCGACGCTCCTCTGCCTCGGCTATCTGGGAAGCCAGCTGGTCCAACTGGGCCTCAGCGACCTTAACCTGACTGTCGAGCTCCGCGATGCGCGGGGTGGCGTCGGCGGTCTTCTCGGCAGCCTTGGCCCGGCGCTCAGACACCGCTTTGAGCTCGGCCTGAGAGCGCTGTTGAGATTGTTCTAGGCGAGCCACCTCACGGCGCAAACTCGACTCCTCGCCAATAAAGGAGGAAAGCTGGCTCTTGGCCGCCTCTGTCGCGCGGCGTGCCTCGTCTGTGGCCTGACGGGCAGCCGCCACGGCCGCCGAAGCCTCTTTTTGCGCCTCCTCCAGCTGAGGGAGGGAGTCTTCCAACTCGTGGATGCGGCGGTTGCGCTCCAACGCTCCCCGGTCCGTGCCTGCAGGGAGGCCTACGCGCACGCGGCCATCAGTCCCCGCAACTACCGCGCCGTCGCGGCTCACATAGGACCAGCGAGGCTCGGCCAGATGGGACTCCAGCACCCTGCGTGCATCCTCTACCACAGCCACTGCCGAGAAAAGCCTGCCTTCCAACCTGCCGGCCTTGAGTCCCTGGGACGCCATCTCTTCCAAGAAGGGCGCCGCTCCAGAAGCCGGCATACAGGCAGGGGCTTTAGGCGCATCGCCACCGTCTGTGGGCGCCACTTGCACCGTCACATCGCCGGAAGCCTTTGCAGCCGCCAGAGCACAGGAGATGAGCGCCTGGGCGTCTTGGGGCGTGGAAGCCACGATGTCTTGGAGGCCTGCGGCTAAATAGCCCTCTGCAGCCTTTTCGAGAGAGGGGCAGAGGTGCAACTCTGAGGCCACCGTATGAGCTGCCAGGGCTTTGAGCGCCGCATCCTCTTGGATTCGAGCCATGCGGGAAGTGGCAGCCACAGGGGTGGCTACAGACTTCAGAGCCTTGAGAGATGCCTGGGCTTCGCGCAACGCACCTTGGGTCTTGTCTTGGGCGGCCCGAGCCTCCGAGAGGGCTCGGGATGAGGAGGCCTGGTGCTTCTCGGCAGCAGAAACGTCGTCTCTGGCCTCCTCGATAGCACGGGTGTGCTCGATCAGGGAGGCTCTAAGGCTGGTAAGCTCGGCTTCTGAGGCCTCTAGAGTCTCGGAGATGGCATCCATGCGCTGGGCGAACAAGTCATCTTCTGCCTTGGCGTTGGCCACCTGCTCCTGCAAACGGGCCCGGGCAAGCACCGCCTCGTCGCTGGCGCGCTGGGCAATGCGCTGATCGGCGGCAAGCTGAGCCGCTTGGGAACCCAGGTCAGCCAAGTCTTGGGCAGCCTTCTTGGCGGCAGGAGCCAGAGACTCGAGCTCGCCCGAGAGCAGCTGATGGCGCCCCTTGGCCTCCTGAAGGTCTTGTTGGGCCTCGGCCAGGGTGGCAAAGGCGGCATCGTGGCGGCGATCAAGCGAAGACAGATTCATGCGGGTATCTGAGAGGCGCGCCACCATGTTGCGGCCTTTTTCCTCTAGAAGACCCATGTCAGAGCGAAGGCGCCCCAGCTGGTCTTGTACTCGGCGGCGTTGCTCGCCCAAGTCGCCCACAAAGAGGCCTTTTTGCTCCAGCAGGCTCTGGAGCTTCTCCAAGTTTTTGGCTTTTTCCTCCGAACGGTAGCGAGCCAGCTCCACGGCTGCCTCTGCCTCTGCGCGCTGAGACCCCAGCGCCTGCCACTCGGCTTGAAGCCGGCGCAGGTCGTCCACGGCCAAAAGGGTCTCCAAACGCTGGCGCTCGCTCTCCAGATCTGCGTAGCGCTGGGCTTTGTCCACCTGGCGCTCCAAGGGACGCAAACGCCGACGCATCTCGCGATCTAGGTCACGGGCCCTTCGCACCGATTCCTCCATCGCCTTGAGCTTTCTGGTCGAGCGCTCCTTGCGCCGTCGGTGCTTAGAGATGCCAGCAGCCTCCTCAACAAGCGGCCGCAGGTCCTCTGGCCGACTGTTGAGCACGCTGTCGAGCTTGCCCTGGCTGATGATGGAATGGGTGTCTTTGCCCAGGCCCGAGTCATGCAAGATGTCCTGGATGTCCATGAGGCGGCTGGGCGAAGAGTTGATGAGGTATTCGCTTTCGCCTGAGCGATACATGCGGCGGGTCACCGCCACCTCGTCAAAGTCTACCGGCAGCTCATGGGCCGAGTTGTCCAGCACCAACGTGACCTCGGCCACACCCACTGCAGGACGCACAGAAGACCCCGAGAAGATCACGTCTTCCATAGCTTGGCCACGCAATTGCTTGGCAGATTGCTCCCCTAGCACCCAAAGGATGGCGTCGCTCACGTTGGACTTGCCGGAGCCGTTGGGACCCACCACCACATTGAGGCCTGGGTCGAAGGAGAGCAAAGAGCGGTCAGCAAAGGACTTGAAGCCTTTGAGGGTCAGTGACTTGAGGTACACGTCCCCTCCTCGTCAAAGTCGTGGGCCAGCACCGAGCCGCACAGCGCACCGTCGGCACGCCCTTTGGTGAGGCGTTCCAAGGCGTCTGCCGCCGCCTGGGCGCTGGCATGCTTTTTGGAAGAGCCGCTGCCCCGACCCACACGAATGCCCTGCACCTTGACCACCACGATGAAGGAAGGGTCGTGAGCAGGTCCTTCTTGTCCTACCACCACATACTCGGGAGCGCATTTGAGCGTGCGCTGCACCAGCTCTTGCAAGGCAGACTTGGGGTTGGAGGGAGCTTGCGCCTCATGGTTGTCGATGCGATCTTCCAGCGTGCCCAGCACGAACTCCCGGGTCTTTTGGATGCCCGCATCCAAATAGAGGGCGCCCACCAAAGCCTCGTAGACGTTTTCCAGCGCCGAATGCATGCCCCGGGCGCTCTTGGACTTCTCAGAGGCGCCAAAGGCGATGCAAGGGCCTACCCCCAGATCCTCTGCCACGGCAGAAAGGGTTTCTCCGGACACCAAGGAGGTCTTGAGCCTTGAGAGGGCTCCCTCGTCCAGGGAAGGGTAGCGCTCGAAGAGCTCTTTGGCCACGATGGCGCCTAAGATGGAATCGCCCAAAAACTCCAAGCGCTCATAACACTCAGAGACCGGCATACCTTCGGTGGCTGAGGGATGGGTGAGTGCGCTCTCGATATAGCGGCGACAGGAAAAGTGATGGCCCAGGATGGCCTCTGCGGCCTTGACCTGGGCCGGTGTTGCTTTTGGATTCACTATTGTGCGTTGGCGATCATAGTCACCGCGTCGCCCAGCGTCTTGATGGAGGTCAGGTCATCGTCGTCGATGGTGATGCCCAGGTCCTCCTCGATGGCGCTGACCAGCTGAATGAGGTCCAGCGAGTCTGCCGAGAGGGACTCGAAAGTGGTCTCAACAGTGAGCTCGTCTGCGTCGACACTCATGGTCTCGGCTACGATATCTGCAACCTTTTCAAAAATCTCATCGTTATTCATACCCTACGCTCCTTTGGTTCCAAGCGCCGAAGCACCTGTTCGCGATGGTTTGCATTGTAGTGCATAGCCAAGGCATAAAGGCTCTCAGCGCATCTTTCACGTATCTATTTCTGCCGATAAAGGCCACCACTGCCAGCAGTAGCCTTACTTATCTTGGCTGGAAAGCTGAGCTGCGATCTTTCCCACTAGATCCTCGCGGATCACGCGCACCGCAGCCAGCGCACCGTTCTTGATGGCCTCAGGGCTTGTGTGACCGTGACCCACCAATACCGGCGCCTTGACGCCCAAAAGGCAGGCGCCGCCATGCTCGTCGCCGGAAAGGCCAGCCGCAATGGAAGAGAATGCCGGCTTGATCATAAGGGCGCCCAGCGCCGCCACCGGAGACATTTTGGCCTCAGCCTTAAGCGATGCGGCGATGTATTTTGCAGTGCCTTCCATGGCTTTCAAAGCCACGTTGCCGGTGAAGCCGTCGCACACAATGACGTCGAAGGAGCCCATAAGGATGTCGTTGCCCTCGCAATTGCCTGCAAAGTTGATGAGTCCTTCTTCACCAGCGGCTTCAAGGGCCTCGTGAAAGGCCAATGCCTGCTCAGAACCTTTAGTCTTCTCGGAACCATTGGAAAGCAGCCCCACAGAAGGCTTGGGGCCGCATCCGGCTTCTACCTGAGCCAACACCGAGGCCATCTGAGCGAATTGCACCAGCATCTCCGGGCGGCAGTCTGCATTGGCGCCCAAGTCGCACACACAGGTTTGATGACCATCCAATCCAGGGAGCACCGCCGAGAGCGCCGGGCGCAACACGCCCTTGTCGCGACCAATGAACAGGGTGGCGGCCGCCAAGCAAGCCCCCGTAGAGCCTGCAGAGAAGAACGCCTGCGCCTCGCCGTCGCGCACCGCCATGCAGCCACGAGTTATGGAGGAGTCGCGCTTGGAGCGCACAGCCTTCACGGGATGCTCGTCCATGGCGATGACCTCGGTGGTCACCAGAGACAATGCGCGTTCATGCGCCTCACAGAAAGGCTCCACGACCTCACCATTGCCCGCAATGAGCACCTGAAGGTCCTTATCGGCCTTTAAGGCCAGCTCAATGCCGTCAAGCACCACCTGGCTACCCAGGTCGCCGCCCATCGCATCGACGCATACGGTATCCATAACGTTCTCCTCGTCCAAATTCCCACAGCTTCAGGAATGGTACCCGCAGATGCCTGCTCACAAAAAATGGCCGCCCCTAAAGACGGCCATTCCTCATGTAGCTTATGCAGCGATCACTAGTCGACAGCGATGACCTGACGATCGCGGTAATAGCCGCAGCTGGGGCATACGCGGTGAGGGAGCTTTACGGCGCCACACTGCGGGCACACAGAACGTGCGGGCATAGCAAGCTTGCTGTTAGCGGAGCGACGACGGTGAGTGGCACCGCGGCCCTTCTTTTGCTTAGGTACTGCCATGATGAACCTCTTCCGATCTATCGATCCACACACGTGGGCGATGTATGCACAGACACGGTCTGTAACTATACCACGCACAGAGGGGCTGTCTACACAAAGCCCAATATTTTGGGCTTTTACCCCCAGGCATTCACTACATTTGCACAGCTGGGAACCAATGAAAGCCTCATCGCCGCGAACTGGGTGTTAGCAGCGGTCGCCTTCTTCTTGGACTCCGTCCATAGTGCGGGCATAGGTCTCTGCGGCTGCCTCATCGGCGGCCTCCTGGCCTTCTATCTCTGCAACGGTCTCTTGGGCCACATCCTCTTTTAGCTGGGCCAATACCGAGAAGGGATTCATGGGGTCAGGCTCAGCCTGGCTCTTGGCGGCACAGCCGCAATCTCCCTCGTTCAGATTGGCGCCGCAGCGAGGGCAGAGACCCTTGCAGTCCGGGGAGCACAGCACCACAAAGGGAGTCTCCATTATGATGCCGGCATTGATGGCGTCGGAGAGATCGATGGTGTTGTTCTCGGTATTTACCAAGGAGAAGTCCACGTCGTCCTCATCGTCTGCCTGATCCTCTTTGGCAGGAAGCTCGAAGAGGAAGTACTCGTCTACCTCAGAGGCTATGGAAAAGCGAGCCTCTTCCAAGCAGCGATCGCAGGTGCCCACCACGTCGGCCTTCACCAGACCGGACGCCAGGATCCCGTCGCCGGTGTTGGTGAGGACAATGTCATAGTCGATGCCTCGAGGCAGCTGGAAGGTGTGGTCGCCCAGCTCATAACCTGTGATGCCTATATGGCCAGCCACGGGCCAAAAAACGCCCGGATTCGCCAGGTGGTCATCTACAGAGATAATAATTGGATCTAAATTCATGAAACCCTACCAGTTTTGCTGCTGACCTGTACGAGCGCTGGCATTCTCTGCGATGGACTGACGGCAGCGGGTCACCTGGCCCACGATGGACTTGAGGTTGTCTTCCAGGCGTGCCAGCACGTCCTCTGCATACTCCTCTGCGCTATAGCGAGTGTCGCGCTCATACTGCTGGGCAGCGTCGCGGATATCCTCAGCATTCTTTTGAGCCAACCGCACGATCTCTTGATCGCCCGCAAGGATCATGGCCTGCTGTTGGGCGTCAGCAATGATGGAGTCTGCCTGAGTCTGGGCATGAGCCAAGATCTCCTGCTGCTCTTTGATGATGCGGCGGGCAGTGGCGAATTCTTCTGGGAAGACGGCGCGAATGTCATCCACGATTTGATAGACGTCCTCAGCGTTGACGATCTTGCGCTGACCGCCGCCACCAAAGGCCGGCTTGGCCGTGTTGATGGTGTCCTCGAGTTCTGCCACGAGGTTTTCAATTTCTTCACCTGGCTGCATTTGAGCTCCCTTCAGGCGACAGTGAGATTTGCGGGGCCGCAAGACTTATAAGAATCCATGCAAGCATACATTGTCTATCCTAGCAAAGCTGCATGCCAGGAAGGCCGTTCGCGCAGTTAGACCATAGAATCCGTGCCAAAATGCTCCTTTAGACGTGCTGCGACCCCTTCTGGCACCAAAAAGGAGACGTCGCCGCCTAGAGAAGCGATCTCTCGCACCACCGAGCTAGAGACATAGCCATATTCCGGATTGCTCATGATGAAGATGGATTCCAAGTGGGGGCTCATACGCACATTGAGGTCCGCTTGCGCGAGCTCGTACTCGAAGTCCGTGGCCGCCCTGAGGCCTTTTACCACCGCATCTGCGCCTTCTTTGGCACAAAAATCCACCAAAAGGCCTCTCATGGGCTTCACGTCGATATTATCGATGTTGAGCTCGGCGATGCTCTCTTGGATCATCTCTACGCGCTCCTCAAGGCTAAAAGCCCTGGAGGTTCCGCCCTTATCGGCAGAAGCAGCCACCGCCACTGTCACATGAGGAGCAATGCGTCGAGCACGGCTTATCACGTCTAGATGGCCAAAGGTCACCGGATCGAAGGTGCCAGGAACCACCACTCGTTGCAGCGGCGCAGAAGTCATTGGGGTCTTTTGGCTAGTCATAGCGATGTCCATAAAAGTCTGGGGCCAACAGATAAGAGCACTAGTCTGATACCCTAAGCAGCTCCACCACAGTGCCCCCATGGGAGCGAGACTTCACTAAAGCAGCGCCTGCAACTTGCAGAGGCGCGGCATCGGCGGCGCGTTCGTGAACCAGCAATGCCCCGTCTTGCAGGTGGCCTGCAGCCAGCAGGCATTCCACCACTTTGGCTGAGAGCTCAGGGTCTTTGGCATAGGGCGGGTCTAGAAAGACTGCCGAGAAGGGTGCGCCCTCCAAAGCCGGCACGCTCGCCAGGCGCCCGGAGTCTCCGGTGAGCACCGAGACTCGAGCGGGATCGCAACCCAATGCAGCGATGTTTGCTTTGAGGCAGCGAAGGGCTTTGCGGTCCGACTCCATAAAAGTGGCATGGACGGCTCCTCTGCTCAACAGCTCGAGGCCCACCGCGCCAGAACCTGCAAAGGCGTCCAACACAGAAACATCGCTTAGGTCTAGGCCAAAATAGGATTGGACCATGGAGGCAATGGCTTCGCGCAGCCTGTCGGTGGAAGGCCGGGTGACGCTGGTACCTTCTGGCGCTTTGAGCGGACGGCCCCGCCAGAGCCCACCTACAATCCTCATGCCCCTCCCCCTTCTTCGAATGCCAGCCTAAAGCGCTCTCGTACCTCGTGGGCCAAAAGCCTATGGTCGGGAGCTTTAAGCTGGGGGTCTTTGGCCAAAAGGGCTACCACATCGCTGTGGGCCGCCTCAACCAGATCTTCGTCTGCTGCCAAGTCCACCACGCGCAGCGTCGCCATACCCGATTGCTTGTAGCCCAACACGTCACCCTCGTGGCGTAGCTTAAGGTCGAGCTCTGCCAGCTCTAGGCCATTGGTGCTTTTCTCAAGGGCCATAAGGCGCTTGCGGGCGTCGGAGTCTTTTTTGGCCGAGGTCTCCAAGAACACCCGGCCAGGGATCGTCCCGCGGCCCACGCGGCCTCTGAGCTGATGGAGCGTGGCCAAGCCAAAGCGATCGGCGTCATAGATGAGCATGGCGCTGGCATTGGGCACGTCGATGCCCACCTCGATCACGGTGGTGGACACCAAGATGTCTATGTCGCCGTCGCGAAAAGCGCCCATGATGTCGTCCTTCTCGGCAGCCGACATACGCCCATGCAAAAGCGCTATCCGGGCATGAGGAAAGACGGAGCGGCTGAGCTGCTCATAGGCAGCGGTGGCGCTTTTGAGAGGGGCGTCTCCGGATTGCGGGACGTCCTCGAGCTCGGCTCCCTCGTCTCTGTCGTCTACCAACGGGCAGACCACATAGGCCTGATGGCCGCAGGAAAGCTCTTCCCCAATGGCGCCATAGGCCAGATCCAACGAGCTAGGAGGGATCACCTTGGTGGTGGACCCCACTCCAGGATGGGGACGCTGAGTGATAGAAGAGACTTCCACGTCGCCGTAAATTGAGAGCGCCAGGGTGCGCGGAATGGGCGTGGCAGTCATAGTAAGCACGTCTGCCACCGCGCCCTTGGCCTTGAGCTCGCTTCGCTGGTTCACGCCAAAGCGATGCTGCTCGTCCACGATAGCCAATGAGAGCGATGCAAACTGCACGTCCTCTGAGAGAATGGCCGTCGTGCCAAAGACCACGGTGATCCGCCCTTCAGAGATAGCCTGGGTGTAGCTGCGACGCTCGTCGGCGGGCGTCGCCCCTGTGATAAGGCACCAGGCAATGGAGGCAGCATCCAACACAGGCCCCAGCTTGTCAGCGTACTGGCGGGCCAGCACCGAGGTAGGAGCCATCACTGCACATTGGGTGCCCGAGTCTGCGCAAGCCGCCATAGCCACTGCCGCCACAGCCGTTTTGCCGGTACCCACATCGCCCAAGAGCAGGCGATTCATGGGCAGAGGCGAGGACATGTCAGTCAGGATGTCTTGGGCTGCTGCCTGCTGCTCTGAAGTGAGCTCAAAAGGCAATGCCTCTATAAGCGCCGCAAGATGAGGACCGTCCACGGTATGGGTGACCCCCTGACGCTGAGTCTCCTCTAGGGCATGGCGTGCCCGCAGAGCCACCTGCAAACACACCAGCTCATCGTAGGCCAAGCGCCTGCGAGCTACCTCTGCCGCGGCAAGACTGGGAGGAAACTGCGCCCAACGGATAGCCTGAAGCCATCCGGGAAGCCTGTGGGCCGCCACGAGTGAAGCAGGCATAAAATCACAAGTTGAGGTATAGGTCCCCAGAGCGGCACTCACGATGCGGCGCATCCAGGCTGCCGACAAGCCCTCCCCTACGGGATGCACAGGCACCACCCTTCCAAAGGTGCTGCCATCCTGCGCGCTTAGCACCTCATGGAAGGGGCTTGCCATCTGCTTGAAGCCGTAGTTAAACGTCACTTTTCCAGACAGTGCCACGGTATCGCCGCGCTTGAAGGCGTCCTTGAGCCAAGGCTGTTTAAAGAATGAAGCCCGTAGAACCCCGGTCTCATCCTGAATATAGATCTCAACTATGGAGAGACGGGGCCTGGGGCGCTTGAGCTCCACTTTGTCCACCACGCCCACCACGGTGCATTGGGTGCCCACATCGGCGTGAGAGATGGTGGTGACATGGCTAAAATCCAGATATCTGCGGGGCAACCAGAGCAGCAGGTCCCGCAAGGTGGCGATGCCTAGATGATGGAGGGCATCCAGGCGCTCTCCCGACACAAAACGCACGTGAGACACGTCGCCGTCTAGCGCCGCAGTGCGGGCTAGACGGTCGACAGAAGGTGCCAATGTGAGCTGAGAAGAGCCCATAGCACCTCGCTTACTCGATGGAGAAGATCACCGGGTAGAGAGGCTGCTCGCCACGGTGAGCATCGACTTCGAGATCGGGCATGGCATCTTCAATGCGATCGCAGAGGGCCTCGAAGACGTCGTCATCCATGTCTTGGCCGGCCAGGATGGTGAGGGTGTCGCCCTCTTCCTGGGTTTGCATAGCCTCAATGAGCTTGAAAGCCACATCACAGACATCAGAGCCCACCTGGGTGATGGCGCCGTCTTGGATACCCATGACGTCACCGGCGTGAATGGGGGTGCCGTCGGCTGCAGAAGAGTCGCGCACTGCCGTGGTGACTTCGCCATCGCGCACCTGGGAGATAGCCTCTACCATCGCAGCCACATTGTCTGCGATGGGCAGAGAGGGATCGTAAACGAAGAGTGCCGAGAACGCCTGAGGCACAGTCTTGGTAGGCACTACCTCTACCTGAGCGTCTTCACAGGCGCTGGCGGCCGCCTCTGCGGCCATACGAATGTTGCCATTGTTGGGAAGCACGATGACTGCCTTGGCATGCACCTGCTCGACAGCAGCCAGAATGTCTGCAGTAGAGGGGTTCATGGTTTGGCCGCCAGAGACCACCACGTCCACGCCCAAGGACTTGAGGATATCCGCCTCGCCAGAACCTGCAGCTACAGCCACCACGCCAAGGTCTTTGGCAGGAGCAGCAGCTGTAGCCTGGCTCTTATCGGCAGCGATAGAAGCAGTGCGGTCTTTGGCCTCAAGGTCCATGTTGTGAATGAAGACTTCGAAGATCTGACCCTGCTCGAGCATATGGTGCAAGACCTTGTCGGGCTCGTTGGAGTGCACGTGGATCTTGAAGTCGGGGAAGGAGCCCACCAAAAGCTCGCAGTCTCCCATGGTAGAGAGGAAGTCCAGGTTTTCTTTGGAGTCGAAAGACTCGGAGTCTGCATGGAAGAGGAACTCGGTGCAATAGCGGTACTCAGAGCCCTCCCAGTCATCGTTGAGCTCGATGTGCACGTTGGCAGCCACAGCATTTTTAGCCGACTCTTCGCGGGAGACGGAGGTGTTGAAGTCCACAGAAGAGTCGATGCCCAGGTAGGCGTTGACAAAGGCTTCGAAGAAGACGGCAAAGCCAAAGGCGCCGGAGTCTACCACGCCGTTCTCTTTGAGCACAGGAAGCAGGTCAGGGGTGCGGGCCACAGACTCATAGGCGCAGGTCACCATGGTCTTCAAGGCCTCGTCCAGAGTCATCTTGCGGTCGCGGGCAAGCTCGTCTGCACGCTCGGAAAGGTCTGAGACCACCGTTAAGATGGTGCCCTCCACAGGCTTGCGCACTGCTTGGAAAGCCACCTTCTTGCCGTGGCGCCAGGCGGCAGCCAGCTCAGGCAGGGTAATAGGGTCGTTCTTGGCCTCTACCAAGCCCTCTGCCACTCCGCGCAGGATCTGGCTGGTGATGACGCCAGAGTTGCCGCGGGCGCCCATGAGGGAACCGTGGGTGATGGCCTTGGCCACCTGCTCCATGGAGGCATTGGCAGGCAGGGCCTCTACCTCGCCCACCACTGTTTTGAGAGTGAGGCTCATATTGGTGCCGGTGTCGCCATCGGGCACAGGGAACACATTAAGCTTGTTGATCTCCTCTGCACGTTGAGCGACGGCTGCGGCAGCAATGGGGAAACAGTGGCGTACGACGTTCGCAATCATGAATTAAAGCTCCGGTTCGAATCGGGGACCTGAAGGTCCAAAAAATCTAAAGGTGAGTTTAGCGGACCCTCATGGACTCAATGACCACATGGACGTCGCTATCTTTGATCTGTGCCACCTGATCCAGCATGAACTTGACGCTGCTCTCCAGGTTCTCGCAGACCGAGCGCATATTGACGCCGGCATCTACCACCACATGCAGGGTGACGTCTACGTGGGAGCCGTCCATCTCCACATCGATACCCTTGCGGATTTGGCGCATGGTGAGCAGGGTTTCGAGATTCTGCTGATCATCGGTGTATGCCATGCCCACAACGCCATAGCACATCAGGGCAGCATACCCGGCAAGATCAGCAATCACAGCGTTGGAAATCTGAAGCGTTCCGGAGACAGCCTTTGCCATGCCAGTACCTCCTATCGAATGCGCCAGGAAGGGCGCGGTTCAGTCATTCTACGACGCGATTTTACCCCACGCGCTCAATTCGCCGAAACCTACTCCCCTTCCCACATAAAGCACCGACATAGCGGGCCTATCGCACCTTGACTGATAGATCACTTAAGGGCGGCAGAGACGCTGGCGAGCCCTCCAGCGCCCGCCAACGCCTTCTGCCTTCCTCAAAAATCCTTCTCAGAGCTCGCTGCCTTCTATTCACAGCCGTCAAACTGAGAGTTGTAGAGCTTGGCGTAGGCGCCGCCTTGAGCCAAGAGCTCCTCATGGGTGCCCGACTCCACCACGTCGCCCTGCTCCATGACCAAGATCACATCTGCATTGCGGATGGTGGAGAGCCTGTGGGCCACCACAAAGCTGGTGCGTCCGGCCATCAGGCGGTCCATGGCCTCTTGGATGAGCACCTCTGTGCGGGTGTCCACGTTTGAGGTAGCCTCGTCCAAGATGAGCATAGGCCTGTCTGCCAGCACTGCCCGAGCGATGGTGAGCAGCTGGCGCTGGCCCTGGCTCACGTTGGTTGCCCCTTCGTTGATTTCGAAGTCATAGCCTCCTGCCAGCGTATGGATGAAGTGGTCGCAGCGCGCGATGCGGGCGGCCTCCTCCACCTCTTCATCGGTGGCGTCCAGGCGTCCATAGCGGATGTTCTCGCGGATGGTGCCCTCGAAAAGCCAGGTGTCTTGAAGCACCATGGCGAAGTTGGAGCGCAGCTCTTCCCGGTTCCAGGAGCGCACATCTAACCCATCCACGGCAAGCGAGCCCTCATCCACATCGTAGAAGCGCATCATGAGCTTCATGATGGTGGTCTTGCCGGCGCCCGTAGGGCCCACGATGGCCACCGTTTGCCCGGGCTTCACCTGGCAGCTGAAGTCATGGATGACGGTATGGCCCGGCAGATAGCCAAAGCTCACGTTATCAAAGCTCACCGCGCCCTGGCGCACCGCAGGCAGCTGCGAGTTCTGAGGCTCGGACTCCACCGGCGCATCCAAAAACTCGAAGACGCGCTCCGCGGCAGCCGCCATCTGCTGAAAGACGTTGGAGATGGAAGCCAGTTGCTGGATAGGCTGGGTGAAGTTGCGCACATACTGCATAAATGCCTGAATGTCGCCGATGGTGATGACATTGGATATGGCCAGTTGGGCGCCTACAACCACCACCATGGCGTAGGCCATGTTACCAATGAAGGTCATCAGGGGCTGCATAAGACCCGATAGGAACTGACTCTTCCAGGCACTCTCGCAGAGCTGGTCGTTCACCTTGTTGAACTGTTGGGTCGCACGTTCTCCCTGGTTGAAGACCGCGATCACCGACTGGCCGGCGAAGTCTTCCTCCACGATGCCGTTTACCTGGCCTAACTGTTGCTGTTGCTTCACAAAGAAGCGCTGGGAGAAGCGCACCGAGATGAGGATGGCAACCGCCGATAAAGGCAACACCAGCAAGGTGAGACCCGCCAGCACCGGTGAGATGGAAAACATCATCACTAGTACGCCTATGACCTGGGCGATGCTGGTCACCAGCTGAGTGACCGCCTGGTTGAGCGACTGGCCCAACGTATCCACATCGTTGGTGACGCGGCTCAGCACGTCGCCTTTGGAGTGACCCTCGAAATAGCTCATGGGGACATGGGCGATCTTCTCGGCAATATCGCCTCTCAGCCTAAAGCAGACTGACTGGGTGACTCGGGTCATGAGGATGCCCTGGCAAAAGTTCGCAGCTCCAGCCGCCAAGTAGAGGCCAATAAGGAACAGCATGATGTGGGCGATGCCTGCAAAGTCGATGCCGCCGGTGCCTTGGACTTTGGCCACCAGCCCCTCGTAGAGCTTGGTGGTGACCTGACCCAAGATGTCGGGGCCAATGACATTGAAGACCACACTCAAAATGGCGCAGGCCACCGCAAACAGCAGCGGCACCCAGTGGGGCTTGGCATAGGCGGCGAGCCTTGCCAAAGTACCCTTGAAGTCTTTAGCGCGCTTGGTGGTATGGCGTACGGGACCGGGCATTAGCGCTCACCTCCTTCTAACGCAGACTCATAGGTTTCAGAGCTGGCGATCTCTGAGGCAAGGTCGTGCACCTCCTGGCCGATGGCAGCCTCTTGACGGCTCTCGTCGGTGCCGAGAACCGCATCCACCTCGGCCTGGGTGAGCCCCAGCTCTTGGAGAGACAACTGGGAGGTGGCGATCTCCAGGTAGGTGGGACAGCAACGCAAAAGATCCTCATGGGTGCCGCGGCCGCAGACCGTGCCCTCGTCGAGCACCAGGATCTCGTCGGCGCCCATGATGGTGGCCACGCGCTGGGCCACGATGACGACGGCGGCCTCTTTTACCTCGTCTGCCAGCGCGTGGCGCAACTTGGCATCGGTGGCGTAATCCAGGGCCGAGAAGGAGTCATCAAACACCAGCACCTCGGGATCTTTGGCCAAGGCGCGAGCGATGGAAAGACGCTGGCGCTGGCCGCCGGACACATTGGAGCCCTTCTGGGCGATGGCTGTAGCCGTACCGTCTTCTGTCTGATCCACGAAGTCTTTGGCCTGGGCCACATCCAGCGCCCATCTCATGGCCTCGTCGCTTACCTGGTCTCCAGCAAACTTCACATTGGATGCGATGGTTCCCGAGAAGAGCAACCCCTGCTGAGGCACATAGCCTACGCGATCCCTGAGCTCTGCGAGCTCCAGCGAGCGCACGTCCACCCCGTCGAGGCTGATGCTGCCCGAAGTGGCGTCGTAGAGGCGCGGGATAAGGGCTACCAGGGTGGACTTGCCAGACCCCGTGGATCCAATGAGCGCCGTGGTATGGCCAGGCTCGGTTCTAAAGGAGACATGCTCCACCACCGGATAGGTGGCGTCAGGATAGGTGAAGCTCACGTCGTCGAAGGTGAGCACGCCGCGCTCACGGGCCGGAAGCGCTTTGGGCCGGGCAGGGTTTTGCACCGCTACAGGACAATCCAGCACCTCATCGATGCGCTCTGCCGAGACCTCAGCGCGAGGCAGCATCACCAGCACCATGGCCAAGATCATGAAGCTCATAACGATCTCCATGGCGTAGGAGATGAAGGCGATCATGGTGCCTACCTGCAGGTTTCCTGCGTCGATAGCGCCCGCGCCGCTCCAGACGATCAAAAGGCTCACCAGGTTCATCACCAGCATAATGGCCGGCATAGCAAAGGCCATGGCCGAGTTAGTGAAGAGCTGGGTCTTCATAAGGTCGCGGTTGGCTTGTCCAAATCGCTCCAGCTCGAAGTCTTCGCGCCCGTAGGCGCGGATGGGCATGAGGCCGTCCAACATGTCGCGAGCCACCAGGTTCACGCGGTCCACCAAAACCTGCATGTGCTTGAACTTTGGCATGGTGAGTCCCAGCAAAGTCCCCATCACCGCAGCGATGGCCAGCACCGCCACGCCGATGGTCCATTCCAGGCCGCTGGCCATGGACCATACCTGGATAAGGGCCAGCACCGCCAAGACCGGAGCCATCATCACCATGCGCAACAGCACAAAGGTAGTCATCTGCACCTGTTGCACGTCGTTGGTGGTGCGGGTCATGAGGGAGGCCTGAGAGAACTGGTTCACCTCTCCTGGGCCAAAACTCATGACCTTGGAGAACAGCTCGCTGCGCAGCTCGCGCGCCACCCTCGCCGAGGTGTGGGCCGCCACAAAGCTCACGCTTACCGAGCAAAGCACCATCCCCACGCATAGCCAGAACATGCTGAGAGCCATAGTGCCCAGGTAATTGGTCTGGATCTCGTTGAGGTCCAGACCTTGGGCCTCGTACTCGGCCCGCACATAGTCCACCGCTCGCTGATCCACCATGGATCCCGCCACAGAACCCATGGCGTCCATCATCTTTTGAGCGTCTTGGGCCAGCTCATCCCTGCCGATAAGCCCCGCCTCAAAAAGCTGTCGCACCTCGTTCAAGGTAATGGTGACAGGCAGCTGGGATCTTGGCGCTTCCATAGAAGTGCCGGAATCCAGCGACAGGGCGCTGGCATCAATGCCTTTCTCCAGCGAAAGCGCCACGCATTCAGGAACCGCGATCAGCCGGGCGATCTCACCTTCAGCAGAAGCCTGCTGCTGATTGCCGATGAATGTGCGCACGCCATTGCCATTGGCAGGACCATAGACGCCGTCCACTTTGGCAGCATCGCTTTCACTCATAAACATCTCAAGGTCTCTGAGAGCCGTGTCTCGTATAGTATGTGGCACCGGACTGTCGATTCCTCCTTGCTGAATGCCCACATCCACGATGTCGCTCATGGCGGTAGGCAGCATCAGCTGGAAATACGCTTGCCCGCAAATAAGTGCGAAACAAATGACCACCGCACCCAGATGCCTTTTCAAAAAGCCCAGGAGTTTCATGCACCCTCCCCATCTTTACCGGCAGAAGCAGGTTCCTTTGCACCTGTTGACTCGTCAGCTGCGGAGGCACGGGTTTCTCGGCATTCCGCATCTTGAGATTCCAGCGCCCGCGAGAGCTTTTGAATGATGCGCACCAGCTCCTTGGCATCCGACTCGCCCAAAAGCTCCAGCAGGCTGCCAGCATAGCTATCCATAGCAGCCATACGCTCAGCCACCGCGCGTCCACCGGCTTTTGTAAGGGTCACCACTACATGGCGGCGATCCTTGCCGTCGGTGGTGCGCTTCACAAGCTCCCTGGCCTCTAGAGCCGCCAATGCATTGGAAATTCGCGCCTGAGTAAGCCCAGTAGCCGCCTTGAGCTCCGAGGGGTACGCGCTTCCTCCATGCTCCGACAGATACCTGAGTATGAGCGGCATCCCTCTGAGCGACGCGTCAAAGCCTTCCAAGGAACGCCTATGCGCATGGCCGCCCCTCTTTTTTTGCGGAGAAGTGCCCGTTTCCTCAGCCGAATCATCGACGGATGTCAAGGGTACTGGCTCTGGGGGTCGCGGAAGCTTGCTGTGGAGCGAACGCAGCCCCATGATCGCCAGATTGAGCTGGCGGCCCAGCTCTTGAAAGCGCTCAGGCACCTGAGGCGGCTCGCATTGAACAGGAGGGCCCAAGGGTGCGCGCATCTTGTGATTACTCATGACACTTCCCTACTAGTAGTTTTCGCTATTAGTTGTTTCTACTAGATATCTTTCACGAGTCTACTGATTTCCCATAGGGATCCTCCTGAGATCTCCCTATTCATAAGACCTGCAAACGGGGAGTGCATGATGGGCGATCGCCCGAGCTTCTTGTGGACACCACACCCAACGACCACAAACTCTAGGGTGTTGCGCATTTTTCCTTGCAGCCTGCAAGGTGCGTGGTATAGTTGGACAGCTATTGCTTATAAGCGCGCGCAATGGCGCCCGCGTAACGGAGGAATCAACATGTCGAAGGTTTGCGAGATCTGCGGTAAGCACCCGGTAGCTGGCCGTTCTATTAGCCACTCCCACCGTGTTACCAATCGTAAGTTCCGTCCCAACATCCAGCGTGTCACCATCGTGCAGAATGGTCAGAAGCGCAAGATGAACGTTTGCACCCGTTGCCTCAAGAAGGGCAACCTCGCTCGCACCGCTTACTAATACTTCTCTCCGCGGGCTTTTAGAGACGAACTTCCAAGGGTTCTTAGCCATCAAGCTAAGAACCCTTTCTTTTATTGCCATCAGCTAGGCCAGATGGTTATCACCGGTGGCATAGTCGATGACCACGCCTGGCTGTACGTTATAGCAGTAGACGTCGAAGCAGATGCCTTCGCCCTCGTCCTCCACGCTCCAACCCTCCATACGCACGCCAGAAGCCAAAAGATTGGAACCCTCAAAGATAGGTGTCACCCGGTAAAGCACATGATTGCCGGTATCCAAAATGTAGTCATGGACGCCTTCTTCAAAATCCAGCATTCCCCGAGCATTGAGATAGCGAGTGCCAGTGATAAGGTTTCGCTCATTGGCATCTTCCCCTGCCAGGCTATGAGCAATGAGATGACAGCGGTTATAGAGAGCCTCCCCATCCACAAAGTCATAGAAGTTCTGATGCCATCCCGTAGGCTTTATCTTGGAGATGTCTCCACGCTTTTGCGTAGGCATAAGATCCTCGCCCAGCAAGGCAAAGGCACCGGTGCAGCGCCCAAGCTTGTCCAGCGGGCCATAGACCTCAAAGGAAGCAGTCTGCGCTTTTTGCGCCTGGGTAAAATCCGGCTGGTTATCCCCCACCTCCACCCAAGGCATTGACCCATAGGCAGGCAAGTCCCTTGGATTCAAAGGATTTGCATAATCTTGGGAAGATTGCGAGTCCGTCCAAACCGTGAGCGCGCTTTTGACTGTCTGGGCCCCTCTGCCCAAATTGCCCTGTCCCACGATCGCCAGCACTCCGCAGGCTACTGCTACCAGCAACGCGAAGATCATGAGCTTTTGAAACGTGAACCCCTGCTTTTTGGAGTTACGGGCAGAATCACTGCCCCGTTTACCAGACAATTTGCCAAACATTGACACCTCACAACGTTCCCATGAGAAATGGGACATACAGAATCACTTAGAGTCAGGTCACTTCAAAAGTCTTCTTACCGATAAGACCCTGCGCTCAGTCGCTGGAACCTCATAGTATCCTTCTTATTTTAAAGGGTAGTACGGTAAGGTCATGCTCCCTGTCCCTTATATGCCCCACCCCACAAATCCTGCCACTGATTTTGGATTTGTGCTTGCGCCGACTTTTGCAGGGTGTTATATTCTCTTCTGTTGCGCGAGCAACACATCGGGTGGTGGCGCAGTTTGGTAGCGCACTTGACTGGGGGTCAAGGGGTCGCTGGTTCGAATCCAGTCCACCCGACCAGCGAATATCGAGGTCATCGGCCATATGGTCGGTGACCTTTTTACTTTGGACACCATGCGGACACCAAATTGGACACCAAATTTGTTCCCTTCAGAGTTATCTACACGCTTTTGAACATTGGCCGCGCTCCAGGCTCGGGCGGTCGGCTGGCCGCGTTGAGGGCGGCCGCCTCCCTGGGGTACGCCATGAGAAAACGCCCTGAGGCCTCCAACGGCTCCAGGACGCTCCAGGATCGGGCTTTATAAGGATCGGGGATTAGTGTTTCACCTTTGCGGCTAGGGCTTGGGCCTCTTTGGCTATGTCACTGTTGCGCTCGCGGTCTGCGTCTATGAGGGCGTTTACAGTAACGGCTCGATTTTGCTGCCTTTAGCTTGGGCAGCACTGCATTTGATAGCACAACCTCTATAGCCGTTATTTGCTTAAAGGTCTCAAAGAGCTGAGCGGTGTTATTCGCAGAATACGAACCCTGAGCGCTAATCACCCATTAGATACAGGACGTGCCAACAAATCGCTTCGAGTGATCAAGCATGCTGAATCTTTGGTCAGCAAGGTGGAACATAATTATGATGATATCTCCTACCGGGATGTCCACGAAATCGAAAGGGAATTAGATAGCCTCAAAACTCCCCATATTTCTCCAGAAGACATGCCGAGCCTGTTTGATGACATGAATGGGGACGATAAAGACTTCTAAGGGATCTAGCACCCCTTACGCCTTACGATAACTTAATACATTTAGTTATAAGAGCGGAGCCAGGGCTTTTATTAGTCCTGGCTCCATTTTACCTTGCATCAAACAAGTGATTTCGAACAACGGCTAGCTAATGGTTCCCATGAAGATATGGATGTCCTCATCGGTAGTCACCATGGCTGCAATACCTGCTTCCAGAGCCCGAGTGATGCAAGAAATGTCCATCGTGGGGGTGGAGGCGGGGCGGTCTACCGCCTGCTCGGTGGCAAAGGGCACATGCACAAAACCAGCCCTAACGGGCTTATTGGCGCGAGCGGCCAGGTAGAGGGCGTTATACATAAGGCTATTGCATACATAGGTGCCTGCGCTATAGGAGAGCGCGGCAGGAACGCCTGCCTCGTGCATGGCTTTGACCATGGACTTCACCGGTAGCGTGGCGAAGTAGGCGTCAGGGCCGCCCTCGCGCACGGGAGTATCCAAGGGCTGGTCGCCGTCGTTGTCAGGAATGCGGGCATCGATGAGGTTGATGGCCACACGCTCCACCGACATGGCAGCTCGGCCACCAGCTTGACCTACGCAAAGCACGAGATCGGGCTTCTCAGCATCCATAAGATCTTCCAGCACCTGAGCACTGCGCTCAAAGGCCGTAGGCACCTCTTTTACCACCACCTGGGCTCCCGCAATGGTGGAGGGTAGCTGCTTGACCGCCTCGAGCGCAGGATTGACGCTATCGCCGCCAAAGGGCTCAAAGCCCGTAACCAACACCTTAGCCATTGCCTCGCCTTTCTCGAAAAGAGGCTGCAGTCGTGCCACGTCGCGGCACAGCCACGCTTCGCCTTGCCTACTTCTAGCCTAGCATCATAAAGCTGGCTATGAGCATGTAGCCGATCTGGAAGACAATCATCACCAAAGCGGTAAGCACCTGCTTTTTGATGACGCCCATGCGATCGTTCATCTCAAGCAGCGCCACAGGCACAATATTGAAGTTGGCCGCCATAGGAGTAAGAAGGGTGCCGCAGTAGCCACAGCTAAGGGCGAGGATGCCAATGAAGGATGGGTCGACGCCAAAAATCAGGACAAATGGGGCGCCAATTCCCACAGTCATCACGGTGATGGCGGCAAAGGCGTTGCCCATGATCATGGTGAACAGCATCATGCCAATACCAAAGACAATGATGCCAATGGCCAAGTTGTCTGAGGGAATCACCGCTCCCACCATCTCGGCGATGACGCCGCCAACACCGGCAGCGGTAAAGATGGCGCCCAAGCTCGCCAACAACATAGGCAGCATGCTCAAAGCGCCCATGGCAGAGAGTAGACGCTCGGAATCGTTCAAGAACACGAGGGGCGTGTTGGAGCGAGAGTAGACAAAAAGAATGATCGCAGCAGCCACCACGCCAAAGCAGCAACCTGCTAGCGCGCCCACCCCAGGAATGAGCGCACCCGAAATGGCAAAGACTCCCAAGCAGAGGGCAGGAATGAAGATCTTCGTGCCGATCTTTTGATAATTGACGGCCACTTCTTGCGTGGTGGGGGCATCATCAGCCGATGCTTGGCCACTCTTGACCTTACCAAATACCGCAGGCAGCACCATGACAACCACCAAGACGCCGGATACCAAAGAAGGTAGCCAGCGGCCTAGGGCGAGCACCACACCTAGCGAGCACCAAAACACCGCAGTGCCTACTCGGGCAGGATTGGTCTTGTCTCGATAGTTGCGAATGCCTGCATAGATAGACATGAGACCCATGACAATGTAGAAGACCTCAAGGGCCTTGTTGCCAAAGGTGACCTCTGGATCCATAAAGAACTCCATGATTTAGGCCTCCTTTCCCGCATTGAGAGGAGCCTTGGTGTCATCGTAATACTTGGCTCTCAGCTTCTTGTCCAAGATGATGTAGTAGACAGACGTTACCGTCAGAGCCACAAGTGCCACAGGGATCTCGAAGAGCGCCATCTGCAGAAGGTCGGTCTGATAGCCCAAAGCATCCATGGTGGATTGCACCAACAGGGCGCCGGAGGTGCCCACGAACAACACCTGACCAAAGAACCAAGCCACATTCTCCATACCGGATGCCATGGCTTTAACCTGCTCAACATACTCATCGTTGGGAGTATGGCCAGAGGCTTCGATGGCACCCACGCACATAGGCATGATGACCGGGCGCACAAAGCCAGCCACGCCGCCAAAGCTCACATTGAAGGCGGCAAAGATCATGCGCATGACGCCATAGAGAGCAATAATGACGCCAGGAGTGGCATTTTTCACCCGGCCAATAAGATTGGCTGCGGCGGTTTTGAGACCATTGCGCTCAAGCGTGCCTGTGACCAACAGGATGATGATGAAGATAGCCATGTTGCGGTTGTCCACAAAGGAGGTGCCCAACGTGACCAAGAAGCCGTCGACGCCCAAACCGCCGATAAGCGCTGTGGCAAGGCCTGCCACAATGACTATGAGGATCGAATCGAGCTTCAGGGCAAAGCCCACCACCACGATCACGATTCCCAGAAGCACAAGATAATTCATAAAACTCCAATCCGTTCCTGCAGCCTCGGCTATGAAAACCTTGAACCCGCCTACGGGCTCCAAGATAGTCCAGAAGCGAATCCTCTCCCAAAAGATTGCTCGGACTTCCTTCAATCAACTTAGAGCTGTCATAGAGCTTTCTGAAACCTCGCTGTGTTGTTTTTCCCGCTTGGTTACATATTCATTTGTCGCATGATGTCAATAGGAGTCACCCTTGCAGAAGAAGGCGCCCACCTGATAGCAGAGGCCTCGCATCTAAGGCCTTCCCTGCAAAAACATGGCGCTTTTGCCGATAAGGCCCCCCCACACCCAGTGCTGCGCCTTTACCCCAAAAGCTCGGACAACTCCCCTACCGTGGCAGGAAAGTGATAATGATCCAGGTCTGCCGCAGACACAAAGCCTTGGGCGCTCATGGACTGAAGCATGGCCTTGAAATCGCCCCAATAGCCCTCCACGTTGAGCAGGTAGCAGTCGGTTTGCCCCAACTCCAAGTGAATGCGGCTCATGATCTCGATTATCTCCTCTAGGGTGCCCACACCGCCCGGCAATGCCACAAAGGCGTCCGCCAGCTCGATCATCATGGCCTTTCGCTCGCTCATGGTCTCTACCACGCGCAACTCCACGTCCTCGTGCTGGGGAATCCCTTGCTCTAAAAAGAACGCCGGCTCCACGCCGATAGCCTTTGCCCCGGCATCCAAAACAGCCCGCGACACCAGACCCATAAGCCCCACCGAGCTGCCGCCATAGACCAGATTGTGACCGCTCTGGCCCATCCAAGTGCCCAGCTCTGTGGCTGCCGCAGCAAAGGCGGGGTTGTTGCCAAAGTTAGATCCGCAATAGACGGCGATGTTCATAGAAATCTCCTAGAGGGCCAATATGAGCCGCAGCAAACCAGCAATCACCGGACCGCCCCAAATGAGGGCCACCGCAAAGCAGAGCGCTGCAGCCACCGTGAGCACCGCGCACTGCTTTTTGCGAGTTGCGAGCTCCTCAGCGGTGATGGGCATTCGCATCTGCTTGCCGGAACGATCCATGTCTCCTTTATAGGAGCCATAAAGAAGCGTACCCATTCCCCGGAAGCAGCTTAAACCCGCCAGCGCCCCCGCTGCCAAAAGCAACACCACTGCCAGCACCGAGACTCCCAAAAAGGCGCACTGTATCCCCAGCGCCAACGAGAGACAGCACAAAAGCAGCGGGATGACGATAAACACAACCGTTTGAATCATGGATCAACTTTCTCAACTCAGGCAGGCCTTGCCGAGAAACCTGCCCAACCGGTAGTCTTGAGCCTTGCATGCCTGCATATGAGGGGAGCTTGAAACTTGCCAACTGCAAGGTTGGTTTATCATAGCTACACTTACACAAGGCCAACAGCCTCTATTGTACGTATGAATGATTTGGGAGGACCCATGGATTCCTGCAACCCTCAGAGCTGCGCCCTTTTGGTGATCGACGTGCTCGAAGGAGGTTTGGCCGACGCAGCAGACAACAAGGCAGTGAACGATTTCGCCAATGCCTGCACCCGTGTGGTGAAGCTCTGCCGAGAGGCGGGCATTCCTGTGATCTTCTTGGATGACGCCCATATCCCTGGCCTCGACCGCGAGCTGAACCTGTGGGGACCCCATGGCATTGCAGGCACTCCCGAGGCTCAACCGGCTAAATGCCTGGGCCGCGCAGACACCGACATCGTGATCCCCAAGCGCCGCTACTCTGGCTTCTTCCAGACCGATCTTGACCTCACCCTGCGCGAGCTTGGCGTCACCAACGTCATCACCATTGGCTGCGACACCAATATCTGCGTGCTCCAAACCCTGGCAGACGCCTACTTCTTGGGCTATGGTTCCACCGTCGTGGCAGATGCCACCATGACCTTCCTCATTGGCAACCAGGCAGACGGCCTGGAATACTTCCGTCGCTGCTACGACTCCAACGTCATCTCCTCTGACGAGTTTGAGACCTGGCTCAAAGGCGATGTTCAGGAGTAATTCTCTTAGCTGAGCTAAGCCTTTATGTCTGGCTAACCCTTTGTTACGGAGCAGGGCCTCTAGGGTCGCACTTCCTAGAGGCCCTGCTCTTTTTATGCTTATAGGACTGAACTATTCGACAATTGTATGCAGTGCTTCTTGGTTTTAACAGATACTGTATGCATTGCCATACCAGATAGTCCCCCGATTATTTTGATCTGGAAGTGGCTATACTACACAAGACAGGAAAGTTTGGCGCACATGTGAACTATTTGCCGCCCTGTCGCACGCAAGGTGTCCAGCCATGTGCCTGGATGCAACATCTCAACCAAGGAGGTTCTATGGTTGCCTATTGGGTCAAACAGATTCGTGCCAACATCGTTCGTCTGGACGAGGTGCCGGAGCTCTACCGCGAGAACGTTCGCGCGGTGATCGAGGAGCAGTAATAGCCGATCCTACCTACTAATCAGGTACTTACATGAACATTCAGGAGTGCTAAAGGCCTCCGGTCCTCTTGGATCGGGGGCCTTTTCCTAAAAGCTTCCGAGAAACCTTCGCCTTTGCTACTGGGCCTTTTAGGCTCCTTCGAACTGAGACTGATAGAGCTTTGCGTAGGCGCCGCCACGGGCCAAAAGTTCCTCGTGGGTGCCACGCTCCACAATCTTTCCCTGGTCCATCACCAAGATGCAGGTGGCGTTGCGGATAGTGGAGAGGCGATGGGCCACGATGAGCGAGGTACGGCCGGCGATCATGGCGTCAAAAGCCTCTTGCACCAACACCTCAGTACGGGTATCGATGGAGCTGGTGGCCTCGTCCAGCAGAAGTATCGAGGGATCGGCAAGCATCACGCGGGCGATGCAGAGCAGCTGGCGCTGGCCCTGAGATAGGCCTCCTGTGCCTTGACGCACGATGGTATCGTAGCCCTGGGGCAACTGACGGATGAAGGCATCAGCACGAGCCTGGCGCGCCGCCTCTTCCACCTCTTGGCGAGTGGCATCAGGCTTACCGTAGGCGATGTTGTCGTGGATGGCGCCTTCGAAAAGCCAGGTATCCTGCAACACCATGCCAAAGGCGCTCCTAAGGCTGGCACGAGTGAGCTTGGAGGTATCGTAGCCGTCCACTTCAATGGCGCCTGCCTGAATATCGTAGAAGCGCAGCAAAAGATTGATGAGGGTAGTCTTGCCGCAGCCGGTGGTGCCCACCAAGGCGATGCGGTCGCCAGGCTTGGCCTGCCAACTGATGCCCTGGATGAGAGGAACCTCCGGGGTGTAGGAGAACCACACGTCGTCGAAGGCCACAGCTCCCTGGGTTTCTATGGGCAACACCTGGGCATCGGCTGGGTCGGGCTTCTCGGCAGGAGCATCTAACAACTCGAAGAGGCGCCTCGCAGAGGCAAAGGCAGTCTGCACCTGGGTCATGACGCCGGAAATCTCGTTAAACGGTTTGGTGTACTGGGAGGTGTAGGAGAGGAAGCTCTGCACCGCGCCAATGGTGAGAGCGGTGGGAAAGCCTGTGGCGCAGGCCCAACAGCCGATGACCGCCACTACTGCGTAAACGATGTTGTTGGCAAATCGGGTGCCGGGGTTGGAGAGCGAGCTTGCAAACTGGGCATGCTCCCCCACCTGGTAGAGCTGCCGGTTGATGGCGTCAAAGCCGGATTGAGACACCTCTTGATGGGCGAAGGCGTCGATCAGGCGCTGGTTGGAGACGTGCTCCTCGATGTAGCCGCCCAGCTGACCTTGAATGGCCTGCTGGGCCACGAAGCTGCTGTGGCCGATCTTGGCAATAAAGGCTGCAGCCGCCACCGAGACCGGCGACACCACAACCACCACCAGGGCAATCACCGGCGAGATGGCCACCATGGCGATGAGGGTGCCCAAAATGGTGATGATACCGGTGAACAGCTGTTGGATGCCTTGAAGCAGGCCGTCGCCTACGGCATCGGCATCGTTGACGATGCGGCTCATGAGGTCGCCATGGGCATGGGAGTCGATGTAGCCCATGGGCAGCACACGCAGCTTGGAATAAGCGTCGTCGCGCAGGTCGCGCACCGCTTCGTAGCTCAGGCGGTTGGTGGCATAACCCTGCACCCACTGAGCGCAGGCCACCGCAGCCACGCAGGCGGCTAAAAGGCGCAGGGTGCGCCCAAGCTCGTCCCAGCCCACCTGGTGAGGGCCCACGATAGTGTCGATACCAAGGCCGATAAGGATAGGCACTGCCAGCGAGAGCACCACCGCCACCAATGCCGAGAAAAACGCCAACAGCGCCAGCCTCTTATGGGGGCGCAGGTAGTGAAGCACGCGCTTGAGCGTCTGGGCGCTGGAAAGCTGGGGGGCGTTGTGAGAGACCATGTCCGTAGTACGACTCATGCCAGCACCTCCTGAGCGTCCATCTGGGAAAGGCATATCTCGCGGTATACAGGGCAGCTCTCCCAAAGCTCTTCATGGGTGCCCAGCCCTGCCACCTGGCCATGATCCAATACGCAGATCTTGGCAGCCTGGCGCACCGAGGCCACTCGCTGAGAGATGATCACGCAGGCAGGGGCCGAGTCCAGCTGCCGCAGAGAATGGCGAAGGGCGGCGTCGGTAGCAAAGTCTAAAGCAGAGGCAGCGTCATCCAACACCAGCAACGAAGGCTGGCCTACAAGGGCTCGAGCGATGCAGAGGCGCTGGCGCTGCCCTCCCGAGAAGTTCTTGCCGCCTGCCTCTACCGGCTCATCCAGCCCCAAAGGCTTCTGGGCCACAAAGGACTCTGCCTGAGCAGCACGCAAAGCCGCCCACAGCTCTTCATCGGTGGCCCGAGGGTTTCGCCATAAAAGATTGTCGCGTATGGTACCGCTGAGAAGCGAGCTTGCCTGAGGAGTCACCGCCACCAAAGAGCGCAGCTGCTCAAAGGGATAGTCGCGCACGTTGGCACCAAAGACCTCCACGGCCCCCGATTGCACGTCATAGAAGCGCGGGATGAGATTTCCCAGAGTAGACTTGCCAGAGCCGGTACCGCCGATGACGCCTAGGACCTCTCCGGGCTCAAGGCTCAACGACAGGTGGGAAAGGGCGGGCTTCTCGGCACCGGGATAGGCAAAGGAAGCGTCGCAAAAGCGCAGGGCAGGAGCCTCCCAGCGCACTTGGATAGGTTGTGTGGCAAGCTCTGGCACCGAGGGCTCAAACTCCAACACCTGATCCACGCGCTTCAAGGAAGCGGTGGCGCGGGTGAATATGACCACCAAGTTGGCGATGAAGGCCACAGAGACCAGCAGCTGGTTCATGTAGCCGATAAGGGCCATCACCTGTCCTTGCTCGAGCCTGCCCTCCCACACTTGGCTTGCACCCAAAAAGAGCACCAGGCAGATACCGCCGTTCAGCACCAGGAAGGTGGAGGGGTTGAGCAGTGCGGAGAGCCTGCCTACCGCCACGGCAGTTTGGGCTTGGTCGTTGGCGGCGGCTTCAAAGCGGGCTTGCTCGAAATCTTCGCGAGAAAAGGCGCGGATCACTCGGGTGCCGTCCAATGCCTCGCGCACGATGCGTCCAATGGCGTCGAGCTTTTGCTGCATGGAAGCGAAGTAGGGAATGGACTTTTTCATCACCGCGTAGAAGATGCCCAGGGTGAGCGGCAGACAAATGCAAAAGATCGAACCCAAAAGCGGGTCGATGGCCAGGGCGCACACCAGCGACCCCACCGCCAAGACCGGCCATCGGATCACCTGGCGGATGAGCATGGCCACCGCCAGCTGGAGCTGGTTCACGTCGTTGGTGATGCGGGTGATGAGCGATGGGGCGCCAAAGGCGTCCAAGTCTTGGAATGACAGGCGGCCAATGGCTTCGAAGAGGTCGTGGCGCACTTGAGTGCCCATGCCCTGGCTGGTAAGAGAGGCCATCTTTTGGCAGACCAGCGTGGAGCAAAAGCCTAAGAAGGCAAAGAGCAGCAACAGGCCGCCGCCGCGAGCCACCACGCTGGAATCTCCAGCGCGGATGCCTCCGTCCACCATCCAGGCGATCACCAGTGGGGTGAGCAGGTCGAAGACCACCTCCAGGGTTTTCATGAGCGGCCCCACCACCAGATAAAGTTTGAAGGGGCGCAGGTAGCGAGCGCTTGCCGGAAGTCTCATGAAGCCGCCCTCCTAGACGTCGATGCCCAAGGCGAAGGCCAGATCCAGCCATTGGTCTTCCAGCTGGCCGATGGTGTCCAGGCACTCATTCAGCTGCTGCTGCAAGGATTCCAGCGCCTGGTAGTCGGTGGCATCGGCCGCGGCCATTTGAGCGCGCAGCTCGTCTGGTTGAGTGCGCAGTTTCTCAAGCTTGCGCCCAATGGCGTCGAAGCGGCGGCGGGCATCTCGGCGCTCGCTGTTGGAGAGGGCAGGCTGGGCAGCTGCCTGGCCTTCCGACCGAGAAGATCCTTCCTGGGCGGTAGGAAGGCTTTTATCGGCAGGAATGCCTGAGCCAATAGTGGGACCGGCTGTTTGGGGCGAGGCCTCCAAAAGATGCAAGAACTGATCTACTCCCCCAGGCATGTGGGTGAGGTGGCCGCCTAAAAGGGCAAACTGGTCGTCGGTGACGCGCTCCATGAGGTAGCGGTCGTGGGTCACAAGAAGCAGGGTGCCTGGCCAGCCGTCCAAGAGGTCCTCCATGACAGCCAGCATGTCGGTGTCAAGATCGTTGCCCGGCTCGTCCAAGATAAGCACGTTGGGCTCTTCCAGCAACACGCCCAAAAACGCCAGGCGACGGCGCTGGCCTCCAGAGAGGTCTTTGAGATAAGTAAGCTGCTCCTTGGGCTCGAAGCCTAAGGACTCCAAAAGGCTCGAGGCCGTGTAGCTCTTGCCGCCTATGGTATAGGTACTCTTATATTGGGCCAGGTAATCGCTTACACGCCAATGGCCTTTTTTATCAAAGGTATCCAGATGCTGGCTCATCTTGCCCAGGCGCACCGACTTGCCGCGCTTGAGGGTGCCGCTCATAGGCTCGATGTCGCCCAATATGAGCTTGAGCAACGTGGATTTGCCGGCTCCATTGGCGCCCAGAATGCCAATGCGCTCACCGGGGCCGATAAGCCAGGAAAGGTCGCGCACCACTGGATGACCCTCGTAACCTGCAGTCACGTCTTCTAGATCAAAGACCTGCTTTCCCAATCGGGAGACCGAGAGCTGTTTTAACTCCAGCGAGTTTCTTACTGGAGGGTCGTTTGCCACCAGCTCACGGGCCTCCTTCACGCGAAACTTGGGCTTGGTGGAGCGCGCCTGGGCTCCACGAGCCAGCCAGGCAAGCTCTTTGCGCAGCATGTTTTGGCGCTTCTCCTCGGCCACGGCAGCCTGGCGCTCGCGCTCTACGCGCTGTTGGATGTAGGCCGAGTAACCGCCTTCGAAAGGCTCGATGAGACCGTCGTGCACCTCCCACATAGAAGTGCAGACCTCGTCCAAGAACCAGCGGTCGTGGGTCACGCACAACAGTGCTCCCTCGCCCTCGGGCCAGCGATGCTTGAGGTGACCTGCCAGCCAGCCGATGGCTCGCATGTCCAAGTGGTTGGTGGGCTCGTCGAGCAGCAACACGTCCCAGGAGCCGCACAGCACCCGAGCCAAGTCCACCCGGCGCCGCTGACCGCCTGAAAGCTCTGCCACCTTGTCAGTGAGCTCAACGCCTTCCAAAAGCGCCCCTAGAATGGAGCGAATGCGGCTGTCGGAGGCCCACTCGTACTCCGGCACACCCCCAAACAAATTGAACTGCACGCTCTTATCTGGATCTAGCTCGTCGGATTGGTTGAGCGCCCCCACGGTGATGGAGTTGCGGCGGATGACGCCGCCCTTATCGGGTTCTACCTGACCTTCGATGATCTCTAAAAGCGACGACTTGCCATCGCCGTTCTTGCCCACGATGCCTATGCGGTCGCCGGCCTCGATGCCAATAGTCTGTTCTATTAATACACGCTTTCCAGGCCACTCGTGACTTACCGAGTCAAGGCCTAAAAGTATGGCCATCTGTGGATGCTCCTTAGGTGTAACAAAGGCGGGGTATGCTCGCCGGCTCTCCCCTGCCGAGAAACTCGTTCCTATCGAGGATTGGTTCTACTGGGTGGGCTCGCTCTCTATTTGAGATTGCGCCTCTTGCACGGTGGCTCCCTGCTCAAAGGCTCGAAGCATGGCGATCTCTCGCTTGTAGCCTTCCAGCTTTTTGTTGGGGGTCTCAAGGATCATAGGAAGGTCTTTGAGGCGCGGGCTTTGCACCAGAGACCTAAAGAAATCCAGGCCCAAAGTGCCATCGCCCAATAGCTCATGGCGGTCTTTATGGGAGCCCACCGGGTTTTTGGAGTCGTTCACATGGACTGCGGCAAGCCGTTCAAGACCCACCACTTGGTCCAGCTCATCGAGCACGCCATCCAAGTCTTGGGCTACGTCATAGCCTCCGTCAGAGACGTGGCAAGTATCCAGACAGACGCCCACTTGCGGGTCTGAATCCAGCTCAGAAATGATGGCGGCAAGCTCTTGAAACTGACCGCCCAGCTCAGTGCCCTTGCCAGCCATAGTCTCTAGCAAAATCGGGGTCGAAAATCCTTCGCTTAAGACGTCTTTGATGACACTGGCCACATTGGAGATGCCTTGCTCCTGGCCTTGGCCCACATGGGCCCCTGGGTGGATGTTGTAGTAGACATTGGGCAGATGATCCAGGCGTTCTAGATCTTCTTTCATGCGCTGGCGCACCACTGCCGAGGCCTCGGGGTCGCCGGTGGCCATATTGTAGATATAAGGGGCATGGGCTACCAAAGGACCAAACTCATGGTCTTGCAAGAGCTGCTTCAAGCACCGAATATCCAGCTCGTCTAGGGGACGCATCTGGCCGCCACGGGGGTTTCTGGGAAAGAAGGCAAACGTGTCGGCGCCAATGGACAGGGCGTCTTTGCCCATGGCTTCAAAGCCCTTGGATATCGAGAGATGGCAGCCGTAGTAAGGCATAAAACCTCCAAGTAGGTGGCGTAGAGGGCCAGAGAAGGGAGATCCCCAGGTTAGAGGGGGTTGTTCTCGGCCAGAAGGTCTGCAGCCACCTCGATGATGGAGGCAGCCACGTCGTCTTTGGTCATGAGGGGAAGCTCGCAGATGTGATCGGGCCACACCAAGGTCACCGCATCGGTGGATGAGCCAAAGGTGGAGTCTTGGCGGGAGACGTCGTTGGCCACGATAAGGTCGCTGCCCTTGGACTCCAGCTTTTTGGTTGCGTGCGGCACCAGGTCGTTGGTCTCTGCGGCAAAGCCAATAACCACCGGCACCTCTTGGCAGGCGGCAAGCTCTGCCAGGATGTCATGAGTCTCTTTGAGCGAGATGGTGTCCAGATGCTCCTCCGACTTTTTCAATTTGTGATCTGCCGGGGCCACCGGTGTGTAATCTGCCACCGCAGCGGCGCAGATGGCCACATCGATATCGCCGGAGTTGGCCAGCTTCATAGCCGCCTCATACATTTGCTGAGCCGTCTCCACCTGGATGCACTCCACGCCAACGGGCACAGGCAGGCTCACGGGCCCAGAGACCAGCGTCACCTGGGCCCCTGCCGTCTGCGCCGAGCGAGCCAAGGCATAGCCCATCTTGCCCGAGGAGCGGTTGGAGATATAGCGCACCGGATCGATGGGCTCATGGGTAGGACCTGCGGTGATGAGCACATGGGCGCCTGTCAGCGAAGGAGGAGTCGCCTGACCGCCAAGCTGGGCTGGAGCTGCCGGCAACGGCGCCCCGCCACCAGGATCAGCGGTGCCTTCCTGGGCCTTTTGTTCTTCTTGGGCGTTCAGAATCGCCAAGGTCTCCTGCACGATGTCATCCACAGGAGCCAGCTTGCCTTGACCAACCTCGCCACAGGCCAGATAGCCAGCATCGGGGCCGACGATACAGACGCCGCGCTCTTCGAGCACCTGGAGGTTGTGCTGGGTAGCCGGATTTTGCCACATGTGCACGTTCATGGCCGGGGCCACCGCCAGCGTGCCCGTAAGCGCCAGAGCACAGGAGGTTAGGCAGTCGTCCGCCAGACCCCAGGCAAGCTTTGCCAACGTGTTGGCGGTGCAGGGACACACTAGCATGAGGTCTGCCCAGCGTCCGAGCTCCACATGGGGAATGGGCGACGCGCCCCAATTGAAGACCGAGGTAGCAGGCGCCTCACCGGTAAGTCCTGCAAAGGTGGCCTCCCCCACAAACTCTGTGGCGCTCTGAGTCATGGTGACGCGCACCTGGTGTCCGGCTTTTTGCAGGCCACGGCAGACCTCGGCTGCCTTATAGGCAGCGATACACCCGGTGACTCCCAACAAAATATTCATAGGACCTATGCCCTCGCTTCCTTTGGAATCGCTCGTGATGATTAAGCGTTTAGTACCCCAGAGCCTGCCATAAAAAAGAGGCAGTGCCCCTCTGGAAGCACTGCCTTTGCCAAAACCGTTAGAACTCTGTGATCAAGATGCGATGGCAGTAGGGGCACTCGTCGATAGGCTCTGCCCGCCGCTTGAGGTCGGAGTAGGTGGCTGGCTGCAGCTTCACCCGGCAGGCCGAAGGCTCGTTGCCCATGAGCGTCTCCACGGCCAAAGGCCCTAGGCGCTCCACTGTCTGGTTGTAGCGCAGCTGCAGCTCAGGGCTGATTTGCGTCAGCGTCACCTGGCGCTTGCGCTTGAGCGACGTCAGCTGGTTGTTGATGTCTTCCAGCGTCTCCTTGAGCGAGGTGGCCAAACTCACCAGCTCGCCGTCCAAACGTTGCTGGATGGCATGGGCGTTTTTCTCGGCACGCTCCACCACTTCCAGTCGCTCGATCAGGGAGTTGGTTTGAAAGTCTATCTTCTCGATCTGCTTGGCCAACATGTCCAAGCGATTCTCCAAATCCAACGCTGCCCTGTGGTCTGCTACCTGGGCATCTTTGGAAGCGGCGTTCACCTGGCCTTCCAACGCGCGCCGATTGGCCGCCAGCTCGTCGATCTCCATCTCTACGTCTTTGCGCTGGCCCACGATCTTGAGCAGCTCTGAATCCACCTTTTTACGAGCTGCACGGCCAGCCTCGATCCTGGCTTTCTGAGGCAGAGCCGCAGCTTCTTTGGTTAAACGCTTAATCTCAAGGTCGATCTCCTGGAGGCTCAAAAGCGCTTCTGACTCTGTCATTGGACGATCTCCCCTTCGATTCTGGTGCATGCCGTTGTAGAGTGCACGATTGAGACGCCTTAGCCGAGAAACCCGCACTGCCTAACCTACCGCGTCGCTGTCGAGCAGCAAGCTCCAGCGGGCCGACTCGCTCAAGGTTACCACCGGCACCTGCAGGCTTAGGTCTGCCAGGGTAAGCGCCAAAAGTTGCGCATAGGGCAGCTCTGAGACATCGTGCCCCAACAGTATAACCTCGCATCCTCTGGCCGTAAGGTCCAGGATGCGATGATAGGACGCTTCCCCAGAGACCACAGCGTCGCAGCCGGCAGCCACGGCGTCCAGACCGATGTCTCCCAGAGAGCCTGAGGAGAATCCCACCTTGGCTATAGGACGGTCTGCCTGCCCGTAGATGGTGGGTATGGCGCCATAAGCATGGCCAAAACGCTCGGCTACCTGAGCCAGCGTGAAGCCCGTGGCGTCAAGAATGCATCCATAACCGTCGGGGGCCTGGAGCCTGCCCATGAAGGGGAAACCGGTGAGCTGCGAGGGCAGCGTGAGGGCTGCCGAAGAGCGATCCAAGTTGGTGTGCATGGCGATGAGAGAGACCTGATGCTCGATGGCGCACCAAATGCTCTGGGCAGCCAGCGACGAGGTGGCAGCCTCAGGGGTAATGAGACGAGGCGCATCCAGATATGCCGGGTGATGGGTGACCAGCACATTACACCCTTGGTCTTTGGCATCCTTGATGGTCTGGGGCAGAGGGTCCAGCGCACAGGCGATGCCTGTGACTTTGGCACCAGGGTCTCCCACCGAAAGCCCAATGTGGTCCCAGCCCTCCGCCTGATGGGCTGGAAAACGCTGGTAGAGCAACGCCTCGATGTCTTTAACGCGCATGGGCTTCCCCTCTAGTCATCAATGGGTCTCTCATCTTCTATGGTAGCGCCGCCCACTACCACGTCGCCCTGGTAGAAGGCCGCCGTCTGTCCCGGCACTCCCAGAATGCCCGGCTCCTCCACCTGGACCTGCCATAGCCCGTCGCCTAAAGCTCTCACGCAAGCCGGCACCGCATAGGCCCGATAGTGGGTTTGGACGCTCAGCTGCGAGGGATCCAAGCTTGAAAGATCCATGGTGGTTACCAGGTCTCCCACCAAAAAGCTGGTGGTACGGGGTGGTTTTTGCCGAGCCACCTGCACCCGGCGCGCACTGGCATCCACCGAGGTCACAAAGTAGGGCCCAGCGCCATCGGTGATGGCAAGCCCCTTACGCTGCCCTACCGTGAAACCCGCTACACCAGAATGATGTCCCACTACCTGGCCCTCTTCATTCACGATGTCTCCAGGCTCGAAGGCGTCCGGGCGTCGCGAGACCAAGAAGGCCCGGTAGTCTCCCTGAGGCGCAAAGCACACCCCTTGGGAGTCCGGCGCCTCTGCCACCTTGAGGGATGCCTCTTTGGCATAGGCTCTCACCTGGTCTTTGGTGCTGGCAGCCAAAGGAGCCATGAGCCTTGGCACCCACTCCGGCGGCAGCTGGCACAAAAAATAGCTTTGATCCTTTGCCCTATCGGCGCCGCGTGCCAACCGCACCTGCCCGTCTTCGCCTTCTATCAGCGAGATGTAGTGGCCTGTGGCCACTTTGTCTGCCCCTACCTCGTCGGCGATGGCCATTAGCCCTGCAACCTTCACATAGCGGTTGCATGCCACGCAGGGACTGGGCGTCTTTCCCGAAAGATAGGCGTCTACAAAAGGATCCAACACCTGCCGAGAAAAAGCCTCATCCATGGGCCGGGCTATGAAAGGGACTCCCAACGTGCCGCAAAGCTCCTGAGCTTGGGCCAAAGACTCTTTGGAGGGCACCGAGACATCGCCCTGCTGCATGAGCAGCGTGGCTGCCACCACCTCATGGCCTGCTTCTTTGAGACGAGCCACCGCACAGCTGGAGTCCACCCCTCCAGAAAGGCCCACTACCACCTTCATGGACGGCTTCCTTGGCTCCTGCAAAACCCTGCCACATCGTTCTTTGCACAGGTGGGGTGCGCCTTGGCCACGATGGCCAGCAATGCGTCGCAAAAGCCGTTCAGCTCTTCGAGGCTCACACGCTCGTCAAAGGAGATGCGCAGCGAGCCCAATGCCAAGGTGCGGCCTATACCCATGGCAGAGAGCACGTGGGAAGGATCGAGGGAGCCAGAGCTGCAGGCAGAGCCCGCAGACACCTCGTAACCCAGGTTATCCAGCTCCAAGATGAGCTGCTCCGACTCATAGGACTCCACCATCACCGAGACCACGCCAGGCAGCCTGTCATCTCCCACCGCAGTGCCCGCCGTGGGCACAATATGGGTGCCAGGAGCACAAAGACGCTGGTAGACATGGCGAGCTCGAGAGGCCACCAGGGGGCGCACCTGGCTCAGATGCTCCATGCAATAGGCAGCCGTGGCAGCCAGGGCACAGGCCCCTGCTACGTCTTGCGTGCCTGGCCGACGGCCGCCCTCTTGACCGCCGCCAAAGGACTGCGGCCTATAGGGAGTACGATTTTTGATGGCAAAAGCCGCAGTGCCTACAGGAGCGCCGATCTTGTGACCTGCCAGAGTCACCGCATCTACCCCAGAAAGGTCCAAAGGAATGCGCCCAAAGGCTTGGATGGCATCGCTGTGAAAGAGTGCCCCCGCACCATGGACGGCCGCGGCGAGCTCTGGGAGGTTTGCCACCACGCCCGTCTCGTTGTTGGCCGCCATGAGGCTTACCAGGGCCACGTCATCTGACAGATGGGACTCAAGGGAGGCAGCGTCTATGGAGCCATCTGGATGAGGCGCTACCAGACTCACCTCAAAGCCTCGGGCTTTGAGGGGCGAGACCAGGTCCAACACCGAGTCGTGCTCGGTAGCCCCCAAAAGCACCCGACGCCGGGAGGGATGGGCTTCTCGGCAGCCCTCTGCCAAACCGATCACTGCCAGGTTGTTGGCCTCTGTGCCACCACCGGCAAAGGCCACGTCCATGGGTCGAAAGCCCCCGCTCAGACATTTGGCTAAGGTTCGGCGAGCCTGCTCTAAGTGAGAGGCGGCTTGGCGACCCAGGGTATGGAGCGAATTGGGGTTGGCGCAGGCACAGGGCAGCGCCTCATAGGCAGATCGAGCTGCCACTGCCTCCGGGCGAAGGGGCGCGGAGGCGGCGTAGTCAAGGTACACAAAGGACGAAACGGTCATAGAAGTCCTTGAGAAGTCGAACTCATAGAAAGGGCGCGGCCTACACTGCGGCAGACCGGCGCAAAAGTAAGTGGCAGAAGCCCTTAGGCATGGAGCGCGGTAGCGTCATTTGCCAGCTGGCGAAGCTCTTGGATGGCGGCAGCGCGATCAGGGGCGCCAAAGACCGAGGAGCCCGCCACAAAGAGCGTGGCTCCAGCTTGTGCCACCTGGGCGATGTTGGAAGCTTTGATACCGCCGTCTACTTCGATAATGGGAGATAGGCAGCGGACCTTGCACATATGGGACAGCTCTTGGATCTTTGGCAGGCAGTTGTCGATAAACGACTGGCCGCCAAAGCCAGGGTCAACCGTCATGAGAAGCACCATATCGAGATCCGACAGGATGGCATCGAGCGAGGCCAGTGAAGTGCCCGGGTTGAGTGCCACCGCTGCCTTGGCGCCAGCTGCCTTGATTTGAGACACCATGCGGTGGGCGTGACGAGCGGCTTCCATATGAAAGCTCACGTAGTCTGCACCAGCATCCAGATACCCGCCTAAAGTGTCGTCTGGATTGGAGACCATAAGATGCACGTCTACCGGTAAGGAGGTGCCCTGCTTTACGGCCGCCACCAGCGAAGGCCCAAAGTTTACGTTGGGCACAAAGTGGCCGTCCATGACATCCACGTGAATGACGTCTGCGGTCGCGATGGAGTCCAAGTCCTCACCCAGGGTGAGTTGGTTGGCGGACAAAATGGAAGGGGCGATCCCGCAGGTATCCGTGAATTCCATAGGACATATCCTTTCTAGGACAGAGGCGAGGCCTGAGCAGTATCCATGCCATAGAACTCATCATAGGGGCTACGGTCAAGCAAACGCCACATCTCATCTTGAAGCGCTGAGTGTTCATAGAGCACGCGATAGACAGCCGAGACCACAGGCATATCCACTCCCAGGTTCTGAGCCAGCTCATGAGCGGAGACCACCGAGGCAGCGCCTTCCACCACCATGTGGGTGCGTGCCTGGTAGCTCTCCAGAGTCTCCCCTTCTACCAGCTGAGTGCCAAAGGTGCGGTTGCGCGAGTGAGGCGAAGTGCAGGTGGTGATAAGGTCGCCCATACCGGCAAGGCCCATGCAGGTGAGAGGGTCTCCACCCATGGCAGCCACCAGACGGCCAATCTCTGCAAGGCCGCGGGTCATCAATACCGAGATGGTATTATCCCCCAAGTTAAGGCCTTTAGAAATGCCGCAGGCAATGGCCACCACGTTCTTCACAGCGCCGCATACCTCGACACCCACCATATCCTCGCCCACATAGGCGCGGAAGGCAGGAGACAGGAACAGTTCGCGGAAGAGCCGGGCCACCTCTGGCTTATGAGCAGCAATGACCGCAGCGGCAGGCTTACCTTGGCAGATTTCCTCGGCATGGGTAGGACCGCTCAAGCAGGCAAGGCGCTCTTGGCCACCCAGCTCATCTGCAGCCACCTGGGTCATAAGCATACAGGTACCTGGCTCGATGCCCTTAGTGAGCACCACCACAGGCACATCCTCCGCCAGATAAGGAGCCATCTGGCGGGCAGTGGCGCGAATGAAAGCAGAAGGAACGCAAAGCACCACTGCTTGGGCTCCCTTCAAGGCTTCTTGGAGGGAAGTTGTGGCAACTACATTGGGGGGCAACTGGTAGTTTGACAGGTAGAGGGGGTTCACCGAATGGCGAGTGATGCCCTTGGC
Organism: Leptogranulimonas caecicola; assembly: GCF_023168405.1. GTDB lineage: Bacteria > Actinomycetota > Coriobacteriia > Coriobacteriales > Atopobiaceae > Leptogranulimonas > Leptogranulimonas caecicola. The sequence continues at coordinate 816,368 of NZ_AP025285.1, read as the reverse complement.
CACCTCTTCTTCGTGAGCCCAGCCCACCACCTCGAGGCAACGCCTGCCTACCATGCCAGCAGCTGCAGTGCCCCAAGAGCCCATGCCAATGACGGCCACTTTTTGCACTACCGGACCCTTGACATCACTGATGCGCGCCACCATTAGCGCACGTCCTTAGACGCATCGCCCATCTCTTTGGCCACGTGAGCCTCTTCTTGAGCGGCAGCTTCGTCTATCTTTTGAGCCTGCGCTTCCTGGGCCTGCGCACTCTTTTCCAAGGCGGCAGCAGCATCATCTACCGCTTCGCTCACCTTCTCCTCGTCACCAAAGACGAGCCCCTTACCTGCCTCAGGAAGGGATTGCGCGTCCTTCTCGGCGGCTTCTTGAGCGGCCTCTTGGACAGCAGCCACAGAATCGGGGCCTGCCTCCTTGGCGTCTGCGTCTACAATGGCGCGCTCCTCTTGCTCGAGCGGGGTATCGCGAGGGATACCGCCAGTTTGCGTCACCGCGTCTTTGGCAGCAGCGCTTTGGGCGACAGCCTTGGTCGCGGGCTCGGGAGCAAGAGTATCCTCTTGATCTTGGGCATCATTGGCAAAGGCCATGGGAGCCTCATTGCCGTCACGAAGCTTCTTGATGTTGTCGCGATGGGCCCAGACCACAATGAGGGCAATGAGGATCATGGGCACCTCAAAAGCCCAGGTTACCGGGTAGTAGATGAAAAAGCTCAAGAACGGCAGGGCAACGGCCGCCGCGATTGAGCCTACGCTCACGCGACGGGAGGGAGCCATGCATAGGCCCCAGCACACCAGAAGGCCCAGGGCGATTGGCCAGGAGAAGCCCAGTGCGGCGCCAAAGCCCACCGCAATGCCCTTACCACCACGAAAGTGCAGGTAGGGCGAGAAGATATGGCCGCAGATGCACGCAAGGAAGATGCAGCCCATGCACCAGCCATAGGCGGCGTCGGGAGCCAGAAGCGAGGGGTCTCCGCCAAAGAAGAGCTCGGCCAAGATCCAGCCACCCAGCCAGGTGGAGATGAAGCCCTTGCCGGCATCGCAGAGCAGCGTGAGGGCAGCCGTTCCGCCACCTACCGCGCGCGCCACATTGGTGGTGCCAATGTTGCCAGAGCCCTTGGTACGCACATCGACGCCCTTGCGGCTCGAAAAGATGAGGCCAAAGGGAATGCCGCAGATACAATAGGCGGCGAGCATGATAAGTAGCGTCGCAATGACTAAACCGGTGTTCATAGACCTTTACGCGTCCTTCCTACGGAACCTGAGGCGCACTGGCGTGCCCTCGAGGTCAAAGGTTTCCCTCAGGCGGTTTTCCAGGTAGCGGCGGTAGTTGTCCTCAGCCAGCTCAGGCGCGTTACAGAAGAAGGTGAACACCGGGGGCTTCTCGCCGGTTTGCGTGCCGTAGAGCACCCGGAGGCGCTTGCGGTCTTTTGACACGGTATGGCCGGTCTCGCGCAACTGCTGCAAAAGGTCGTTGAGCTTGGCGGTGGGAATCACCGTCGCGCGATTGGTACGTACCCTATCGACCATGGCCCAGATCTTTGAAACAGAACGTCCTGTAAGCGCAGAGATCCTTAGCTTGGGGGCCCAGGGGGCAAAGTCGAGACGGCGCTCCACGCTCATGAGGCAATCTTCGCGCTTCTGCTCCTCGTCCATGAGGTCCCACTTGTTGAGCAAGATCACCAGGCCGCAGCCCCGCTCGATAGCCATGGCAGCGATCTTTTGGTCTTGCTCGGTCATCCCCTCAGAAGAATCGATGACCAGAAGGCAAATGTCTGCCTCGTCGATGGCACGAAGGCCGCGCACCATGGAGTAGTACTCCACGTCTTCATGGACCACCGAGCGCTTGCGCATACCGGCGGTGTCTACCAGGCGAAACCGCTCTCCCTCATGCTCCACCACCACGTCCACGGCATCCCGGGTGGTGCCTGCCACATCGCTCACGATAGAGCGATCCGTGCCGCAGATGCGGTTGACCAGCGAAGACTTGCCTACGTTTGGACGGCCGATAATGGCGATGTTGGTGACGTCGCCATAGTCTTGGTCAGAAGAGCCGCCCTCAGGGAAGGTTGCCACCAGGCCGTCCAGCAAGTCGCCGGTGCCTGTGCCATGAAGCGCCGAGATGGGATAGGGGTTATCCAGACCTAAAGAGTAGAAGTCCCAGAGAGCGCTCTCGTCTGAGGGGTCATCCACCTTGTTGACCGCCAAAAACACCGGCTTGCCGCTCTTGCGCAGGATGCGAGCCACCGCCTCATCTTCCTCCGTGGCGCCCGTGCGGCCGTCACAGACAAAGAGGATGACGTCTGCTTGGTCTGCCGCCGCCAGCGCCTGGGAGCGGATGCGGCTAGAAAAGACATCCTCGCTCTTGGCAGACTCGATGCCGCCGGTGTCGATAAGCACGAAATCGACGCCATTCCAGTCGGCCTCGTGGTAGGAACGGTCACGGGTTACGCCACGGGACTCATGGACGATAGCCTCATGCTTTTGGGCTATGCGGTTTACCAGGGTAGACTTGCCCACATTAGGGCGACCTACGATGGCGACGATGGGCTTTGGCATAGGAAGGCTCACTTTCTTTAAGCGCGATCAACCAAGCGTTGATAGTATGCCCTTTTCGCAGCCTAGCTGCGATCGCGCACCAGGTGATTAAAGAGACCCTCCAACAATTCTTGAGGAAGGGTGGTCAAAAAGAGGACGTCTGCCCCGCGGCAGGAGAGCTCGTCGAGCACCTCTTGGGCGCTCATGCCGTCCAAGGTGTTGTCATTGAAGTTGAGCATGAGCTGGGGCAGCACCACCACTTTGTGATGGAGGTCTTGGGGCAGATACTTCAAAAGGTCCTGGGCCACGATGAGTCCGGTGACATTGACGTCTCCCCCAAAGTAGTCGTTGGGAATGGCGAAGGCAGCAGATCTTTGGGCCCAAGGGGTCTGCGCCAAGTACTCTTGGTAGACCTTCTCGGCAGCTTTACCGCACACCACCAACAGCTCCTCGTCGCGCTCCTCCAAGGCATGGCCCACAGCAACGAGCTGGTCTGCCATGGTTTCCATGACAGCGCCGGTATCGTCTATGAAACTCCTTAGCATGCCTATACCGTCGTAGTACTGAGGATAGCCGTCGTAGTCTTGGGCTGGGGGCACCGCGACGTTGGCTGCCACATAAAACTCGTCTGAGAGCTGGAAGCGCGTGGCGCCGGTGGTTTCGCGCGAACGGGCTTGATAGGGTTCTACCTGGGCGATGACGGCACGAGCTGAGGCCGGGTCGTCAGAGTATGACTTGGTGAATGGCGAGTGCTTGGTGTAGCCCATGGGCACTATGGCCAACGAGGTGATGGTGGGATGGGCCTCCACAAAGTCCAAGGTGCGAATGAGCTCGTCGCCGTCGTTAAGGCCGGGGCAGAGCACTATCTGGGCATGGACTTCGATGCCTGCCTCACAAAGGGCTTCGAGCACCTCCAGGCCCCGAGCCTGGTTTTTGCCCATCATCTTGGTACGGGCCTCAGGACTCACCGCATGGAGCGACACGTTCATGGGCTCCAGGCGCAAATCCAGGATGCGCTGCAGGTCTTTGTCGTCCACGTTGGTGAGGGTCACAAAGTTGCCCTGCAAAAAGCTCAGGCGGTAGTCGTCGTCGCGCAGGTAGAGCGAGTCGCGAAGGCCTTTGGGCAACATGGCCATGAAACAAAAGACACAGGCGTTCTTGCAGGTGCGCACGCCATCGAAGAGGACGTCGGTAAAGCTTAGGCCCCAGGGTTCTCCCAGCTGGCGTTCCAACGTTGCCGAGAAAACCCCTTCCTCACCCGGCACCTCTACCTCGAGCTGCACCTCGTCATCTGCGGTCTCCCAGCGCCAGGTGATGATGTCGTCCAGCAGGGTCCCATTGACCGTGCGCACGATCATGCCCGGCTCAAGGCCGGCCTCCCAGGCAGGACTGCCCTTTTCCACCTGAGCCACCCGAGCGCCCAACTCGGGGATGTCTTCGCGGCCGTAATCGGCCCGCTGCTGCTCTGCCATGCCTGTTACTCCTTCATTTTTATTGGGGCGCATCTGCATTTTTCTATAGTGCACCCTACTATGTGCCAGAGACCTGGGACTCGGTCTCCACCTCTTGGGCCCCTGTCATCTGGGCGACGGTCTCTACCACCTGCTTGATCTGAGAACTGGGAGTAGAGGCTCCTGCAGTAATGCCGATAAGCTCTGCCCCACTAAACCAGGCAGGATCCAGCTCTTGGGCATCTTCGATGTGGTGGGTGGCGGTATGAGCGGCGCAGATCTCTGCCAAGCGAGTGGTGTTTGCCGAGTTGCGCCCACCTATGACCACCATGGTGTTAGCACGGGCGGCCAACTCGCGGGCAGCCTGCTGGCGTTCGGAAGTGGCCTCGCAGATGGTATCGCATACCTCCACGTTGGCCCCACGCTCTTTGAGCGCCGCTACTACGGCCTCCAGCAGCTGGCGATTCTGGGTGGTTTGCACCACGAGTCCAATGGGACGTTCCAGAGGCACGGCGGCTGCATCCTCCGCAGAGCCCACCACGCAGGCGCCGGGGGCATGGCCTAGAATGCCGTCGACCTCGGGGTGGCCCGCCTCCCCTACCACCACCACCTGCCTGCCAGAGGCTGCCAGCCTCTGGGCAGCGTGGTGCACCTTTTTCACATAGGGGCAGGTAGCATCCAATACCTGCAGATGAGCTGCCTTGGCGCGATTCACCACCTGAGGCACCACGCCGTGGGTGCGAAGCACCAGCACATCGCCGGGATGCAAATCTTCGATAGAAGACTCATCCACCACTGTGGCCCCTCGACGTTCCAGCGACTCCACCGTGGCAGGATTATGGATGAGCGGGCCTAAGGTGTGCACCGCCGCTGGGCCATCCAAGATCTTCTCTACGCGCTCCAAGGCGCGACCCACTCCAAAGCAGGCCCCTGCATGGCTGGCGACCTCGATTTTTGGCATCCTACCACTCTCCGGGATAGTCACGGCGCAGCTGGGCCCTGAGCTCGAAGACCTTGTCCATGGCCTTGGCCTCCATGGCCTCCAGCTGCGCTTTGCGCCCCTTGACTCCCAGTGCGCCAAATTTAAGAGGGGCGCCCACCTTGAAATGCACGCGATGGGGGCGCGGGATATGGGCGCCCTCGGGCGTCACGTCGCGCACGCCGATAACGGCAGAAGGAGTGACATCGGTTTTGGCCATCTGCGCGATAAGTGCAAAGCCACCATGGATGGGAGCTTTGCCGTCATCGTCGCGGATGCGCGTGCCCTCTGGATAGATGAGGATGGACTCGCCGCGTTTCAAAGCCCGCTGGCAGCGACGCACCGCCTTGAGGTCTGCGGTGCCTCGATCCACAGGGATCCCGCCCACACGGGAGAAGACCCAGCGCATGAGGTCGTTCTTGTTGAACTCCTGTTTGAACACCGGACGGATCCTCAGGCCTTGGCGCCAGAACATGACCACGGTGATCACCGGCTCCACCATCGACACATGGTTCATCACCATAACGGTGCCCAGCTCCCGCTCCTTGAGCTCGTCGATGAGCTGCTGGCCGCCTTCGTAGTCCCAGGGCCAATAGAGGCGCGAGAACCCGTAGATGAGGCCTGCGGCCACGTTGAAGACGCAACGGGCAGGCAGGGGGAACTCGCGCATGCCGTGGTCATAGTAGTCATCAAAGGTGTTGTGGAAAGGCCTCATAGGCGCCTGACCAGACTTGGTCTTGGGAGCTTTTGCACCGGTCGCGCCAGCATCTTTGGCCTTGGTGGCGTCAGAGCCGCTGGCCCCAGGGGCAGCCTGAGTGCTGGCAGGTTGAGAAGGCGCGTCCTTCTCGGCAGCGGAAGGCTGAGAAGCTGCGGCGTTGTCGCTGGCGATGGCAGCCTGGCGTGCTTGAGCCAAGGCCACCAGGTTGGCAATGGCATCCACAACCTGCTGAGGTGCCATGCGAGTGGAGTCGAGGAGCGTGGCGTCGGCAGCCGGATGGAGCGGAGATGCGGCGTTGGCCTCATCCTGAGCATCGCGGGACTGAATGTCTTCGAGCACGCTCTCATAGAGAGCCTGGTCTTTGACCTGTGCGCCGGGTTGGGCGGCATTGCCGCCTTCGCGCTCTATGGTGCGGCGCCAGGCGCGGGCGGCGGCGTCTGCCGAAAGGAACACCTTGACCTGGGCGTCAGGGAAGACCACGGTGCCCATGTCGCGGCCCTCGGCCACGATGTCGATGTTTTTGGCGATAGCCCGTTGCTGGGCCACCATGGCCTGGCGCACTGCAGGCACCGAAGCCACCGCAGAGACGTTTTGGTCTATCTGGGCGGTGCGGATGGCAGCAGTGACGTCCTTGCCATCGAGCATGACCTGGGGAGCCTCGCCAGGGGCGCCGGGCACGAACTCGATGACGGCCTCCTGAGCGAGCTTGGCCACCCGGGCGGTCTCTGTCACAGGGACCTGGGCCTTGAGCACCTTGAGGGTCACTGCACGATACATGGCTCCGGTGTCCAAGTAGACAAAGCCCTCTCGGGCAGCCAGCGCCCTGGCCACGGTGGATTTGCCCGAACCAGCAGGGCCGTCGATAGCTACGATCATGAAGAGACTCCTTATCTTGCAGGCCTTCTAGGCAGTAGTTCTTAAGTATCCTACCCCGTTACTAGTTGTGAGGCCCATCCACGAGGGCTGCATAGGCGCAGCCGCGAGCCGCCACTTCCTCGGGGCTTAAGCCCATGGCTGCCAACTGCAGAGGCGAGCCGTCTCCTCTGCCCACAAAGATCTGAGAGGACACGTTGCCTATGACCATGTCCCAAAAGCGGTCCAGATCCATCCCATAGGCAGCGCCCAAAAGAGCCCGAGTAAAGCCGCCATGGGTGACGCAGGCCACACGCCCTTGGAACCGGGCGGCCACGTCCAAAAAGCTCTGGGCACGCCCCAGAATCTGCTCGAAGGACTCGCCCCGTGGCGCTGGATGTGATCGGCTTTGAGCATCTACTGGCCAGGGGAAGCGGTAGCCCAACTCTTTGGCCTCAACAGAGGTGAGCCCTTCTATGGCGCCAAAGTCGATCTCGATCAAGCGCTCATCCACCTGAGGCTGCATCCCTAGGCAGAGGGCCGCTCCGTAGGCGATGGAGCGGCAGCGCACCAAGGGCGAGGTGATGATGCGATCGGGTTTCCAGGCCACCAGCGCCTGCACCGCCCGAGCACACTGGCGAGCACCCGCGTCTGAGAGCTCCACGTTCACGCGCCCCGAATAGACATTGGCCACATTTCCCAGTGTCTCGGGGTGGCGCATAAAAAGAACCTCGCTCATGAGCGATCCTTCCAGCCAGAAACTTCCTCTGAAGCAGCTTTTACCACCATGTCGAGGGCCGCTTGCTCGTCCGGAGTCACCAGACGCCACCGGCCTTGGGGCAACTCTCCCAGCTCCAGCGGGCCAAAACTCTCGCGATGGAGCGCCGCCACCGGGTGGCCCACCGCAGAAAACATCCTTTTTACCTGGTGCTTCTTGCCCTCATGAATGGTCAGGGCCACTACCGAGAAGCCCGCAGGCACCCCATCTGGGGCTACTTTGGCCCTTCTGGGGTCTTGAGGGTCCATGGGCTCAACGGCCGCTGGAGCGGTGATGCCGTCCTCCAACTCAACGCCAGCCTCCAGCTGGGTGATAGCTTTAGGGCTCAAAGCCCCCTGTATGAGGGCCAGGTAGGTCTTGGGCTTCTCCTGGGAGGGATGGAGCAGCGCCTGGGCCAGGTCGCCATCGGTGGTGAAGAGCAGGAGGCCCGTAGTGTCGTTGTCCAGACGCCCCACCGGGAAGATCCCTGGATAACGGTCCTTGGGGATGATATCTGCCACGCAGGCGCGCCCCTTGGGGTCATCCATGGTGGTGATCATGCGAGGGGGCTTGTTCAAGATGAGCGAGACCGGCTTTGATGACAGGTCGTAGCGCACCCCGTCGACGGTAACCACGTCTTTGGCAGGATCCACCTTGGAGCCAAGTTGGGTCACCACCTGGCCGTTGACCTGCACGCGCCCGGCAGTCATGAGGTTTTCTGAGCCTCGGCGGCTGGCCACGCCCGCCCGGGCCAAGAAGCGCTGGAGGCGCATGGTACGAGGATGGTCCTTGGGTCTCTCAGGAGCCTCACTCATCATCGTCCTCCTGGTCCTCCGGGTCCAAGAGCGCAGAGAAGAGGGACTCTGAGGGCTCGTCCTTCTCGGCATCTTCGAGCTCGTCCTCATCGTCCAGAGGCACCATGGCGGGCCTTCCACTCAGGCGTTCCAAGATGAACTGGCGGGAGGCCTCGTCGGGAGCGAAGTCTTCCAAGGGCGGTAGGCCTTTGATGGATGCCAGGCCAAAGCGCTCCAGGAAGGCCTGGGTGGTGCCGTAAAGGACGGCGTGGCCTCGGTCGCGCTCGCGGCCTGCCTCTCGCACCAGGCCCTTGTCCATGAGGGAGGCCACCACGCCGTCGGAGTTCACGCCGCGCACCGCACGGATGCCCTCGCGGCTCACCGGCTGATGGTAGGCGATGACCGCCAGAGTCTCTAGAGCTGCCTGAGAGAGCTTGCGGGTGTCCCAGGAAGCCACCAAAGCCTCTACCTGGTCGTGGTAGGCCGGATGGGTGGCCAGACGCCAGCCACCTGCCACTTGACGCAGCTGGAAGCCGCGGTTGGCATCCTGGTACTCGGCGGAGAGGTCTGCCAAGGCGCTTACGGCCTCGCCGGGGGTGATCCCAAGGATGCGGGAGACTGTAGTGGCAGGCAACGGGTCTACCGAGACCAGCAGCAGCGCCTCGATGCATCCTTTGAGAGAGTCGTCAGAAAGGGCCGAAAGCTCCTCTGTCATTGCTCCTCGCTTTCTTCTAAGGCCGCCGCCAGGTCTTCCAATACGGCTTCTCGATGGGTCGCCTGAGCCAGCGCAGCCAGCTTGTCTGCCAGCGCCTCTTCGCCCAAGGCTTCCAACTCGTCGCGCTCGACGGCTTCTTGGAGGGTGTTCTCTATCTCTGCCACCGCCTCTGCCGGGGGCTCGTAGGGAGCGGCCCCCTCGATGTGGGCGATGGCGATATCGCCAAAAGGCTCCTGCTGCGACACCGTGATGGCACCGGCCTTAAAAAGCTCCAGCACCGCCAAGAAGGTCACCACCACGGTCTCCGGGCTGCGCGACCCTGCCAAAAGATCGTCAAAGGTGAGAGCTTTGTGAGAGCGCACCTGACGGTCCACCGAGGCCACGGTAAGGGCCACAGGCAGGCGCTTGGGGGCGATGTGCTCGGCTTCCAGCAACATAGACTCGCGACGGGAGTCCAAGTCTGCACAGAGCACCGCCAGGCCAGAGAGGGTGACGTCTTTCAAGAAGTCCGGCATGATGCCCAAAAACTCCGGGTCTGGCCCCGTGGTGCGCGGATGCATGCGGGCCTCCAGCTCCATGCGGGCGCCCAGTGCAGCCGCGGCATTGCGAAATTGCTTGTAGGCCATAAGGCGAGCTACCAGCACGTCGCGGCTCTGGAGGGGATCCAGATCCTCAAAGTCCTCGTCTTCCTCGTCCAACGAGGTGAGCTTCTCCCCTTCTTGAGGCAAAAGGGAGGCCGCTTTGATCTCCAGCAACGTGGAGGCCACCAACACAAAGTCTGAGGCAACCTCCAGATCCATCTGACCCATGGACTCCACCTCGGCCAGGTATTGGTCTGCCACCTGGGCGATGGAGATGGCGCCTATGTCGAGCCTCTGGCGGTTCACCAGGGCCAAGAGCAAGTCGAAGGGGCCAGAGAAGGCTTGAGTGCGCACATGATAAGACATGGGTTAGGCCAGCCCTCCAAAGATCAGCAGGTCGTAGATGGGCCCTGCGGTGACATCAAAGTAGCTGGAAAGGGGGCTTATGTGGAAGAACTCCGGCAGCATGTAGAGCACCACCAGCAGGATGGCCATGGTGTAGGGCTGGATGCGGTCGTAGGCGGCCCGGGCGCGCCCCCGCAAAAAGGCAGTGATCACATGGGAGCCATCCAGCGGGGGCAAGGGAATGAGGTTGAAGAAGCACAGGATGAGGTTCACCCATACGTAATCAAGAAGAATCTCCAGCACGACGGGCGCGCCGTTGAGCACCTGGGGTGCAAAGTCATAAAGCCCATGGAAGACGAGGGCCGCCACCGCCGCTTGCAGCAGGTTGGAGGCAGGGCCCGCCAGCGCCACCAACACTTCGTCCCGAGGCACTTTGCGCAGCCGATAAGGGTTGTAGGGCACCGGCTTGGCATAGCCAAAGACCGGCCCTCCCAGAAGCACCATGATGAAGGGCAGGATGAGAGAGCCAAAAGGATCGATATGGCGCAGAGGGTTCAACGACAGCCTGTGAGCCTCCTTGGCGGTAGGGTCGCCGCAGAGGTAGGCCACATAGCCGTGGGCCACCTCGTGAATGGTGGCGGCCAGCATCACCACCAGCACGGTGATGGCAGCCTGAAGGACGTCAGAGACACTAAACAATCCCATGGCACCTCCCTACCTGAGCGCCGAGGCGATGCGCAGGCAGGCCCAATCCACCACAAAGAGGGCGATGGCCAAAAGCGCGAAGTCGCCGCGAAAGGCGCCGCCCAAAGGCGTGGGGATCACCAGCATGCCCGAGATGGCCGAGGGCACCATGCCGTTGAGCGTCATGATGACCCCCACCACCCCTAGATTGGTGGCAGTGCCCAAGCACAAGATGACCACCAAACCAGAGAGAAGGATGGCTACGATGCGGGCCAGATAGGCCGCCATTCTGAAAAGCGCCGAGAAAAGACGCCTAATCATCCTGCTGCGCCTCCTCCAGTTGGGCGGAGAGCTCCAGCCACTCCTCTTCTAACGCCGGAAGCTTCTTCTTGAGGGCCGAATACTCCTTCATGGCCTCGTCGAACTTCTCTGCATTGTTGTAGAGCTCTTCTGAGGCCATGAGCGCCATAAGCTCGTCGTAACGGGCTTGGGAGCTCGCCAGCGCCTTTTCCACCTGGGACAGGCGCTTCTTGGTGCCTGCCAGCTTCTTGTTGCGGGCGTTTCTGGCCTCGGCCTCGGCCCGGCGCTGCTCTTTGGTCTTCACATTGCGTCCAGCGGGCTTGGCCGCGTCCTTCTCGGCTGCCGAGAAGGACTCGCCCTGGCCACCTGCAGCTTTAGGAGCCTTGGCGCCAATGGCCACCACGTTGCGAGAGCCCGCGGCAATGCTCGTGTCCCCAGCGGCAGCCTCCTCAGCCCGGCGCGCCTCCAGCTCGGCGCGCTTGAACATAAAGTAGTCGTAGTCGCCGTCGTAGACGGTCACTTGGCCGTCGCGCACATCCACGATCTTGTTGGCCACGGCGCGCACCAGATGCTCGTCGTGGGAGATGAGCACAATGGTGCCGTCGAACTCCACCAGGGCTTCTTCTAATACCTGCACCGAGTCGATGTCCAAGTGGTTGGTGGGCTCGTCCAGGCAGAGCAGCGGGTCTGGCGACACGATCATCTTGGCCAAGGCCAAACGGGCGCGCTCGCCACCGGAGAGCATGGAGACGCGCTTCTCCACATCGTCGCCGTGGAACAGGAAGGCGCCCAAAAGCTGGCGCTCTTGGGAGGTGGTCCAGCTGGGAGCCACGCCGTCGATCTCTTGCAGCACGGTGTTTGCAGGGTTGAGCTCCTCCAGCTGGTGCTGGGCATAGTAGGCAAGCTCCACGTTTTTGCCTAGCTCGATGGAGCCGGCGTCGGGCGCCAGATGGCCGCAGATGAGCTTCATGAGGGTGGACTTGCCTGCGCCGTTGGGACCTACCAGGGCCACATGGTCGCCCCGGTAGAGGGTGAGGTCTGCATCCTCGTAGACCACGTTGTCGTCGAAGGCCTTGCGCACGTGGTCCACCTTGACCACCATGTCGCCAGTGCGCGGAGGCTCAGGGAATCTGAAGTGCACCTTCTTGGACTGCTCTGGAAGCACCACCAGCTCGCGCTTGATGGCCTCGATGCGCGCCATGCGCTCCTGGGCCGCCTTGGCCTTGGTGGGCTTGTAGCGAAACTTGTCCACAAAGACCTGCATGTGGTTGATCTCGCGCTCCTGAGCCGCACGCTTGGCGCGCAGCTGCTCCAGGTTGGCCTCGCGCTGGCGCAGGTAGTCGGAGTAGTTGCCCGTATAGGTGCGCAGCTGGCGGTTCTCCAGAGCCGCCACGTGGTCCACGCAGGCATCCATGAAGGCGCGGTCGTGGGAGACGATGAGCACCACGCCGTCGTAGGAAGACAAGAACGACTCGAACCACTGGACGCTTTCCAGGTCCAGGTGGTTGGTGGGCTCGTCCAGCAGCAGCACGTCTGGGTGGCGCAGCAAAAGCTTGGCCAGCGAGATGCGCATCTGCCAGCCGCCAGAAAACTCCAGCGCCGGCTTGTCCAGGTCTTCCACCGGAAAGCCCAGGCCACACAAGATCTGCCTGGCCCGGCTCTCCAGCTCATAGCCGCCGGCCGCCTCGAAGCGGTCGCGGGCGCGCCCATACTCGTCCATGGCTTGCTGGAGGCGAACGGAGTCCTTCTCGGAAGCCATGGCAAGCTCCAGCTCTGAGATGCGCTCGCCCAAGTGCTGGATTTCTGTGGCAGAAGACATCACTTCTTCAAGGGCCGTGTCCTTGCCGGCCAGTTGGGTCTCCTGCTCCAGATAGCCCACCGTGGCGCCCTTGGCAAAGGCGACGGTTCCCTCGTCCGGCGTTTCCAAGCCCATCACAATTTTTAGCAGCGTGGTCTTGCCGGCGCCGTTAGGGCCCACCAGAGCCCAGGACTCGCCTGCGTTGAGCTGCATGGTTGCGTTGGAGTAGAGCGCCTGAGGGCCAAAGGACTTGGCCACTTTGTCGATGAGAAGGATCACGGAGCTAAATCACTTTCTATAGTAAGTACCCGAGCAGGAAGGCCTTAGGGCTGCCGAGAAGCCCGGCCGCAAGCCCTTGCTAGTCACAGGTGAGATGGATGGCAAAGCCGCCGATAGGCTGCTCAAAGTAGACCAGCTGGGTCTCGCCTGAAGGCAGAAGGCGGCGGCTGGATTCGTCGATGGCAAAGCCGCGGGCAGCAAACCACTTTTCTGCCGCGGGAATATCGTCCACATGAAAGCCGATGTGGCCGCGCTCGCCGCGGCCCGGCTGCTTCATGATCTCCACCATGGTGTCGCTAAAGAGCGACACCGGCGTCTCACGGGTCTCCAGGCCCATGAGGCAGGAGAAGAGCTGGGCGATCGCGGCTGCTTCCACCTCATCGGCAGCATTGATGCCCACGTGGGCGAGCCTCAGGCCAAAGAGCTCCTGGGGTGTCTTTTGCGTATCCATAGGGCGGCCTCCTTGCCCGTCGATGGTTGTCTATCTATGGCCAGAGATGCAGCAACAGCCGTGCCCGACAAAAAAAGGAAGGCATCCCCCTATGCGCACCCGTGCTTGCCCAGCCCACACAAGCCGACAGCCCCAAATGGCCATGAACTTTTAGTTTAGCGCTCCCGCAGGCTTTGAATGACGGCCGCGCAGCCTCCGTGGCACCTCACCACGGCACCTGCAGAAGCTCGCACGATATTGGAAATCCCCCGATCGCTCAGGGCATCCATGACGTGGTGGTCCAGCAGCCACTCGAAGCCCTCCTCAGAGATGGAGGTGTTGTCTGCAAGAGGCACCACAGAGAGCACCTCTCCCGGCTCCCCCACCCTCACTTCTTCGCGAGCCCCCGGCGCGACAAGCTGCACCTTTTGGGTGGCTCCTATAAGATCGATAGCCCAGCGGCTATAACGCCTACAGGTTCCCAAGACCGCCAATTCATGGTCCAGCCGGCCACCCAACGCGCAGAGCACTACAAAATGCGGGGACGCGCCCTTCTGGACAGCCCAGGCCTCCCCTTGCTCAAAGGCCACTTCCAAGTCTGTCATGTCCTTGTGCCAGGAGAGGTCCACCCGGGCTACTCCGCTGGATTCCAAGGCAGCCAGATCTTCTGGCTCCACCGAGTCGCTATCCCCCACATAAAGCTGGGGCACCACCTGTGCGCGACGACACCAGGAGTAGCCTTTATCGGCAGCGATGACGTAGCGAGCCTGGCTGCAAAGCTGGGCCACATGCGCCAAATCCGTGGGCTCCGGCGAGCCCGCTACCAGGACAACGAGGGCTTCATGCTTAACGGGCGCAGCGCTCATGAGAGGGAGCGCAGGGCGTCGAAAGTGACTCCCGGCCAGCCGCAGGTGAGCACCACGTCGCAGACCTCGCCCATGTCCTGGGGGCTAAAGCGGCTGGACGGCCAGTGGAGCCCTAGCGTCTCGAAGCCCGCGCCCTTGGCAGAGGCGGCAGCCACCAGGGCATCCTCTGCCACCAGCGTGACGCCGGGATCTGTGCCTAGGGCCTCTGCGGCGGCCAGATAGATGTCGGGCGAGCTCTTGGAGGGGTAGCCCATAGATGCCGAGAAAACCGCATCAAAGTAACCGGTGAGCCCAAAGCAGTCCAGAGCATAGTCCAGCAGCTCAAGCTCTGTGCATGATGCGATGGCCATGGGGATGTGCGCGGAAGCCACCTGATCCAAGAAGTCTTTGGCGCCCGGCAAGAGCTTCTGAGCGGCATAGCCTTCTTTAGCTCGGGCGATGAGCCCACGCTTGAGCTCTTGCACCGTGGCGGGAACAGAGTAGGTCTTTACAAAGAGTGCCAGGGAGGTGTCCATGTTCATGGTCTCAGCCTCTGCCATATGGGCCTCTGCCTGCTCTGGGGAGACATAGCGAGAGAAATAGTCAGGAAAGATGGTGCGCCACATGCCCATGGAGTCCAACAAGGTGCCGTCCATGTCAAATATCATTCCTTGAATGTCCATAGAACTCCCTCTCTTGCGCATTCGTCTCTTAAGAACTGTAGCTCAAAGGGGTATCTTGAGAGGGTTTAAGAACTTTTATGAAAGGACTGGTATGGCACGTTACGACTACCGCTGCCCCAAATGCGGCCTCATCTTCGAGGTAGAGCACCCTATGGGAGAAAAGCCGGAGATCCTGTGCCCTGCCGACGGCGAGGTGTGCGAGCACGTCTTCGAGCCCAGCGCCATCGCCTTTACCGGCAGCGGCTTTTACAACACCGACCAGCGAGACTCCTCTACCAAGAGCGCCAGCCATTGCGACAGCTGCTCCGGCGGCGACTGCTCCCACTGCGCCAGCTAACCCGCTGCGCCAGCCAACCTGGCTTCCCACACGCTGCGCCGTGCCTGCCGCTGTTAAGAAGCGCCTCCCTCTCACGTAGGAAGCGGTTCTTAGCAGCGGCGCCTATTTATGGATCCGCAAACACCCGTACTCGCAAGCGCCTAGGAGCGCCGAATGAGCCTGGCGGCAAAGTGGCCGTCTGGCCCCAAAAGCGCCGGCATGCTGCAGAAGTAACCCTCAGGGGTGGTGTGGGAGGCCACCAGCTCTTGGAAGGGCTCGGGCGCCCCTGCCACACCGGGAGCATCGCACACATTGGCCACCTCGAACTGGCTGCCGAGCGGCGTATTCAAAAAGGCGTCCAGCACCGCCTGGTCTTCCTGAGTGCAGATGGAGCAGGTGGCGTAGATGAGCGTGCCTCCTGCCTTCACGCGATGGGCAGCTGCACAGAGGATGGACCATTGGAGTTGAGGCAGCCCTGTTGGTCCCAAGTTTTCTTGCTTGAGCGTCCAGGGTATCTCTGGATGCCTGCGCATGGTGCCCGTGCCCGAGCAAGGCACATCGCAAAACACCGTATCAAAAGTGCGATCTAGCTCCGGAGGCAACGCATAGTCTGCCAGTTTAGTGGCGTCGTAGGCAAGCGAGAGCACCGATGCTTCCCAGCCGTGGCTCACACGCTCGGTAGCCAGACGCACTTTAGACTCTGATACATCTACCGCCACGATAGAGGCAGCGCCGCCCAGCGAAGCCGCCGCATTTTCCAACAGCAGCGTTTTGGTGGCGCGGCCTTGGCCCACCTCAAGCAGGCTGGACCCCGGCTGCGGAGCGCCAATGCGGCTCACCATTTGCGAGCCCAGATCGCTCACCACCACATTCACGCTGCCAATAAGCCCGCTGCCATTGAGCGCCGCGGGCTTCTCCAGCAAGAACGATCCTGGCAGCGCAATGGGCACCGGCGCCGTTTGCGCCTCTTGGAGCTTGGCGAAGGCTGCCTCAGGCGTAGTGACTCCCGTGTTGGTGGCCACCCACACCGGAGCAGGCTCCAACTGGGACAAGGCCACCTGAGCCGCTCTCACGTCTCCCCAAGACGCCTTGATGGTGGCGGCCAGCCACTCCGGCATGCCCGAAGCCGCCGCCAACAGCTCGTCGCTTATGACTTCCCCATTGGCCACGCAGGCTTCCACTGCGTCCTTCGCGGCGCGCACCCGCGGCCGCTCCTCTGCCGCCACACGGCGAAGCACCGCATTGGCCAGCCCCGCTGCCCGAGGCGCCACGTCGCGCACCAGCTCCACGCCCTGAGACACCGCCACCTGCGTGGCAGTATCCAGATGCAGCAGCTCAAAGCAGGCCAGCCGCAACGCATCCCGCACCCGAGGCTGCAGCCCCTTGGGCTTTGCCACATAACGGTCCAGCACATCGTCCAGCTGCCCCACGCAGGCGCAGGTGCCCAGCACCAACCGAGACGCAAGCCCCCGCGACTTAAGCGAAAGCCGAGTCATCTCCGGCGCCACGCGCAGCAGCTCGCGAGCGTAGGCATCCCGTCGCCTCGCCCTGGACACCACCGTCAACGCCACTTTTCTCGCAGGAGCGCAGGAGGCCATAGGCTAGATCTTCTCCCAGGTAGCATTCTTCACATCATGCAAGCCACGCGCCCAGGCAGCCGCGTCCATCTCGCGCTTGCCGTCGGGCTTCACCTCAAGGAGCTCCAGCGCCCCATCACTGCAACCCAAGAGCAGTGCTTTATGCACCAGAGCTACGCGGCCAGGCTCCACAGCCTCTGGCTGCCGAGAAACCCGTGCCCTCATGACCCGCAAGGCTTTGCCGGCCACCACCGCGCGAGAAGGCGCCGCATCCATGGATGCCTGCACCTTGCGCGCATTGTCTGCGGCAGTGAGCGCTGGGTCCAGCGCCATCTCCTGCTTGGCGATCTTTTGGGCGTAGGTCACCAACGACTCATCCTGAGCCTGCCACTCAAGTGTTCCGGCTTCCATGGCGTTAAGGGCATCCACCAGCAGGTCTGCGCCCAACTGTGCCAGCTCGTCCATAAGGATGGGGGCGGGTTTATCGGCAATTTCCACTGAACCGGTAAGGCTGTAGTCTCCAGCATCCAGCTCATGGACCACCTGCATGATGGAGACGCCCGCGCGCTCGTCGCCTGCCAGAATGGCTCGCTGGATGGGAGCGGCGCCTCGCCAGCGAGGCAGCAGCGACCCATGGACGTTCACTGTGGGGGCGATCTCCATAACACTGTCGGGCAGAAGCGCGCCGTAGGCGGCCACACAAATGACGTCGGGGGCGAGATCTTTGAGCTGCTGGAGCACCTCCGGCGTGATGCGCGAAGCCTCGATCACCGGAATGTTGCGCTCCTGAGCTGCCACTTTGACAGGAGAAGGCACCAGCTTTTTACCGCGGCCTCGCACGGCATCGGGTCGAGTGACCGCCGCGACCACTTTGAAGTTTTTGTCCAAGGCCTCTAGCGAGGGCACCGCAAAATTGGGAGTACCCATGAAAAGCACGCGCATGGGGATCTCCTAGTCGGTCTCGCCGGGGCGCACGCCCTCTTTGATAGCAGCTTCTACCTGGCCTTTTGCCTTCATGCGGGCCATGGGGCCCAGATGGTCCAGCATGGTGACGCCGTGCAGGTGATCGATCTCGTGCTGCAGGCAGCGGGCCATGAGCGAGCCCTCGGCCTCGTAGCGCATGGTATCGCCGTCGAGGTTCTGTGCATGGACCACCACGTGGCTGGGACGCTCCACATCCACCGAGATGCCCGGGAACGACAGGCACCCCTCCGAGCCCATCATAGGCTCGCCGTCGGCCTCGATGATTTGGGGGTTGATAAGCACGTAGGGATTCTTGGCCGTGCCATCGCCCCAATCGCAATCGATGACCACCATGGACACCGACTTGCCAATTTGTGGCGCCGCCAACCCGCAGCCTTCTGCCGCATACATGACGTCAAGCATATGGTTGGCCAGCTCTTTGATCTCGTCATCGATGGTCTCAATGGGCGCCGTCTCGCTCTTGAGCACAGGATCGCCCATCAGCACAATCTCATCAAGCATAGAATCTTTTGCAGACATGGCACTCCTTGGGGACTAGTCTTTTCTCCCCACCATTTTACCCACCTCGTCCCCTCTCTTAAGAAAAGCCATGAGATTTGAGCCTTCTTACCTGTTGAGCAGGGAGGGCACCAGAAGAAGTCAGTTAATTGTTTTCGTAACTCAAGCGTCGAACTATGCTTTGCTTCCCCTCGAGGTCTGTTTATCTTGCTATCGTTTCATAAACGAGGAGGTACATCGAGGCTACTGTAGTTGTTTCGGAAGTAGTTGATGAGCAGGTTCGTGATAAAACTGAGGCCATTGCCATAAAGGCTGGAACTACCCTCGAAGCACTTATTTCGGATTTTGTGACTGAAATTGTAAAGAATGACAGAATCCCAGATACCTTCCACTCAGACCAAACTGATTTACTTAGATAGCGCTTTATTGAATCAACCGGGAAGTCAGGGGGCGTATTCCTAAACTTTCTGTTTTTGAGCTTTTTGCAATTAATTTTGATGTATCCATTATTGATGTTTCAGATTATTTCTTAATTATTGTCTCTCACTTTTTTAAGCACAACACCCTGCTCTGTCCTCCACACTTCCCACCCGTTGACAGACCCACCAAGGACTACTTCTGCAGCAGCAGAGAGCGAAGAAACCACTACGTCTTGCTGTAGAACATCATTTTCTATAAGCACATCATTGAGGATAGCAGGAGTCTTTCTGCCATGTCCCTTGGCGCAGCAGTCACTCCCTTTTAGTACGCGAAATACTCCATCTTTTACTTCCAGCTTGGCCTTAATGACGCCAACACCTTTCACCTTTCGATTCATCCAATACAAGCCATTGGGTACTATCGCTCGTTCTTCGATGGCTTCGGTAGCAGTATCAAAAACCTGTTCCTTTGTTTGATTCTCAGGATAAATTTGCCTACCTTCAAAGGAAGACAGCAGCTGCATTGCCAGATCTACATCCAATGCAAATAGCTCACTTTCAGCTACACGAGCCTTTGAGAACAACGCATGGAGTAGCTTCTCTTTTTCATCGTAGTCTTCTACTTCGATTGCAAATTTGCGCTTAAGACCTGTCACGTTGTAATAACCATTCCGTTCAAGTTCTTTCATGCGCTCTTTATAATTATCTGTTTTACCAATTTTCACGAGCCCCGGGACTACGGTTTTCATTAGATAAATAATACCTTTGGCCATCTTGAACCCTTCCTACTTCGCTCCCATTCCCCAGGCTGCCGGCCAATTAGCCGGAAGGAGATACTCGTTCAGCAGCGGCAGGGATTCCATGATATCCATTGATTTCAAGGATATCGTGATGAAAGACTCCACAAAGTCTACGATATAATTTAGGTTATTCGGCGCAAAAAGGTTGATATCGTTGATGACGCCACTCTTCTTGCCCACCTTCACCCTGTAACGATCTGCCGCCACTGAGGGCGCTTTTGCCGTTGATTACGTAATCCTGAGCACACAGGGACGCCGCGGAGGGTAAGGTTATCAGCCACCTTTAGGACCATGAAACAATCCGTTCAGAGCAAGAACTGTGACGACTTTAAGATTCGATCTGCTGATCCAGCTCATCATCCCTCAGGTCCACACCGATCTCGAAGGCTATGGCTAGGAGCGATCTTAACACGGCGTGGTTCGCCAGCTTCTCCCCATAGGCCGCCCACTGATTCTCGTGGCGCCACTCGTCCTTGAACTCCTGGTAGTTTAACCAGAATATGTCTGGCATGAGGCTGACGAACGGAGACCCGAAGCGAACGAATCCGTCCTTGGGCGCCGTCATCCTAGAGATGGAGCCGTCGTGCTTCAGACGGTTATTTGCGAACTTTAGTGCAAGCACAGCCGGATTCTCTTTATCGTCCTTGAGGTCGGGGCTGGTGTCGCAAACCGCGACGAGGCTCCCAACCACACCAAACAGAGCACAGTCCACCTCGACAAGGTCGAGGGCACCTGATCCGGCAGTGCGCCACTTCTCGACTGTGTGCCGCAGATTCGCATGAAAGTGTTGAGCTATTGCCGTGAATCGGTTGACCTTACGTTCTCAATCCTCCATATAACCCCTCTTTCATCTCAACCGAAGCTGATACGTCTGCGCTTACTTTACGTCCATACTCCAGGCCGTCGGCCAGTTGGCGGGGTGCGGCAGCTCGTTCAGGGGCGGCAGGGAGTCAACGATGTCCAGCGTCTCCAAGGACACCGTGATGACCGATTCCACGAGGTCCACGATGTAGCGCGGGTTGTCCGGCGCGTAGAGGTTGGGGTCATTGACGATGCCGCTCTTCTTGTCCGTGGTCACCTTGTAGCGGTCCACGAGCCAGCCGAGGGCGCTCTTGCCGTTGACCACGTACTCCTGGGCACGCTCGGGGATGCCGCGCAGGGTGAGGCTGTCGGACACCTTGAGGACGGTGAAGTCCTTGACGAGCTTGCCGGTCTCCTTGTCGCGCACCTTGCCCCAGGCCATCTTCTCGGTCCGCCCGGGGTTCTCCGAGCTGCCGACCTCCTCCACGGGCCAGGGCTCCACCGACTCGTAGTTCACATGAAGCTCGCCGAGCTTGCGGCCGGCCTCCTCGAACGCGCGGAAGTCCGCCGCCAGCGGGATGCGAGGCAGCTCCTTCTTGAGGTTGTTGGCAAAGCGCGTGCGGTACTCGCGCGAGTGGAGGACGCCGTAGACATAGAAGAAGACATCCTCCTTGGTGATGGAGGAATCGCCGTAGGCCTCGTGGAACACCGCGAGGGCCTCGTCGGTGATGGTGTCGTGACGGACGGGCTCGGCGTTGCCGAGAAGCCCGTCGCTCGACGGCTCGTCGTACCAGTAGAGGGGGAAGCACTGGGCAGTACTCTGCATGTGATGGTCCGGATTGATGTTCGTAAGCAAACAAGAGAACTCGCGACCGGCAGATGGACCGACCATGCAAATCTCGAGGTTCTCGACCTCCGGGCTCGGGAAGAGCCTGGGCTGCAGGTAGACGCAGTTGTTGAACTGCGAGTCCATGTAGAGCCATTGCTTGCAGAACGGGCGATAAAGCGATGGATACAAATGGGACTCATCAAATGTCCCGAATCTTCCCAGGGAGGCACTTGAATAAAGCTCGCGAGTCCACTTGATCCTCGCCCCGTCGTCCGTCACGAACCGCTTGACGTCACCAGGCCTGCCGGCCTCCTGGAACCTCCTCGTCTCCTCGTTGAACGTGGCGATGAGGCGCTCCATATTGCCGACAACCTCGCCCCTGTCAAATGAAAACGCCCACGCATCACGAGCAGTAAGTACGGCCTGAGACCAAAGATTAAAGATGCCGAGGGGTGTTTTCTGTTTCGTTAAACCCATGGGGGCGAACTCGTACCAAGAGTCGTCGCGCTGGTCGAGCCAGTCGCCGTGGCGGTCGGGGGTCAGGACGGTCCACTCCGGGTCGGCGTCGACGGCGTCCTTGAGGATGTCGAGCTTCTCCTGACGGGAGAGGTAGTCACCGATGTCGCAGTAGCGGATGACGCCACGCTCATTCGACGCAGGGTTCTTGGCCAGGAGCGTGATGGCGACGGTCGCGCGGGAGCCGGAGTCGAAGATCTTGCCGCCCTCACGACGCGACTCCTCGCCCTGGGTGCGCTGGTTGCCCCGCAGGTTGTACACGTAGATGGAGTTGAACTCCTCGCAGAAGCACCTGCGCACGCCCGCGGCGGCATCGCCCTTGAGCCAGCCGCCGTTGGAGACGAAGCAGACGATACCCGAGTCGCCGATGCGGTCGCTCGCCCAGCGGAAGGCGCGGATGTAGTGGTCGTAGAGCGAGTTCTTCAACGTCGCCGTCGTCCTCGCCGCATAGGTGGACTCGATGCGCCCGTCCAACGTCCTGTACTTCGCGTTCTGGTTGCCGGTGTTGCCCTTGTCGCCCGCCCGGTACGGCGGGTTGCCCACGATCACCGTGATGTCGGTGGCCACCTGCTCCTCTATGCGGTCGCTGTTCTCCAAAAACGTGCGCCGGTCAATGACGTTGTCCTCCTCGCCCAGCTGGAACGTGTCGCAGAGGAGCGCCCCGAGGAACGGCCGGTAGGCGCCGCCCATGCGCGCGTGGTAGGACTGCTCGATGTTGATGTCCATGATGGTGGCGGCCAGGGGCACGATCTCGTTGGAGTGCAGGTCGTGGTCGTACTTGTAGGGCAGGTCATCGTCGGGGATGAGCGTGGGGTCCTCGATGAGTCGGCTCAAGTAGGTGCCGGTGCCTGCAAAACCGTCAAGGATATGCACACCGCGGTCCCCGAGACTCTCGCCGAATTCCCGCTGCAGAGCCCTCTGGACCATGTGGAGCTGGGCGTCCACCACCTCCACGGGCGTGTAGACGATACCCAGCTCGTCGGCGGTGTCCTTGAACGCCGCGGCGAAGAAGTCGTTGTAGAGCTCCTTGATGAGGTTCTGCTTGGCCGTGTCGCTCTGCACCTGGGAGGCGATGACGCGCACCTGGGAGTAGAGGTCTGTGAGCTCGGGGCTGTCCAGCGACGACTCGAGGCCCGCGTCGTAGAGGGCCGCCAGGGCACGCTCGATGCCCGCCACGATGGGGTTGCCCTCGCGCACCTGGTCCTGGTTGAACAGGGCGTCGAAGATAGGGCGCGTCACCTCGTGCTGGGCCAGCACGTCGACAGCGTGGTCCGCCTCGTAGTCGGGGTTCAGGGTGTCGCGGAGGCCGGTAAGGAACTCGCCGAAGGCGTCCGCGGCCCGGCCGGGCGCGGCCACGAGGGAGCGGATCTGTTCGGCCCGGGCCCGGGTGACGGCCCCGACGTCGCTGCTCCACTCGCTCCAATAGATCTTGGTACCGCACTTGCGAACAATCTGAGCGCGGATGGCACGAGCCATCTTTTGAAGAGACTCGTCGTTGTCGCCAAGGATGAGCTGGGACTGTCCAGAGTCGCCCTGATCATGGCTTCCGCTTGGCTCGCGGTCCTCATCATGGGCATCCTCGCCAATAGGATGAGTGCGATGAGGGATATTCTTGGCCTTGTTGAGACGTGAGGAATCTAGGACCTCGAACTCAACTACCTTCTTTAACGGCTCAGAATCACCGAGGGAGGCGGAGTTGATCTTGGCATTCAGGCGCTCGTCATGGGAGCGAAGGGCTGAGACCACGTCCCAGATACGCCCATACTCACGGCTGGAAGAAAGCGCGGTGCCCGGATCGGTGCCCTCCGGCACAAATATTGGAATGATGATGTAGCCGTACTTCTTACCGGGAGAAGTACGCATGACACGGCCCACAGACTGGATGATGTCGACCTTGCTGCGGCGTTTAGAGAGGTAGATGACGGCATCGAGATCTGGAACGTCGATGCCTTCTGCAAGACAGCGGGCATTGGAGAGGACATGGCAAGTGTCTTCGTCGTCCTTCTCGGCAAGCCAATCCAAAAGCTCGGCCCGCTGAGGAGCAGTCATAGTGCCGTCGACGTGCTTCACATCAATGCGTACATGTCTGGCATCAGCCGGAAGCGCCAGAGCTGGCTCCGTGCCTTGGAGATAAGCGTCAACAACGTGCTGGAACTCGTTGGAGAGCAGTTTGGAAGCCGAGATATTAGCGGCAAACGCGATGGCATGATGCAGTACGCGCTGAGCATCATCCTGGCCGCTGTCTGCGCCCTCCAGATCCATGACGCCGCCAGCGTGAGTGCGGTCAAACAGCGCTTTCCACACACCCAGGAATCGAGCAGCATCGGGCACGTCGATCTCATTGGCGTTGCTCATCGCATAGAGCAAGATCGACTGAGGCAGCATCGACTGGTCGATTTGCATAACCACGAGCTTGTAGTCAGTGAGCAGCCCTTGATCGACAGCCGCTCCAAAGGAGAGGCGATGACAGATGCGGCCATAAACCTCGGGGTTATTCATGGAAGCAATGAGGCCGTCAGAAACTTTCTTTGTGCCAGGCAGCGTCTCGTCACGCGTCTCATAGACACGCGGAGTAGCCGTCATATAGAGGCGCTTGACTGCAGCTATCCATTGGTTATCGTGAACGCGCACAAAGGAGGTCTCGTCTTCCCTGCCGCTCTCGCCATGCATGCGGCCAGTGGTGCGATGAGCCTCGTCACAGATGATCAGGTCAAAGACAGGAAGTCCGAGTTCCTGGGCTCGATGGATGACATCGATGGATTGATAGGTGGAGAAAATGACATTGAGCGCGTCGGGGTCAGGAGCAAATTGCCCTTCTAGAAGCTTTGGGTTAGTGGTCGCAGGATAAGGAACCTGAGAGAGAGATCCATAAGACTCGAGAGCCTCAGTCTCGTCTTGCTTATCCTTGCCAAGCTTGGATGCCTTAGGATCTGAGCACACCACCCAAACGCGCAGCTTGCCTCTCACCTGCTGAGCCCAATCACGCATGGATTGAGCCACCAAGCTGATGGACGGAGCAAGGAAGAGCACCGTGCCGCCGGGGACGAACTCCTCAGAGAAACGCAAAGCGGTGAGCGTTTTACCGGTGCCGCAGGCCATGACAAGGGTTGTGCGGTCAGCTTCTTGAAGCTCTGCCTTTACAGCATTAATAGCTTTACGCTGGTGAGGAAGTGGATCAAAAATCAGTCGCTTACGCGCCCCCTGCACTTCCTCGCAGGTAAGGTGCATTCCATGAGTCCAAAAATCCTGCCAAGGCAAGTTGGACTTCTTGATGACATCCAAGCCAATTCGATAAACAGACTCATGAGTGCAGATGAACTCTTCGAGGTTCCTAGTGAGCTTTGGGGCGGTGTCAACCAGGACCCTGTAGGCATAGGTATCCTCAGTGGCGTTCATGAAGAACGTCGACACATCGCCTTCTGAAAGGGTTTTGGAGGTGTAGCACTTGGCCTGAATTGCCCAGTACTCACCAGTAGTCGCATCCTGGGCTACAAGATCGATGCCTGTGTCTTGCCTGCCTGGATTGGTCGGAGCATCCTCCCACATCCACACATGGGAGAATTTGTCCTGGTAAGTCGGGTCGTTTTCGAAGTAGAACTTAACTGCCCGCTCCCAGGCAGTACCCTGCTCCCTTTTGTTGAGGGACTGGGTAACAATGCGCTCGAACACCTCATTGACCGTGAGATTTTCTTGGCTCTCTCCCACTTATTCGCCCTTTGAACAGGCGCGGCAGGAAGCCTAGGCCTTGAAAAGGTGTGCCTTTCCAGCGAAGCTAATCAATGTGATAATTCATGTATTCAACTGCAGTTTGCGTGGCAAGAGGTCTCTAAAAAAGGTGTGGGGAGAGGTATTTAAAAGGCACACCTTTCGGTAGGTCGCAGAAACCCTACCTCCACATCTAATCCTATTAAGCTTCTTGGCGTCGCCAGCTATCAAAGGTAGAAAGACTCACTCCTAATTGCTGGGCGGCTTCTTTGCGAGTTATCTCCCCTTGGTCAAAGGCATTTTTGACAAATGTATAAGTGGGTGGTTGCTCTATTCGAGGCCTCCCCAAATGTTTGCCACGAGCCCGAGCAGCAGCGATGCCTTGGGCTTGGCGTTCGCGAATCTTATCTCGCTCCATTTGAGCAACGTATGCAAGTAATTGCAAAACAATATTGGACAAGAAATTACCCGTGAGACCACCAACGGTATTACGTGTATCTAGCAAAGGCATGTCTAACACCACCACGTCCACACCTCGCTCATGGGTGAGATCCTGCCAAACACTCAGAATTTCATCGTAATTGCGACCAAGACGATCGATACTGGCGACGTACAACACATCACCTGGTTTAAGTCTCCGTATTAGAGAGCGCCACCCTGGACGATCGAAGTTCTTTCCACTGGCCTTGTCTGTGACTATCTCATCAAGATCCAGTTTAGAAAAAGTATCGAGCTGCCTATCAAGGTTTTGATCTGCAGCAGAAACACGAGCATAGCCAAATAAACGCGAAGCCATACAGCCCTCCCCTACGAGCACTAAGAGGCTGGATTGGCCTGAAAACCAATCCTGGGGAGGAGGTGATACTTAGTATAGCGTACATTTGTTCTATTTTATAGACTTGGATTGAGGTTCACATGATAAAGGTGAAATGTTGTACATATATTGGTACAATATAAGCAGTATACATATAGGAGGTTATATATGGAATGTGTAAGCTACTCAGGGTTTCGACGCAATTTGCGGGAATACCTTGATAAGACTCGTGATGATGCCTGCGAGATACTCGTCACGAGCCAAGATCCGACTTCAAATGTCGTAGTAATGAATGCTTCTGAATACGACTCCCTCATGGAAACGTTAAGAATCTACGAGAATCCAGAGCTTCATCAGAAAATACTCAAAGGAGTAGCCTCGGCTGCATCAGGAGATGTATTTATTCATGACTTAATTGATGATATGGATATCTCAAATGTCTGTGAATAGGAGTAGTCAGAAAGGACGCCACAAAGTTTGGACGACTGATTCTTGGGAAGATTATCTTTCTTGGCAAGCAGGTGATAAAGCCACATTGCGAAGAATTAATCGATTAGTAGAAGAAATATGTCGAACTCCTTTCGAAGGCATAGGAAAACCGGAGCCACTAAAAGGAGACTTATCGGGCTTGTGGTCTAGGCGAATTGATCATAAAAACCGTCTGGTGTATAAGCCTGAGGATGATTACGTGCTTTTCCTCTCTTTACGCGACCATTATTAGCGAGATAATCTTTTCCCAACCTAGCGGCCATACTTTATGGGCACGCCTTTTACGTCGTTTATTTGATACACCTACCTTGATTCCGTATCATATTCGCGACGTTAGGTAGATCATGAAACGAGCTCTTCCCTTTAGAACTCGCCAAGCAGCGAAAGACATAGGGCAATCCATACGCGATTGGCGAAGACTTCAGACCATTACTTCAGATGAACTTGCTGATATGGCGGGAGTTTCTCGGTCTACGTTGTCTCGTTTAGAGAATGGAGATCCATCGGTGAGCTTGGCGACTCTCCTTAATATTTGCAATGCCTTTGCGCTCACGGATCATGTCATTGATGCAGTGAATCCCTATGAGACGGATTATAGACGGGCAAGAGCGCCTCAAAGTCTGCCGCAGAGGGTGAGGAGGCCGAAGTAGTTAAGCATTTCCTTACGTGAACAGGAGCTTTTTGCGAGCGTGCTGAATGAGAAGCAGATCATATTTGATGCGTGATTAAACTAGGGCCAAATCAGGCGGCTTTCAGGCACAGGAGGCACTTATGGTGCAGGTTCCTTCTCGCACGCTGGGTGTTGGCGCTACTTGTCCTCTTGAAGTCTCTGCAGTGGGCTTAGGCTGCATGGGGTTTAGCCATGGTTATGGGCCTGGACCAGACTGGGACAAGTCGGTGGATCTTATCCGCCGCGCCCATGCTATGGGCTACAGCTTTTTTGATACTGCCGAGGGCTATGGCAGCGGTCACAACGAGCGCCTGGTAGGCGAAGCGGTGGCACCTTTTAGGTCTGAGGTTGTGCTGGCAACCAAGCTGCATATTCCAGAGACTGCGATGGATAGTCGTGCGAAATATGATCTCTATGGTGTGGTGCGCGAGCATTTGGAGGCTTCGCTGAAGCGCTTGGCGACAGATTATGTCGATTTGTACTATCAGCATCGGATGAATCACACCATTACCCCTGAGGCTGTGGCCGAGGTGATGGGGCGTTTGATTGATGAAGGTCTGATTCATGGCTGGGGCCAATCGCAGTCGACTCCCGAGGAGATCAAGCGAGGCTATGGAGCCTGTCCGCTTACGGCGGTTCAGAGTGAACACTCCATGATGGAGCGCATGTTTGAGAGTGAAGTGATTCCGCTTTGTGGGCAGCTGGGCATCGGCTTTGTGGCCTTCTCCCCAATGAGCGGAGGGTTCTTATCGGGTAAGTATGCACCCAAAGAGCAATCTGAATACTTGGGTGACGATGTGCGCCGTGGCATCACGCGCTATAACAAAGCAAACATGGAGGCTAATGAGCCGTTGCTGGAGCTGCTGGATCAAGTGGCGGCTAAGAAGGGCGCAACAAAGGCCCAGATTGCCCTGGCATGGATGCTCGACCGCCATGACTTTGTAGTGCCAATCCCTGGAGCACGCAGACTAGACAGGTTGCAAGAAAACCTGGGGGCCGCGGTAGTAAGGTTGAGCGCCAGCGAGCTTGAAGCGCTTGATAATGCGCTGGCAGTCATCGAGGTTCATGGCAATCGTACCGACGAGGACATCATGGCACTCTATGCCAATGAGGAGACTAATCCTACAAGGCTGACTACATAAAGTCGTAGGGGTCCACGTCGATAGCTACAGAAACACCTTTGGTGTTCACTGCCGCACAGGTCTCGGCCAGCAGTGGGCCAAGGGTTGCGGTGGCAGGAGCTTTGATGAGCACGTGGAATCGGTAGCGGTCTTTGACCTTGGCCTTTACGCATTCGGTAGGGCCGAGGATCTGCCAGCCAGCGAGATCTCGGGTGCGTTGGCGTAACTGAGCAGCGATGTCTTGCACCTCCTGCTGTACATGACGGCCGTTGGTGCCAGAAACCGTGATGTTTCCTAGGCGGGCGAAGGGCGGATAGCTGGCCTCTTGGCGCTGGGCCAGCTCCCATGAGCGGAACCCATAGCGGTCATGGCTTGCCACCGAGGTAATGGCAGGGTGGGTAGGCCAGTAGGTTTGAACGATCACCTGTCCGGCTTCCTGGCCGCGGCCGGCGCGCCCAGCCACCTGTTCTAATAGGTCGTAGGTGCGCTCGCCGGCGCGGAAGTCGGGAAGCTTCAAAGTAGTGTCGGCATTGATGACGCCCACCAGAGTGACCTCGGGGAAGTCGAGGCCTTTGGCGATCATCTGGGTGCCAATGAGCACGGCGCCCTCTGCTGCGTCGAACTCTTCCAGCAGCGCCTGATGGGCACCTTTGGTTTTGGTGGTGTCGGCATCCATGCGAATGATGGGGGCGCCGGGCAAAAGCTGCGCAAGCTCGTCTTCCACCCGCTGAGTGCCCACGCCATAGGCGGCCAGGTAGCGGCTGCCGCAGGAAGGGCAGTGGGTGTAGGGATTGGGATAGGCGTTGATGGACCAGCTGGACCCGCAGCTGTGGCACACCAGCTCATGGGTGCGCTCGTGATAGGTAAGCGCTGTGGAGCAGTGGGGGCACTCGGGAACGCAGCCGCAGTCTTGGCACATGAGGAAGCTGGCAAAGCCTCGGCGATTGAGCAGCAGCACCGATTTGCGTTTGGCTTGGTAGTTGGCCTTGAGCGCTGCAGCCAAGGTGGGCGAAAAGGGCGAGCCGTCTCCCTTGGCGCCCTCAGTGCGCATATCTACGATGCGCACGCTGGGAAGCTGGGAGGTGCCTGGGCGCTCCTCCATGGCCACGCGCGTCCAACGGGCGCCACGCCAGCCGCCTTCTTGGGCACGCTGGATGGCCTCCATAGAGAGAGTGGCGCTGCCCAAAACGAGGGCTGCTCCACGCTCACGGGCCATCTGGGCTGCCACATCGCGGGCTTGGTAACGAGGGGCTTGATCTTGCTTGTAGGAATGCTCGTGTTCCTCGTCCACCACAATGAGACCCAAATTATGGATGGGTGCAAAAAGCGCCGATCGAGCACCTACCGCCACCTGGGCTTCGCCAGTGCGCAACCGCTCCCACTGATCGCGGCGCTCCCCTACCGAGAGTCTAGAGTGCAAGATGGACACTCGGTCGCCAAAGCGGCTGCGGAAGCGGCCTACGGTTTGGGCGGTTAGCGAGATCTCGGGGACCAGCACGATGGCGCCCTGGCCTGCGGCTAAGGTGGACTCGATGGCCTGGAGATAGACCTCGGTTTTGCCGGAGCCTGTGACGCCGTCTACCAGCACCACGTCCCCATTGGCGCTTTGGCGAGCCTCTTCTATGGCTGCGACGGCCTGCTGCTGGCCTTGGGTAAGCGCTGCAGGTCGCAACGCTTTGGCACTGGAGAGCGTAGTGGTTTGCATTCCGCGAGCATAAGTGCGAGTTTCTACAGCTACCACGCCGCGCTTGGCCAGGTTGGTCACCACGCTGGCGGCTCCAGGAATCAAAGCTTTAAGGTCTGCCAAGCGCTGGGGACCCTCTGCCAAAGCTGCCAACACTTCTCTTTGGCGGCTGGCATTTTTGCGCGGGGTGAAGTCGTTGCCATCATTGGTCAAACTTACCCAGCGGGCATCAGGGGCGCTCACCTGCTCATTGATGAGCTCCCAAGGACCGCCTTCCTGACTCTTATGCACCTTCACCGTCTGTCCTGGCGGCAACAGCAGCCGCAGGCAGGCCGAAGGAGGAGCGGCATACTCCTGAGCCATCCAGAGCGCGACCTGGGCCGCCGTCTGATCGAATGCCGGGCTCGCAAGCACGCTCTCGATATCGCGTAGCTTGCCAGGATTGACGCCGGGGCTCACCTGGTCTGACAGGTTTGTGACATAGCCCACCGCTGCACGGCCAGAAAACGTCACCAACACCGTGGAACCCACCTGCACCTGAGACCCCAGCCCTTCTGGGACACGATAGTCATAGGTGCTGGTCAGAGCCCTTGTGGGGATGTCGAGCACTATGGAGGCATACTGGGCCACAAACGTTTCCTCTCGCAGGGGATCGCAGGTCTTATTAGCGCCAACTCAACAGCTGAAGCAGTGCAGGTGGCGAAGGCGCGGGTTTCTCGGCATCTTGGAATTCCAGAATAGCCAAGAGCCCTTGGTACGCGATTTGACAGCTTAACCAAAACGACCCCCAAGTCACCGGAGTGCTTTGGGGGTCTAAAGACTAGCCCATATCTGTGGGCGAGACGTGCAGAAGCACGGATTCTAAGGTGCGAGGTTACTAGGCTTCGAGACGGGCGGCCTCAATCTTTGCGACGGCGTCCTTGAGCTGCTCAACCTTGTTGGTGTCTTCCCAGGTGAAGTCTGCGTCTTGGCGGCCAAAGTGACCGTAGGCGGCAGTCTTTTGGAAGATGGGACGGCGCAGCTTGAGGTCGCGAATGATGGCGCCGGGGCGAAGGTCGAAGACCTCTTTGACGGCCTGCTCGATGACGTTGTCGGGCACGACGCCGGTGTGATGGGTGTCCACCAGCACGGAGATGGGGCGAGAGACGCCAATGGCGTAGGCCAGCTCCACCTCGCAGCGATTGGCAAGGCCGGCGGCCACCACGTTCTTGGCGACCCAACGGGCGGCGTAGGCAGCGGAGCGGTCCACCTTGGTGGCATCCTTGCCGGAGAAGGCGCCGCCGCCGTGACGGCCCATACCACCATAGGTGTCCACGATGATCTTGCGGCCGGTAAGGCCGGTGTCGCCCATGGGGCCGCCCACCACAAAGCGGCCGGTGGGGTTCACAAAGATCTCCGCGTCCTGCCAGTCGATGTTGTCTTGAGCAAAGACCGGCTCGATGACCTGCTCGATCATGTCCTTGCGGATGGTGTCCATGGACTCCACCTCAGGATCGTGCTGGGTGGAGATGACGATGGCGGTCACCGCCACAGGCTTGCCGTCCTCGTATTTGACGGTCACCTGGGTCTTGCCGTCGGGGCGCAGATAGGGCACAGTGCCGTTCTTGCGCACCTCTGCCAGGCGCAGGGCCAACTTTTGGGCCAGATAGGCAGGCATGGGCATAAGGGCCGGGGTTTCGTCTGTGGCATAGCCAAACATCATGCCCTGGTCGCCGGCGCCTACGCGGTCGATGTCCTCCTCGGCCTCGCCGCGCTGAGCGGCAAAAGACTCGTCGACGCCCATGGCGATGTCGGGGGACTGCTCGTGGATCATGTTGATGACGCCGCAGGTATCTGCATCAAAGCCGTAGCTGGGGTCGTCGTAGCCGATGTTGCGGATCACGTCGCGGGCGATCTTTTGGACGTCCACGTAGGCTTGGGTGCGAATCTCGCCTGCCACAAGCACGGTACCGGTGGTCACAAAGGTCTCGCAGGCGCAACGCACGTCGTCCACGTTTGCCGGCTTGCCCGAAGGAGACACATAGCCCTTGTTTTGAAGATCAGTCTCTTTGGCAAGAATGGCGTCGAGGATGGCATCCGACACCTGGTCGCAAATCTTGTCAGGATGGCCCTCTGTAACGCTCTCAGAGGTGAAATAGGTGACATTGCTCGCCATTGCTACTCCTTCTGCAGCTTAAAGACTTAGGCTGCGCTCCTGTACCAGCCGGCCTAGGATGACCGGCCGTGAGGACGCAAAAAATAAGGTCCCCCCATTACTACCCAGGGGACCTTCAAATAATCAGCGAATTCCCCCGTCTTCCAAATGCTTTGAGCATTTGCCGAGATGTGGCACCCTACCTCGCTTTTGAGGCGGGTTGCCGGAGCTTCCTAGGGCTCGGTCCCTCTGCTCTGTGCACGGCGCATATGCGTCATACCTCTTGACGGCATAGGGGACTCTACCCCAACAAGACTTGTAAGGTGCTGCGCATTCTTTCTGATACACAAGGTTTTAGAAAATGGGGACAAGAAGTAGAGACTGCGGCACTCCTGTTATGCGCCTCGTTCCTATGGGGGCATATTAGGCATCAACCAGTTCATTGTTGTGAACGTTTTTGGAGTACCATGTCGTGCCGGCTCAAAGAGCGCTCTCCCTTGTGGAGCGATCGCCTTTCTTAAATACCGGTTTCTTAACTCACGAGTCCAAGGAGCGCTGTTGCATACCGTCTTTGCCATCTTCAAGCGGGATCTGCTTCGCATTCTTAAAAACCCCGTGGCCATAGTGATCACCATTGGCGTCGCCATCATCCCCGCCGCCTATGCCTGGTTAAACATCTTGGCCAACTGGGATCCCTATGCCAATACTTCCACCATGCCCGTGGCGGTGGCCAATCAAGATGCCGGGGCATCTGTGGACTTTGCCGACAAGGGCGCCACCGCCATCAATGTGGGCGCCCAGGTGGAAGCCCAGCTCAAGGACAACCACAAGCTGGGCTGGACCTTCGTAGACGCCGATGAGGCCAAAGCAGGTGTGGAATCCGGCCGCTACTATGCCGCCCTCGTCATTCCGGAGGACTTCTCAAAAGACCTCGCCTCAGTACTTACCGGAAACATCACCAGACCTGAGCTGGAGTACTACGTAAACGAGAAGCTCAGCGCCGTGGCCCCCAAAGTCACCGACTCCGGAGCCTCCACAGTAGAGAGCTCCATCGACGACTCGTTTGTTGAGACAGTGACCACCGCCGTGGTGGAGGCAGCCAAGACCGAGGGACTCACTCTAGAGAACCGCACTTCTTCAGGCACCGACGCCGCCCGCCAAAAAGTGTTGGATGCCCGCGATCAGATTGCCTCCATCTCGCAGCTGCTCAAAGATACCCAAAGCTCCTGCCAAACGGCCAAAGACACCATTGTGGAGGCCAAAGCCACCACCTCCCAGCTCAAGACGTCAGGCGAGAACGCCCGCGCCAATCTGGAGCACGCCCTAGGCTCGTTGGAGACCACGCGCACCAAGACCAACGCGCTTGCCCAAAAGCTCGACAGCTCTCTAGTGAATGGCGCCACCACCATCTCTGGCATCTCTTCTGAGGCCGCCTCGAACATGGCTGCCATACACGGCACGCTAAGCTCTGCCAACGGCACGCTAAGCTCGGTGGCCACCCGGTTGCAATCCACCCAGGACTCGCTGAGCGCCGCAAAGACCTCGCTGGACAATGCCGTCGCCGCCCTGCCAGACACCGGATCCATCGCAGATCTCAAGAGTCGCCTGGAAGCCGAGTCCCAGCGCCTAGGCCAGCAACTTAGCGCCCAACAGGCCCTGCTGGACAAGGTGAAGACCGCGCTGGATGCAGCCCAAACCTCCACCAATGAGACCAACGACGCAGCTCAATCCATCAACAATGAGGTGCAATCGACTGCCAACAACCTGTTGTCCACGCGCCAGGCACTGGCAGATGAGGCTCTCCCCCATCTTACAAGCGCCTTGGACTCGTTCTCCTCGGCAGGCAATGGATTGGCTGGCACCCTAGGCAGCCTGGACAGCCTTTTGGACCAAGCTCAGGTGTCTCTCGACTCCTTGGCCTCCACCTTGGATCAGGCGTCCACGGCACTAGGAAGCACCCAGACCTCTTTGGACAATGCCTTAGAATCGTTGGACAACCTGGCCACCGATCTTTCTGCCATCGACAGCTCCCAGGTAATGGAAGCTTTGAGAACCTATACAGGGGCCAATACAGATCAGATTTCATCATTTATGTCATCTCCTGTGACCATCGATGAGAAGACGGTCTATCCGGTAGCCAACTACGGCACTGGCGTCACTCCCTTCTACACAGACGTGGCCCTGTTTGTAGGTGGCTTCGTGCTGGTATCCATCTACAAGCTTGAAGTGGACCGCGAACAGGTAGGCGATTTCAAGCCATGGCAGGCCTACTTTGGAAGGTGGATGCTCCTTAACCTGGTGGGCATCCTGCAAGCGCTTATTACGTGCATAGGCGACATCGCGCTTGGCATCCAATGCGTCCATCCGGTCGCCTTCGTCTTTGCGGGACTGGTGGAGTCCTTTGTCTATGTCAATATGATCTACGCGCTGGCCGTGGCCTTAAAGCATGTGGGCAAAGCCCTTGCAGTGGTTATTCTGATCCTGCAAATCCCGGGGTCCTCCGGCCTCTACCCCATTCAGATGCAGCCGGGCTTCTTTCAAGCCCTCTACCCCTGGTTGCCCTTCACCTACGGCAACAACGCCATGCGCGAGGCCATCGCCGGCTTTTATGGCAGCTATTACGTCGAGAACCTTTGCATCCTGCTGCTCTACGTGATCCCCTCGCTCATCATTGGCGTGACGTTGCGGCGCCATTTGCTCAACATCAACCGCCTCTTTGACGCCAAGCTCCGCGAGACAGACCTTATGGCCTGCGAGGAGACCGAGCCTCCACAGGCCAACTTCCGACTCACCACCCTGCTCAAGGCAGCGCTGGATTCTGCCGCCTACCGCCAGGTGTTCGAGATGCGCATGGCCTGGTTTAACACGCACTACGAAACCATGGTGCGCTGGGGCTTCCGCGCCCTGCTGCTCTGCTCCACCGTGCTGCTCATTCCTCTGTTCATAGCCACACAGGAGATCAAGTTTGCAGTGCTCATCCTCTGGATCGTCTCCATTTTGCTGCTCATCCTCTATCTGGTGACCATCGAATACATCCACGACATGGCCGCCCAGAAGATGGGGCTTTCCGAGCTCTCCCAATCCCAGATCATGGCCATGG
Organism: Leptogranulimonas caecicola; assembly: GCF_023168405.1. GTDB lineage: Bacteria > Actinomycetota > Coriobacteriia > Coriobacteriales > Atopobiaceae > Leptogranulimonas > Leptogranulimonas caecicola. The sequence goes on along the minus strand of NZ_AP025285.1, from coordinate 781,169 downwards.
TAAGCGACCGGCTCAATCATGAGGTGGCCCCTTTCGCCCCCTTCTCGGCCATGCGCAGGTTGGATGAGAGCCACGACAAGGCCAAAGAGCGCCTGGAATCACTTATCAATCATAAAACCGATGAGACGGCAGGGCCCGCGCCCGAAGAGAGACCCAAGTCAAAGGATCAATCCACGAGGGGAGGCGATGAATAGTGCGCAAGATTTGGCAACTGTTTAAGATGGATCTGCATCGAAGCACTATGAACGTCATCGCCGGCATCGTGTGCCTAGGCTTGGTCATAGTCCCTTCCCTCTATGCATGGTTCAACATCGCCGGAAGCTGGGACCCTTACTCCAACACCAAATACCTCAAAGTGGCTGTAGCCAACACCGACGAAGGCTATACCAGCGACCTGATGCCCCTCTCCATCAATGTGGGCGACAAGGTGACCTCGGCGTTGCGGGAAAACGATCAAATTGGCTGGCTCATCACCAGCGAACAGGACGCGCTGGAAGGCGTGCGCTCCGGCCAGTATTATGCAGCAGTGATCATCCCGCCCAACTTCTCCAGAGACCTGCTTGGCATGCTCTCGGCAGACCCCCACACCTCTGCCTTGGACTTCTACGTGAACGAGAAGGAAAACGCCATCGCCAATGTGGTGACCTCCAAAGCCTCTTCTGCGCTCAAGAATCAAATTGACACCACCTTTGCCCAGACGGTGAGCTCGGTGGGCTCCTCAGTGCTGGGCGATTTGGGATCTTATCTGGGCTCCGACGAGATGACCCAGCTGGCCAACCGCATCATTGCCTCGCTGGACCACACCCAGCAGACCCTCACCAGCACCGCCGCCAACGTTAAGAGTTACGGAGCCTTGGTATCCTCTGCCAAATCCCTGGTGGAGGGCTCGGCCGGCTTAGTAGGTACCGAGAAAAACTCCACCTCTGATTTGCAAGACGCCTTGAACGGCGCCTCCAGCGGCGTGGGAAGCCTCAAAGATGCGCTTGGTTCTGCTTCGAGCACCGTCTCTGACGCACTCACCTCTGGAAGCGACTCGCTGGATTCCATCAAGGACTCCATCGACAGCGTCTTTGACAAAGCGGGCGCTTCCACCACTCAGGTTGCCAACGACTTAGAGTCGATTGCGGGCACTTTGAACGGGAGGAAAGAGGCAGTGGACGCCCTGTTGGAAGGATTTACTGCTCAGCGCGACCAGCTCCAAGAGCTTCGCGATCGCCTAGAAGACGAATACAACCAAGACAACCAGCTCACTGCAGCCGAGCGGGCAGTGCTACGCAGCCTAGACCGGGCCTTGGAAGCCAGCGAGCGTGCGCTGGCGTCCTTATCGGCAGCCTCTCAAAGCCTGGAAGAGCTGAGCGCAGAGATCTCTCAAATGTCCCAGGAGCTCAAAGACGGCACCACCAGCGCCGCTGACGCCAAGGCAAAACTGGAGGGGCTCGTGGAAGGCGCCAAAACCAGCCTGGACAGCGCCAAGGGCACCTTCAATGATGACGTGGCGCCGTCGCTGACCTCGCTCTCTGATGCCATCACCCAGAGCGCCGACGACGCAGGAGCCCTCAAAGACGGCTTGGACTCCACTTTGCAAGCCTTGGCGGTCACTGGCGATTCTGCCGCCCAGGACCTGGGGGCCATTCAGGAAGCGTTGGATAAGGTGTCCGGCGATTTGGATGGGGCCTCTGAGGACGTCTCTACCTTGAAAGAGCGACTGGCGACTGCAGTAGCTTCCCAGGACGCAGAGTCGATTCGCGCCATCCTGGCAGAAGACCCCCAGGAGCTGTCGCAGTTCTTATCGGCACCGGTGGATCTCAAACGCGTGGCGGTCTTTCCTGTGGCCAATAATGGCAGCGCCATGGCGCCCATGTACAACTCGCTGGCCCTTTGGGTGGGCGCCATCATTTTGGTGGTCATGCTCAAAGTGGAGCCCAGCAAGAAGGAGGAGGCTCAGCTGGGAGGGCTCACGCTCACCCAGGCTTATTTGGGGCGCTTGGGCATTTTCTTGGTGCTGGCCACTCTTCAGGCTGCGCTGCTTTGCGCAGGCGACCTCTTTTACCTGCAGATCCAATGCGAACACGTGGGCCTGATGTTTCTCACCTGCATCTTGGTGTCGTTGGTATTCACCAACATCACCTATGCGCTCACCGTATCCTTTGGCGACGTGGGCAAAGCGCTGGCGGTAATCCTTATGGTGATCCAGATCGCCGGAGCCGGCGGGTCGTTTCCTGTGCAGATGCTTCCTGCACCCTTCCAGGCGGTCTATCCGTTCTTGCCCTTCGTGCAGTCCATGCAGCTTATGCGCGGATGCATAGGCGGTATCTACGGCAACGACTTTTTGGTTCATCTGCTGGGGCTTTTAGGCTTTTTGGCGCCGACGCTTATCTTGGGCCTGGTGCTCCGTCGCCCCTTGGTGCGCCTCAACCATTGGATCGAGCACCAGCTGGCATCCACCAAGGTGATGTAGCCTGGGATGGCGAAGGTGCCGGTGGGATGGAAGGGTTTCTTGGCAGCGTTTGCCATCTTGCAGACGGACAAGCTGTGAGGTCTTAAGGGTAGCCCCTCTTGCGGTGTACCATGAAACGGCAGCTAAGCCCTAGGATGCAGATCTTGGGGATTGGTCGGATACACGAGCGGCTGAGTTTTGGCCTGTAAGGAGTTGTTTTGAGCGATACATCCGTGCGCGTGCGTTTTGCGCCGTCCCCTACCGGCAAGCTTCATGTAGGCGGCGCCCGTACTGCCATTTATAACTGGGCGTTTGCCAGGGCTCACGGCGGTACCTTTATCCTGCGTATCGACGACACTGATCCCACACGCTCTACCAGCGAGAACGAGGGCATCATCTTGCGCGCCATGCGGTGGCTGGGCTTGGACTGGGACGAGGGCCCTCAGGTGGGCGGCCCCTGCGCTCCCTACAAACAGACTGAGCGCCTGGATATCTATCGCAAGGCCGCCCAAAAGCTGTTGGATGAGGGCAAAGCCTACCCTTGCTTTTGTACGCCGGATCAGCTGGAAGCAGACCGCAAGGCAGCCCAAGCACGCAAGGATCCCTTCCAGGGCTACCAACGCAGGTGCCGGAATATCGATCCCACTGAGGCTCGCGCTCGTATGGAGTCTGGAGAGCCCTACGTGCTGCGCATCAAGGTGCCCGAGGATCGCGGCGACGTGGTGGTGCACGACGCTGTCCATGGGGATGTGACCTTTAACGCCCGCGAGCTGGACGACTTTGTCATCGTGCGCAGCGATGGCACCCCCACCTACAACTTCACCACCGTGGTGGACGATGCGCTCATGGGCATCACCCATGTAATCCGCGGCGACGACCACCTGTCGAACACCCCGCGCCAGGTGATGGTCTATGAGGCGCTGGGCTATCCGGTGCCCGAGTTCGCCCACATCTCCATGATTTTGGGGGCAGACGGCAAGAAGCTCTCCAAACGCCACGGAGCCACCTCGGTGGAAGAGTATCGCGATGCCGGCTACGATTCTGAGGCTTTCGTCAATTACCTTGCGCTTTTGGGCTGGTCGCTGGACGGCGACACCACCATCGTGCCTCGAGAGGTGCTGGCCCGCGAGTTCTCGTTGGACCACGTCTCCAAAAACCCGGCCACCTTTGACCCGGCCAAGCTGGATTGGATCAACAGCCACTACCTCATGGCCAAAGACGACATGGACTTTGCCCGCGACGTCATCGAGCCCCAGCTGGTAGCTGCAGGCTTGGAACAGCCGGGCTGCGTAGATGCGCGTCCTGAGTGGTTTGGCCTTCTGGCCTCGGTGCTCAAGCCCCGCACCAAGAAGGCGCCCGAGGTGGTGGACCTGGCCCGCTTCCTCTATGCCGGCGATACTCCTAAGATCGATCCCAAAGCCTTGAAGAAGGGGCTTTTGGCCGACGGCTGCCAGCAATCTCTGGAGCTGGCCCGCGCCGCCCTGGAGCCTTTGGACGACTTTGACGCCAGCGCCATCGACAATGCCCTGGCTGCCGCCCAGGAGGCCACCGACCTTAAGAAGCGCACCTTCTTTGGAGCTGTGCGTGCCGCCGCCACCGGCTCTCTGGTCTCTCCTCCTTTGGGCGAAACTCTGGAGCTTTTGGGCAAAGTCTCCGTGTTGGCACGCATCGATGCCGCTCTGACACGCATCGCCCAGGAAAGCTCCGAGGCCTAGGGGCCAAGGGCTTCTCGGCATCCATAGAGCCTAAGGGGCGATGCGACCAGCCCGATATGCCCTGTTGCTTGAGCCTTGCGCTCTCATACTCACGTCTTTGTGCGGCCGTCGCCTGGCAAGGTGGCGGCCCACCCATTAGGAGCAACTATGCTGCCCAGCGCCTTTGAGATTTTGGGGCCCATCATGGTGGGCCCGTCCAGCTCGCATACCGCCGGCGCCTTGCGCCTGGCGCGCGTGGCCCGAGAACTCGCGTCGGCGCCCGTGGTGGCCGTGGACTTCACCCTCTACAACTCCTTTGCCCGCACCTACCTGGGCCACGGCACCAACCGGGCCTTGGTGGCCGGCATGCTGGGCTTGGACACCGACGACGAACGCATCCGCGACTCTTTCGAGCTGGCTCAAGAAGCCGGCCTTGAGGTGCACTTCACCATCGCCGACGAGGACGTCTCGCTGCATCCCAACACTGTCTCCATTGCTATGACCTTGGCAGACGGCACCGCCCTCACCGTGCGCGGCGAGTCTGTGGGAGGCGGGCGGGTGCGCATTTCCTCCGTGGACAATGTGGCTGTCTCCATTGGAGGCGAATACCCTACACTGCTCATCCATCACCGCGACAAGCCGGGAGTGCTGGCCAAGATCTGCGGCGCCCTGTCTGAGGACTTTATCAATATTGCTACCATACGCACCTTTAGGAACGAGCGCGGAGGCGACGCCTACACCATTGTGGAGCTGGATGAGGCCTTAGACCACATCATGGTGGAGACTATTCGCGAACGCGCCGGGGCGTCCTTTGCCACTTCCATCACCATCCCCGGCGCGCTGCCCTTGAACGAGAAGGGCGCCATTCAATCAGATTTTTCCTGCGGCGCCGATCTTTTGGCCCTATGCGCCGCCGAGCCCTGCTCCATAGGAGCTGCCATGAGACGCCGCGAGGGATCGCTGCTGGGATCTCTTGAGACTGCCGATAAGGCCATGGATCGCGTGATGGATGCCATGAAGGCCGAGGTAGCCTCTACCATCAAGGAACCTCAGCGCTCTTTGGGCGGCTTCTTGCACGGACAGGCCAAGGACGTCTTTAGCCATCGCCGGCAGCTGGCAGAGCCTCTTTTGGGGCTCACCCTCTCCAACGCCTGCGCCTATGCCATGGCGGTATTGGAGCGCTCGGCCGCTATGGGCGTCATTGTGGCTGCGCCCACCGCCGGCTCTGCTGGCGTGGTGCCAGGTGCCCTCATTGCCTGCGCCGAAGCCCTGGGGTCTTTCGACCGTCTGCCCAGCGCCCTGTGGTGCGCCTCCGCGGTGGGTGCCATCGTCACTGCCAATGGCAGCGTCTCCGGCGCCGAGGGCGGCTGCCAGGCCGAGGTGGGCACAGCATCTGCCATGGCCGCTGCAGGCCTTTGCCAAATGCTTTATGGAAGCCCCGAAGCGTGCCTTAACGCCGCCGCCATTGCTCTTGGAAACCTGTTGGGCCTGGTATGCGACCCTGTGCAAGGGTTGGTGGAGTTCCCCTGCCAAAACCGCAACGCCATTGGCGTTGCCAATGCCATGACCGCAGCCCAGCTTTCGCTCTCCGGCGTGGTGAGTCCGGTTCCCTTCGACGAGGCAGTTGCAGCCATGGTCATGGTGGGAAACTCGCTGCCCGTGAGCCTGCGCGAGACCGCTCAAGGCGGCCTGGCCGTCTGCCCCTCAGTCTGCGCCGATTGCGGCGCCTGCGACTGATCTCTTGAATAAGCTGCGTATCACTGACCCCCTTTGAGGAGTCCGAGCGAATAAAGGGGAATAGATCTTTCGTCATGCCTGAACGAAAGGACATCCTCATCTATGGCCTCGATCCCTTCACGTTCAACCTCCAACGCGGCACCTGCGGCACAAGCGCCTGATGCAAGCGCAATCTCTTCTCGGCAGGAACCCAAGGAGGCGGATGCCGCCAATAAGCCCCCGCTGAACGCCTTCGATACCATCGACTATTCCACCAAAGGCGAGGCTCTAGAGGCGTTAGGCGAACTCACTGGCGGCAAAGACGCCGCAGATTCCAAGGCACGCGCCCGCTCCAACACGCGCAAGGCCGTCATTGGCGGCCTGTTCATGGCAGCGGTGCTGATAGTGAGCCTGGCGTATATCGAAGCGTCGGGACAGGGCCAATCCTTTAGGGAGGCGCTGGACCAGGCAAAGCTGGTGTGGATGCTGGCCATGGTAGGAGTCATGGGCCTCTACTTGCTCTTTGGCACCCTGGCGTTTGTGCTGGAAACCCTTATCGCGCGCAAGGCGCCTGTGGGCTTTTTGGACCTGGTGTCGGTGGAGGCAGCCGGCACCTTCTTTGGCAACCTCACGCCAATGATGGCCGGCTCGGTGCCCGGGCAGATCTGGCGCCTGCTGGAGGCAGGGCTGGATTTTGGCTCGGCCACCGCAGTGCAGATCAACCGTTTTTTGCTATTCCAAGCAGCGGAGATCCTTCTCGCAGGTGGTCTTTTGCTGTGCAACTGGCCCTACTTCTTCAGCCACTACGGAGCCGTGGTGTGGATCAACGTGGCTGTCTTTGGATTCAAGCTCATCCAGGCCATGGCACTGCTGGTGATGTGCCTGCGTCCTCAATGGGTGGCCAGACTGGGCGAGCGGCTGTGTGGATGGATAAAAAGGCGCGACCTGTTTGGGATGGGGATCAAAGCCGATGGCTGGTCGAAGGCCATCTCTAACCAGGTGACTCAGTTCTCCACCACCTTTAAGGCTGCAGTGAGGCACAAGTGGGTCATGCTGGGTATGCTTGTGGTGTCCGTCCTGCAACAGTTCTGCATCTTTTGCTCCCCTTGGTTTGTGCTGCAGGCCTTGAACATTCAGGTGGACTTTTGGCTGGTGGTCTGCGCAGGATCAATGGTGCAGCTCTTGGCCAGCGCCATTCCTTTGCCCGGTGGCACCGGCGGCATCGAAGCCTCCTTCGCCACCTTTTTTGCCCCTTGGATGGGATCGACGGCCGCTGCCGGCTATATCCTGTGGCGCTTGGTGACCTACTACCTCTACACCGCCCTTTGCGGAGCCGCCACGCTCGTGCGCACGCCTGACAGCGCCCCTACCCTGCGCCAGCGCCTGCGCAGGCTTGTGAAGCGGCTCGATGATTAACTATTAAGTAGAGAGCCTGCACACGAAGGCCTTCGTGGCCCTGGGACGCCACATCGTTCGAGGGCCACGAGCATGCTCATGGACAGATGGGTTCGCTGGATAGGCGCCGCCATGTGTGCCGATGTGTCGCCATGCATGCCAGCGTAGGCGTAGCGGCCTATAAGCCCTCGCACTGCAAGCTATTTCTTGCGAGAGACGAACACCTGGGCGCGCCTGCCCTTGCGCGTGCGAAAATGCTGCCAGCGCTGATAAATGGACTTGTTATGCGACGAGCTCAACGCCATAAGCGGGAAGGCAGCCAGCGTAGGGATGAAGAACGTGATGAGGCGCCATACGATGAAGCCCGCAGTAGCGGCAGCGCCAAAAATGGGGCCAAAGAACAGCGCGAAGCCGGCCTCGTTGCCACCGGTGCCACCGGGAAGCGGCACAGAATTGCCAATCATCTGCACCATGGAAGCTGCGGCGAGACAGGTGACAAAATCTGCGTCGCCGCCAAACGCGCGGAGCACAAACCAGGGCACCGCGTAAAAGCAGAGCATCTGGCCCAAGGTCACCAGAAGCGTAAGGGCCAGCGAGCCCATGTGCCTGAAGGAGTCGCGGAAGGTGCCGCCAAAGGAACGCACCTGGTTGTTGAGCACGTCGGAGTAGCGCTTTACGCGCTCTGCACTAAACCACCCATGGCGGCTGGCAAACCTTAGACCCCAGTTGCCCACACGGGTCACAAAGCGCGGGAACAGGCAGACCACCAGCAGGCCTGCGGCCTGGAGCGTCTGAATGATAAACACCACAATATTCAAGAAGACGATGTCTCCATAGGTGTGCAAGAAGAAGTCGAAGCGCAGCAGCAACAGTGTTGCAGCTACTACTACCTCGCCAGCCTGGTAGATCACAAAACGCGTGAGCTGCGTGGCAGAAGCCGCCCCCACATCCAAGCCCGCCTGGGTGAGCCTATAGATCTGCGCCGGCATGGTACCCGTGCTCATGGGCGTGAGATTGCCAAAGAGCACGCCGTTTGCCTCCACCGACATGCAGTCGCGCACGCCCAAAGGACTCGTAGGATCGATATAGGCTGCCAGCACGAACGCCAGGGCGCCAAAGACGAAGTTGAAGCTCATGACCAGCATGCCGGCTACAAACCAGCCTGCATCGGCCCCGTTGAGCGCACCCACGAACTCGTCGAACTGGCCACTCATGAAGATCCAAAGCGCGTAGGCAGCCAGCACGCCCACCATAAACAGCGCGCCTTTGCGCGCCTTCTTTTGGTCCTGGCTCTCCTCTTGCCCCACGCGGGTCTTTGGCCCGACTGTCTTCTTGGACACCGACGCCTTGGTCCTTGAACCCGCCACCCCCTGAGGTGCGGGCTTCTGGGCACCCGAGGCCTTGCGAGCCCCAGCTGCTGCCGCATAGGCATTGGTAGAGGAAGCTTTTTGCGACCTGTGATGCCTGGCTCCCGCAACCCCTATCTTGAGGTTGGCTGGTTTTTTTCGCTGCCGAGAAACCCCTGCATCGGCAGTTGGCTGCTCAGGGGTGGATGGGACAGGGTAAGAGGAAGGAGCCGTAGAGCCGGGCTCTGGAGGAACCTGAGCGGCAGGCTCCTTGGAGGAGGGTGTACCCTCTGATGTTGGGATGTCAAAGAAGCCTAGGGCGTCTTCCAGCGGTTGCTCCAACAGCTCCAGAGCCTCAAGAGAGGGGCCTTCAGGAGTGTTGGAGGAGTCAGTAGAGGGCTGTAGATTGGAAGCAGCGGAGCTCCCCTCATCCAAAGGAGGGTGACTCGACCTATTCTCTTGCTCTTCCATAGCCCTCCCTTCTGCAACCCGCGCCACCCAATACCAAGCTGTTATAGGATTATGGCCATCTTGGCTCCAAGGCCTAGGGGCAACTGCTAAGACCCCACGACAAAACCGTGACGGTTGTGCAGGCGCCTTCACAACCTGCACCAAATTGCCTTATTGGACCAATTTAGGCTTGCACGAGCGTGCCCCATGACGTAAAGTAACTACTCGCGCCGAGCAATCGGCCCCAAAAGCTTGAGCCATCGTCTAACGGTAGGACAGCGGATTCTGGTTCCGTCAATGGGAGTTCGATTCTCTCTGGCTCAGCCATTCTTGGGTTATGGCCCGTTCGTCTAGCGGTTCAGGACGCCGCCCTCTCAAGGCGGAGATCACCAGTTCGAATCTGGTACGGGCTACCACGCTTTTCCCTGGGGCTCCCTGCCCCATTTTTATGGCCCGTTCGTCTAGCGGTTCAGGACGCCGCCCTCTCAAGGCGGAGATCACCAGTTCGAATCTGGTACGGGCTACCATAAGTTGCAAGCCGGGACTCCTTGAAGTCCCGGCTTTTCTTTTTCATCTGCCATTGGGGTCGAAGTTGTTGTGTACGTCCAATTTGCCTGTGGCGGGGGCCCATAAAGCGAAACGCTGTGCATGAGGCTGGATCACAGGACCTACCAACGCGCGTTGTGCCCTTTAGGCTGCAGCATCTCTATACGCGTGAGAGAAATCTCTAGGCAGAAAGAATCTCAAACATGCCTTTTTCCAGTGGCTCAGCGCCCTGCTGCAGCATCTTTACCAGCCGCACGATGGTGCCATGGCCCACAGGCTTTTTCTTGATCTCAACGTCGTCGCATAGAAGGCGCATGATCTTGATGCCGCGCCCATGCTCCAGAGTCACCACGGGGTCGACATCCGGGGCGATCTCGAACCCAGGCCCGCTGTCCACCGCCTCCATCACCAAACGGTCAGGATAGAGGGCGCAGGTAAGATAGCCGATGCCCGAATCTGTATGAAGCACGCAGTTGCCCATAGCCTCGCCGGCAGCCAAGATGATGTCATAGAGCTCGCTGCTGGACAGAGGCAGCACCTCCAAAAACTCGCGCAAGCGCTCTCGCGCATCTTGGAGGGTATCTGGCTCGATGCGAACCGTAAGACGCTTTGACGGCTTGGAACCCACCGGCAATGCGGGCACCGCAGCCTTTGACGACTGTTTCGCCAAACAAGGAATGAAGGGGACCAGGCATCCTACGCTCAAAATATGGTTTACCATCTCTGAGACGTTCACCAAGGTCAACAGACCACCCATAGCGCGCATCTTGCGAGAGAGCGACAGGATGAGCGCAATGCCTGCCGAATCGATATAGCCAACTTTGTCCATATCCAAGATGATGCGATGGCAGCCGCCGTTCATAAGCTCTTCGATATGGTCTTTAAGCTCTGGAGCCGTCCTCACACTGATATCAGAACGAACGGGAACCATCATGCAGTCTGAGACGATAAGCATGCTCTCCCCTTTCGTAGCTGTGCCAGACGCGAGATGTCTCTACACAGGCATCCCCAATTTTAGGGAGAGAATTAAGTAGGCAACTGTTAACCTATTAATCCATTAACCTGCGTTTATATATAATTCCAGCGGTGAATATATGTCCAAAAACCTGGCGTTTGTTACCATTGTTTTGAGAAAGCATATTCAACGTTGATATGGGTTTCTGATACCCGCCTGTAGAACCCACATTCACTGTAATGCACATTATTTCTTATAGCTTCCTGAAATTATTCCTTCTCGGCAGCTGGGCATAGACGTTCCTCTCGCTGCCGAGAAACTCGCCTACCCAAGGCAGCGAGTCACTGGCAGGAAGGATCGCTCTTCTCGGCAGGAAGAGTGGCCGCGTCATCTGTGGAGGAGTCCTTAGATGCTACGCCGAGCGCGCGATCGTCGGCCAAACCTTCAGAGCGCTCTTGGGGATTGTCGGGCTCGATGTGCACCATGACATCGGAGACTTCCGGAAACCCCTGCTGCACCGCCTGCTCTACCTCTTGGGCGATCTGATGGGCGCGTGCCACCGTCATGGTTGGGTCAACCAGAAGATGGAGGTCCACGAAGACGTCGCCCTCAGTGCCGCGGGTGCGGATATGGTGCACGGAGCGCACGCCAGGCACCTGACAGGCCGCCTGGCGCAGCGGCTCGACCTCCAACACCGCGTGGTCGGAGAGGGTACGAGCCGCCTCCCGAAAGACTTCCACCGCAGAAATGGCGATGGCGACGCTCACGATCACAGCCACCAAAGAGTCAGCCATGGGATATCCCAAGCTCACTGCCACAAGGCCCAAGATGACCGATATGGTGACGAAAGCGTCCGAGCGAGTATGGAGGGCATCTGCGGTAAGCACCTCGCTGGCAAGACGCTTGCCAAAGCGCCCCTCCACAAAGGAGACCGCTAGATTTATGACGAGGGTCCCCACCATCACCACATAGGAGCCGCCGTTAACCTCCACTGCGCTCCTGTGGCCCAAAAGGGCTTGGATGCCGTCGGCGGCGAGGTTGTAGGCAGCCACCGCCAACATGACCCCGATAGCCAGCGACGCATAGGTCTCGAACTTGGCGTGGCCATAGGGATGGGCCTTGTCAGGGGGTTGGGAGGCCATCTTGACGCCCAGGATGCCCACGATGTTGGACAGGCCGTCAAAGGCGCTCGCAATGCCGTCGTTGCGCATGGAGAGCGAGCCTGTAGCGGCGCCGTAAAAGAACTTGGCTGCCGCCACTGCCCAGTTGAGGATAAGGATGATCCAGAGGATTCGCACCACTTTGCGGCAGCGCTCTTCTCGGCTCAGGCCTGCGGCACTCACAGCTGCTCTCCTTCAGAGGCTCCAGTTTGGGCACTCTGGTGGCTTTCGCTTGGGGCAAGCACCGCGCCTTTGCCCTCCGTGCCCAGGCCTGAAGAGTCGTCTTCAGGGGCGTCATCCAATCCGTTGTAGCGCAGGGCCATGATAGCCACGTCGTCGTCCAGGCGGCCGCCGGTAAAGTCGTAGAGGGTGTTCATGATGGCGTCTGCCATGTCATGGACGTCCGTGTCCATCTCGCGCACCAATGTCTCGCGAAGACCGGTCTCGCCAAAGAAGATGCCGGAGGGATCGCGGGATTCAGTAACGCCGTCGGTATAGAGCACCAGCTCGTCTCCGGGCTCAAGCTGCACGATGCCGTCTTTGAAGACCATCTCGCGGAATGCGCCCACCACGCCGGATTGCACGTTTAAGAGCTCCATCTGGTTGTCCTTGGGATGCAGCAGGAATGCCGGGGGATGCCCTGCCGAGCAGTAGGTGAGCTTACCAGACCTCACATCCAGCAGGCCTACAAAGAGGGTGGCGAAAGAGTCTAGGCGCGAAAATCCCAAGAAGAAGTCATTGAGCGAACGCACCATATGCGCCGGCTCCATACCCTCCCACACATAGGTGCCCAAAGCGGTGCGCACTGCCGCCGACACGCTGGCTGCCTGCACGCCTTTGCCTGCCACGTCGCCCAAGATGATGCAGGCACGGTTGTTCTCAAGGCGCAGAAGATCGTAGAAGTCGCCGCCCACATTGGCACTCTCGGTAGCCGAGTTATACACGGCCTGCGCCGATAAGCCCTGCACATGCTGCATGTGATTTCCCATGCCCTGCTGCAGCGTATGGGCGATGAGGGAGTTTTGGATGCGCTGGCGCTGGAGCTGGTCTTGGCGAAAGACGTCTTGCACAAAGCGCTTGTACAGCGTGATCTCCAGGTTTCCCAGAGGAATGTCCGACACGTCCGAAAGCACCAAAAACGCCCTGCGCTCTTCTCGCAGCTGACGAACTACCACCACGAAGCCATCGCGCTGGATATGATTTTGCGCAAGCCAGTCTGAGAGTTCCTTGTGGTGGGAGAACGGGCCCACATATACCTCGGGGGCAGTGCGGTCGTCTGCCAAATCATTGATGGTGAAGGGGAAGTCCACCAACGAGCCGTCAGCCTTCTTGATGAAGTTGGTGTTTTGATGCAAATTGCGGAAGACCGGGGCAAAGCGGCAGTTGATAGCCTGCGCCATGGCCTCGAAGGCGCGGCAATAGTCTAGGAAAGTGGCTTTGTCTTCGAGCTCTTCGAGGTGCATAAGGTTCTCATGGGCCACGTCCTGCACCCGCTCGCTTGCCGAGGTAAGAGCCAGTGCCTGGGCGGTCAGCAGGTCGTTGGCATGATGGACTGCCAAGATGTCCAGTACTTTTGCCGAGTGTCCTCCCAACCCGTGGGGAGTGGTCCACCCCACCGCGGCCACCGCCACCGTGGAGCGGTTATAGATGATAGGCACCACATAAAACGAGGTAAGGGGGAAGTTTTCTGCCCCAGATATCTCATAGGTTTTGCCCGTGGCAGAATCCACCAGGGCGATCTCGCCAGTATCCTGCCGCACGCGGTCGAAACTCGCTGTGCGCCCGCGGGAAGAGGCGATGGAGACCACCGCGTTCTTGCCCTCCACAAACGTGGGCATGGAGGAGCCGCCCAACTTTCCCGAGAAGCTCTTGAACACATAGCCGCCATAACCGGCCGTATAGAGCGCCGCGGCATCGGCATCCACCGCGCTGCGCAGCTCGCGCACCAGCATGTCATGCACGCCGGAAGTATTGCCGGTGTCTGCCGCGCGTCCAATCTCCTGAATCACACGAACCACATCATTGGGCACCGAGTCATCGGGGGCGTCTGCGCTCTGATAGAGATCGGCGTTGCTCACTGCGATGCCCGAAGGGGTCGGATCCTCGCCTGGCACCACCGCAGCGTCGATCAGCACGTCGCTGGCCGAAAGGTGCGGCACTGCCAGCTCGGGCTCTACTGCTCCGGCGTCTCCCGACACAGACTTTTCCACAAACGGCCTTGCTACCATGAGAAACGAGCCGTCATCGCCCATCTCTTTGGCACGCACGTGCACCGGCGTCCAGGTGTTTTGGTTGGGTTTGCGGCAAAGGAGCGGCGTCTCTTCTCCGTCTAAAGGAAACGGCAGGCGCCCGTGGGTCTTAGGAACGCCAGTAAGCGGCAGAAAGAGCGTGCTTACATCCATACCGATCAATTGCTGCCGAGAAAGGCCTGTCAACTCAGCCAGGTTGCCGTTGGCGATGATGATCTTGCCATGGGAGTCATAGCCTGCAATGGCGTCATCCACCAAAGACAATATCTTGATGACGGTGGTAAGCCCGGAGAAAGCCTTGAGACGGCCGTCACCTTTATCGACAGCGGTGATGCTGCTGCCAAGGATCATAAGGTCTCCTCACACTGCGGCTGTGAGACGCGCAGAGTATAGGTGGAACAGACGCCGATTGTCCCACAATAACAAAAAACGTGGACCCCTAAGGATCCACGTTGAATGTCCTGGTGTCGGAGGCGGGACTTGAACCCGCACGACCTTTTAGTCAGTCACTAGCACCTCAAGCTAGCGCGTCTGCCAATTCCGCCACTCCGACAGGTTTGGTGCGAAAGAAATAATAGCATAGGCGCCCTTGGGTGCAAGTGACAATCTAAGAAAGTTGGCACTTTATGAGGGGTCACTCACACTCGGAGGCTTTCTTAGATCACCAGTCGTGCGATCTGGTAGACGACAAAGGCGATCACCCAGGCCACTGCCACTTGGAAGATCACCGCAAACCAGGCGTATTTGCGCGAATGGCTCTCTGAGCGAATGGTGGCGATGGTGGCTATGCAGGGTACGTAGAGCAGGCAGAAGGCCATAAAGGCCAGCGCGTTTGCCGGCCCAAAGCCAATGGACAGCAGAGCGGCGTGCAGCGCTTGGCTGCCCACGGCGTCGCCCGCCACTCCAAAGAGCACCGAAACCGAGGATACCACCACTTCTTTGGCTGAAATGCCCGCCAGCAGCGCCACTGCCAGGCGCCAGTCACCAGCGCCAATAGGGGCGAGGAAGGGCACCAATATCCTGCCAATAGTCGCACCCAGGGAGTTGGCCACATCTTCTCCCACATAGCCCGTGGGGCCAAAGTTAAGGAGCAGCCACATGATGACCGAAGCTGCAAAAATGACCGTGCCTGCGCGCTCCACATAATCGCAGACCTTATCCCATACATAGATCCACACCGTATGGGCGTCTGGCAGCTTGTATTCTGGGAGCTCGATGAGGAGCATGCTGCCTTCAGTCTCTTCGCTCTTATCGGTCAGAGACATCACCTTGAGCACTGCCAAGGCCACCAGTATTCCCAGCACGTACATGGAGAAGGCCACAAGACCTGCGTAGGCATCGAAGAAGAGGCCCGAGAAGAGCACATAGATGGGCAAGCGCGCCGAGCAGCTCATGAAAGGCGTTACCAGCATGACGCGCCTGCGGTCGCGCACTGACTCCAAGGTCCTAGAGCTCATGATGGCCGGCACTGAGCAGCCAAAGCCCAAGATCATGGGGATGAAGGCACGGCCGGAAAGCCCCAACCTGCCCATGATGCCGTCCATGACGTAGGCCACGCGGCTCATATAGCCGGAGTCTTCCAAAAACGCCAAAGCACAGAAGAGAATGAAGATGTTGGGCAGGAAGGTGAGCACCGTGCCCACGCCTGATATGGCACCGTCGCATACCAGACTCACCACCGCAGGCGAGGCTCCGATGGAGGCGAGCAAGTCCCCCACCCCGCCGTTAAAGGCATCCAGCCAACCTTGGAACACCTCTTTGATGGCATCGCCCACCACAAAGGTGAGGCCAAAGACGATGGCCATGATAAGCAAGAACACTGGAATAGACCAGATGCGGTTGGTAAGGATGCGGTCTGCCTTGTTTGTAGCCTCAGCACGAGCCGAGCGATTGAATACGCACTCGTTGACCACGCTGGAGATGAAGTCATAGCGCTCGCTGATGAACTCGTCCTCATAGCTATGCTCCAACACTGGAAGATCCAGCGGGAAGTCGCGCTTCACCGACACGTCGCCTTCCAGAAGCTTCACCGCATGCCAGCGAGGATTCTCACAATCAGGATAGGCCTTGCAAAAGGCAGCTTGCACCTCGTCGATCTTAGCTTCCAAGTCACGGGAGTAGACCATGACGTTGTGGAGGTGTTTCTCGGCCATTCCGTCGTCTATCACATGGTCGTGGCAGAAAGGATCGTGCTGAGCGCCCTTGTGATGGTAGGCGGCGTGAAGCAGAGGCTGCAGGCCTTCGCGTTTGCGGGCAGAGACCGGGATGACGGGGCAGCCCAGGGTCTCGGCAAGGCGGTGCACGTCGATCTCCATGCCGCGCTTGCGCACCACATCCATCATGTTGAGGGCTACCACCACGGGTTTACCCAAGTCGATAAGCTGCAACGTGAGATAGAGGGAGCGCTCCAGGGAGCTGGCGTCCACCACGTCGATGATGGCGTCGGCATCACCCGAAAGCACGTAGGAACGGGCAACCTCTTCTTCCATGGTGTAGCTGGTGAGCGAGTAGGTTCCTGGCAGATCGATAAGGCGAATCTCTACGCCCTCGAAGGTGGTGGCGCCCTCTTTGCCCTCCACGGTGACGCCGGGCCAGTTGGCGGTCTTGAGCTTGGCGCCCGTATAGGCGTTGAAGAGCGTGGTTTTGCCGCAATTGGGATTGCCGACAAATGCCAACGTCATACCAGGATGCCCTACCTCAGGTCCGGGCTTCGCAGGAAGCGGCTGGTACGTGAAGTGGCGCTCGAACTTATCCACGGGATGCCTCCTCGCCATCGGTTGCCAAAGAGGTCCGTTGAGCAGCGGTCCGAGTGTGGTCTGTGGACACAGACTCCGGGCTTAGGTCGCGGTTGGGCACAGGAGGCGTATCCAGATGGCGCACCTGGATGCAGGAGGTGATGGAGCGGCCCAAGGCCCAACGGGTCTCCCTGAGCCTGATGATGTCTGTGCCATGGCTCTTGTTGTTGAGCACACAGATCACCGAGCCCCGCGTCATGCCCACCGACTCCAGGCGTCGAGCTACAGACTCCCCCAGATCTTCAAGGGACACCACCCGGTAATACTGGCCTATGACGCCTTTGTCGAGCGTGGTAAGCGAGGCGTCCTGGGTGCCAGATGCCTGAGTGTATGTGCTTTCGTGAGAACCCACCGGTCCCCTCCCCCACAATGTAAAAGACTAGA
Organism: Leptogranulimonas caecicola; assembly: GCF_023168405.1. Classification (GTDB taxonomy): domain Bacteria; phylum Actinomycetota; class Coriobacteriia; order Coriobacteriales; family Atopobiaceae; genus Leptogranulimonas; species Leptogranulimonas caecicola. The sequence continues at coordinate 764,042 of NZ_AP025285.1, read as the reverse complement.
ACACATGCGCCTGCAACCGGTAGGCGGTCATTGGCTGCACATGGGTTTCTATGCCCCAGAGAGGCGCATTCTAATGGCCCATCCATGAAAAAGGACGCCCACTTGTGAGTGAACGTCCTTTCAGACCTAGAAATAGCGCAACTTAGAGCTCGATAGAGGACCCCTGGATGGGGAACGGCTTGGCAAAGAAGCACGCACAGTGGTGCCCTGGCGCCACCTCGCGCATCTCAGGACGCTTCTGGCTGCAGATCTCCTGGGCGATGGGACAACGGGTGTGGAAGCGGCATCCGGAGGGAGGATCGATGGGGCTAGGAGGATCCCCCGCGAGAATGATGCGCTCACGAGAACGCTGAACGTCGGGGTCAGGGATGGGCACTGCAGAGAGAAGGGCCTGGGTGTAGGGATGGTAGGGTTCTGCGTAGAGGGAGCGCCAATCGGAAGTCTCCATAAGGTTGCCCAGATACATGACGGCCACGCGGTCAGAAATATGCTGAACCACCGAGAGGTCATGGGCAATGAAGAGATAGGCTGTGCCATACTCCTTTTGGAGCTCGCCCAAAAGGTTCAACACCTGCGCCTGAATGGACACATCCAGAGCAGAGACCGGCTCGTCGCAGATGATGAGCTTGGGATGCAGCGCGAAGGCACGCGCGATACCCACACGCTGGCGCTGGCCGCCAGAGAACTCGTGTGGATAGCGGTTGATGTGCTCAGGGTTGAGACCCACGATATCGAGGATCTTGCGCACATAATCCATGCGCTCCTCGGTATTGTTCATCTCGCCATGTATCACCAGAGGCTCGCTCACGATCTCGCCGATGGTCATACGAGGGTTGAGCGAGGCGTAGGGGTCCTGAAAGATGTACTGGAGGTCATGGCGCACAGCCTTGAGCTCTTTCTTCTTCATAGTGGCGACGTCTTTGCCGTCAAAGACCACACGGCCGCCCGTAGGGTGGGTGAGACGCATGATGCAACGGCCGGTGGTGGACTTGCCGCAACCAGACTCGCCTACCAAACCAAAGGTCTCGCCCGGGAAGATATCAAAGCTCACATCATCGACGGCGGAGACTTTTTTCGCCATGCGTCCTGCGAAGACGCCGGAGTCTACCGGGAACTCTTTGGTGAGATGCTCCACATGGAGCAGGGGCTCTTGCGAGGTAGCCATAGATTTATGCCTCGCTTCCTAGATGTGGGAACTGTGCAGGTGCCGAAGCGGCGTTCTTATCGGCACGATAAGGCTCGCCATCAGCCACGTCGACGGCTGTGCGAGAGGTCACAGGGGCGTTCTTCTTTACAAACTCAGGGTCGCTGCAGTAGTGGCAACGCGCGTAGTGTCCCGAAGGCATCGTGTAGAGCGGAGGCTCCTGGGTGTGGCAAAGCTCAGTGGCATAGGGGCAGCGAGGAGAGAAGGAGCAGCCCTTGGGCACGTTGACCAGCGATGGAGGGTTTCCCTTGATGGGTGTGAGGGGCTTTTTCTCATCTGTCACCTGCTCGGGGATCGAGCGCATGAGGCCCCAGGTGTAGGGATGGATGGGGCTGTAGAAGATCTCGTCCGCAGTGCCAAACTCCACTGGGCGGCCGGCATACATGACCATGATCTTGTCGGCGATGTCTGCCACCACGCCTAAGTCATGGGTGATCATGACGATAGCGTTGCCGTTCTCCTTTTGCATCTTTTGCATGAGCTCGATGATCTGAGCCTGGATGGTCACGTCCAGGGCGGTGGTGGGCTCGTCGGCGATAAGGATGTCGGGGTCGCACGCCAATGCCATGGCGATCATGGCGCGCTGACGCATGCCGCCGGAGAATTGGTGCGGATAGTCTTTGACGCGCTGCTCTGCGTTGGGAATACCCACCATAGCCAGAAGCTCGGTGGCGCGCTTGAGCGCCTGCTCCTTGGAATAGCCGCGGTGGACGCGCAGGCCCTCACCCAGTTGACGGCCGATGGTATAGACCGGGTTAAGCGAGGTCATGGGGTCTTGGAAGATCATGGCGATGTCGTTGCCGCGCACCGACTGCATCTGCTGCTCGGTCATTTCAAGCAAAGACTTGCCGCGATAGCGCACATCGCCGCCCTCGATACGTCCCGGAGGCATATCGATGAGACCCATGATGGTCATGGCGGTGACAGACTTTCCCGAGCCAGACTCGCCTACCACGCCCAGCGTCTCGCCACGATCCAGCGTATAGGTAACGCCGTCGACGGCTTTAACCACGCCGTCTTGGGTGTGGAAGTACATTTTGAGGTTGTCTACCTCGAGCAGGTGAGAGCCCTCGGGAATGGGCTGGTTTTTGAGGTCCTGCTCTTGCTTAGCATCTCTTTTAGCCATGGTTTAGGCATCCTTCATCTTGACATCCAGCGCATCGCGCAGAACGTCACCCAGCAGCGTAAAGGCCAACACGGTGGTGATGATGGCGATACCGGGCATAAGCATGAGCCACGGCTGAGTAGCCAGGTACTGCTGACCGTCTTGAATCATGGAACCCCAGGAAGGATTAGGGGGTGTCACGCCCATGCCCAAGAAGGACAGCGCGCTCTCGGTAAGGATGGCGCCGCCGATATTCATAGTGGCGTAGACCACGATGGATGCTACCGAGTTGGGGAAGATGTGGCGCATGATGATGCGGGCGTCCGAGGCGCCCATGGAACGGGCGGCGTCCACGTAATCGTTCTCCTTGACGGAAAGAATGGCAGAGCGGAACACGCGGGCGATGGAAGGCCAGCCCAACACGCCGATGGCGATGAACACGTTCTGGATGCCCTGCCCTAGCACCGCCAGCATGACAATGACAAAGAGGGTGTAAGGGAAGGCCAAGAAGATGTCTGCCAGGCGCATGATGATGGTGTCCCAAATGCCGCCATAGAAGGCTGCCAAAGCTCCCATGATGAGGCCAAGCACTGTAGAGATCGCAGTGGCCAGAAGGCCTACGGTAAGAGAGATCTGCGCGCCGTAGATCACGCGGCAAAGCACGTCGCGACCCAGAGCATCGGTGCCAAAGGGATGCTCAAGGGAGGGCGGGAGGCGTGCCAGCGATGCCATTTGGGAAGAATCGATGGCTGTGGGGGATCCCAACGTCTGGGGGACCCACAGGTCGGCAGTGATGGCCACCAAGGCCACGAAGATAATCCAGACAGCGCCGATGATGGCAAGCTTGTTCTTGCGAAGGCGCGCGAAGGCGTCGCTCCAAAGGGTACGGGAAGCTCCCTCATGGTCGACCTCGTCGACCACCGCATTGTAGGCGCCGCGGAAATCGCGATGATGCTCAGGCTCTGCATCGTCTTGCTGATCTGTCTCTACCTCGGAAGCAGCCTGCGCACGCTCTTCATGAATGTCATAGGCGCGATCGGTCTCTTCGCGGAGTTCCTCCTGAGCCTCGCGCTCAAGGTCTTTCTCATGCTGTTTCTTTTCCATGGGGCACCTCCTAACCTTGATCCTTGGGAGCGCCGTAGCGGATGCGCGGATCCAGGAAGGCGTAGCTGATGTCGACGATAAGGTTGATGAGTAGCACCACCACGATGATGATGGTTACGCCGCCCATCACAATGGGCCAGTCACGCTGTGTGATAGCGCGATAGATCTCATTGCCCACACCAGGCCAGTTGAATACCGTCTCTGTGAGAATGGCGCCCGAGAGCATGGCGCCAAAGTCCAGTCCTATGTAGGTGACTACAGGGATCAACGCATTCTTGAGTGCATGGTGGTAAATAATCTCGCGCCGAGAAAGGCCTTTGGCCTTTGCCGTGCGGATGTAGTCTTGGTTCATGACTTCCAACAGTTGGGAGCGCATGATGCGGGCCGTATAGGCAGTAGATACTGCTGCCAACGTGATGGCTGGCAAGATATAGTGCACCCAAGGCAGGAACTCGGAGTTGCCGCCAGCGCCAGAGATGGGCATGTATACCGCGCCCCCGGTGGCGTTCTTGAGAATGATGCCGAAGAAGAGCTGGAGCAACATACCTAACCAGAAAGCAGGCATGGCCACAAGCACTGCGGTAATGAGGGTGACGAGCACATCCCAGAAGGAGTACCTCTTGATGGCGCTCACCATACCTGCGCCTATGCCCACCACCGCCTCGATGATGATGGCCACGATGGCGAGCTTGGCGGTATAGGGGTACTTATCGGCAAAAATCTGGGACACCGGAAGCTTGCGGCTATAGGAGTTGCCCAAGTCGCCCTGAAGCAGGCCAGAGATATAGTAGCCGTACTGCTTCCAGATGGGCATGGGGACGGTGTTGCCCTCCTCGTCATAGATGGGCTTGCCGTCTGCATCTACCTCGATGAGGTGATTCGCGATGCGGAGCTGCAGTTCTGTCTCAGGCGGGAGCGCCTTGTCGCCGGCGATAAGCTTGATGGGATCGCCAGGGACAATGTTCTTCATGGCAAACAAGATCATTGTGACGCCAAAGAACACCGGGATGAACTGCAGGAGGCGCTTGAGGATGTACTTGAGCATGCTCGATGTCTCCTGTATCCGATGCCAACAGGTAAGGGCCAAGCGGCCCTCTATGCACTAAGGACTGGGTCCCAAAAGAGAGGGTCAAAAACTAGCCACCTAGCGCACGGTAACAAGTATAGGCAGACCGGTGGCAAAAGAGGCCTATTCGATGCATCGCAAGCGCGATATGAAACACATTGGAAGCAATTACATGTTTAAAAGTATATTCAGATTGCATGGATATCGACAAACAAGCGCTGCGCAAAGAGGGTGTCTTCCCTATAAGAAAGCGAGGTACCGCCTCAAATAGAAGCGATACCTCGCTATGCATGGCTGCGCAGAATTTATCCACACATCACCCTGCAACCTGCTTTAGGCAAGCTTTAAGCCTTGAGGAAGGCAGCTTACATATCGGCAGACTTCAGGTGGATCTTCTTGGAAGGATCGACGTAAGCGCTCTTCACCTTGTCGGAGCCCACATAGGTGTGCTTGTAGAAGAAGATGGGAACCACGGGCATATCCTCGGAGATCTTCTTGTTGACCTCTTGAAGGGCGGTGATGCGAGCGTCGTCGTCCACGGTCTGGCGGGCAGCCTCAAGAGCAGCGTCGACCTCGGCGTTGCTGTAGAGGGAGCGGTTGTCGCCGTTGCCGGTGAAGAACAGAGGATAGAGGAAGTTGTCCATGATGGGATAGTCTGCGATCCAACCCAGACGACCGGTCTGATAGTCGCCGTTCTGGTAACGGTCGAGAATGGCGGCCCACTCGCCCTGATCCAGGGTGGCGTCGATGCCCACCTCGGCCAGGTCGGCCTGGATGGCGGTCATGATGTCCTTGTGGTTGCCGTCGCCGTTGAAGGACAGCTGGAAAGTGACGTTGCGCTTGCCGTCAGCGTCTGCGGGATAGTACTGATCCAGCAGGGCCACTGCGGCATCCTTGTCGTAGTGGGAGTCAGCCCACACGCCGTCCTCGTAGCCAGCGATTCCCGGAGGAATGATGTTGGCAGCAGGGGTACGGGTGCCAGAGAAGATGGTGTCGCAGATGGCCTGACGGTTAATGGCCAGGGAGATGGCCTTGCGCAGGTTCACATCCTTAAGCAGAGGATCGGTGTTGTTGATGGTGAGGTAGTAGACGGAGGCCTCATCGCCCAGCAGCATCTGCTTGCCGGGGGTGATGGTGTAGCCGTCGTCAGACAGGCCATAGGTGTCCTGGGCGGAGGCGATCTGTGCAGTGGGAACGTCGCAGAAGTCATAGTTGCCGGCCTGGAACTCCTTGTAGGCAGTCTCCATGTCCTTCTGGATGTTGAACTGGATGGCGGCGATCTTAGGCTTGTCGCCGTTGTAGTCCTCGAAACGCTTGAGGTTGATGTACTGGCCGTCCACCCACTTGCCGTCCATCATGAAGGGGCCATTGCCCACAGGAGCGGTGAAGTAGGCGTTGAAATCCTCCAGAGCCACAGCGGGCACAGGGGCCAGGGCGGGGTGGCTCGCCACATAGGGGAAGTCGGCATAGGGGATGGCGAGCTTGACCACGAAGGTCTTGTCATCGGGTGCAGAGACGCCAGAGAGGACGTCGGTCTCGCCGGCAGCCAGCGCGTCATAGCCGTCCACCATGGAGATGTGGTAGGTCACGGCAGAGGGGCTGTCGGTGTTGGTCTTGGGATCCACCAGACGGGTCCAACCGCGTACGAAAGACTCGGCATCCACGGGGTCGCCGTTGTGGAACTTGCAGCCCTCCTTGAGGGTGAAGGTGAACTCGGTGCCGTCGTCATTGGAAGTCCAAGACTCAGCGGCGGCGGGTACGAGCTCGCCCTTCTCGTAATCGAAGTCGGTAAGGCAGTCAAACATCTGATAGCAAACCTGAGTGCCCTCGGACTCCTGGCAGTTGTAGGGGTCGATGGACACGGGGTTGTTGATGTAGACCTTGGCAGTAGCGCCCTCAGTGCCTGCCTCGGCGGTGGCGCCACCGTCATCCTTCTTGCAGGCAGCCAGTGCCATGAGAGCGGACGCAGCAGCAGAACCCTTGAGGAACGTGCGGCGACCGATCTTGAGGAACTCGCTCATACTCTCTCCTTCTGTCTGTCGTGCTTGTTCGCTCAGAACCTCTCCGGCTCGAGCGAATCATGCCTTCGATCCGGCCCCCTACCCTCCAGAGGCAAGAAGTGTCCGTGTCCACCTCTCAGCCCGAGACGCTCGGGGGCATTCGGTTCCATAGAAGTATTTAGGAAATAGTCCTTTAACGCAACCTGAATGCCCTCTTTTGGTCATTTGTTACCAAGATGGAAACCAATAGGACTAAAACTAACGTAGAGATTTTAGGAATATTTCAGCAGGTCAGTACATCCACACAGAAGGTTCATAACCCCTCTCCTGTTACTCCCCTTTTTACATTAATTCTTCATATATAGATGCCGAGAAAGACCAGGGCTTTCTCGGCATCTCAATTGTGGACCCTATATCTTATGTGCTGGGCGGTTCGCCCTTAGCCCTCAAGCTCCCACGAGGCGGCAGAAGACTGCTCGATAGGCGACAGATAGGCTTGCTTGATGCGACTGGAACCCACCTTTGCGAACTTGTAGAAGAACAGAGGGATCATGGGCACGTCGTTGCCCACAATGACGTTGGCTTGCTCTAAAAGCGAGAGGCGCTCATTCTCGTCTTGGGTGCCACGAGCCTGGACAATGAGGCTATCTACCTGCTCGTTTGAGTAGCCGGAGAGGTTGTCGGCATTGCCGGTGTAGCACAGCGAGTAGAGGAAGTTGTCGATAGAAGGATACTCGGCCACCCAACCCTGACGGCCGATCTGGTAATCGCCGGAGTCCAGCATAGACAGGTAGGCAGCCCACTCCACGGTGTTTTGAGTGACGTTGATTCCCACAGCCTGGAGGTTGGCCTGGACGGTCTCCATGATCTCCTTATGGGAGCCGTCCACGTTATAGGAAAGGGTGACAGAGATGTCGCGCATGCCATTGGCATCCGCCGGGTGGTTCTTGTCCAAAAGCGCGACGGCTGCATCCTTGTCATATTTGGAATACGCCCACTGGTTCTCCTCGTAACCCAGACAGGTAGGCGCACAGAGATTGCCGGCAGGAGTCCTAGTGCCCTGAAGCACGGTGTCGCAGATGCTCTGGCGATCGATGGCCATAGAGATGGCGCGGCGCACATCCGCATCTTGCAACACTGGATCGTCGAGGTTGAGCACCAGGTAGTAGGTGGAGGGCTGCTCGCCATCGAGACATTGGTGATCCGGAGTGATGGTGTAGCCGTCCTCGGAGACGCCGTACTCTGCCTGAGCATCCTTTACCTGAGGTGTAGGGATGTCGCAGATGTCGATATTGCCGGCCAAAAACTCCTTATAGCCAGTCTCCACATCCTTTTGAATGTTGAAGTTAAGGTTGCCAATCTTGGGCTTCTCGCCATTTTTGTAGTCAGGATAAGCCTTGAGCTTGATGTACTGACCGTCGACCCACTGCCCGTCCATCTCATAGGCGCCATTGCCAATGGGAGCCTTGAAGTAGCTTTGGAAATCATCCAAAGCAGCCTTGGGCACGGGGGCGGTGGGGACGATGGTACAGATCATGGGGAAGTCAAAGAAGGGCTGAGAGAGCTCCACCTGGAAGGTGTACTCATCCGGGCAGCTCACACCCGAGAGCTCCTGAGCCTGCCCGTTGACTACCTCGTCATAGCCCTTGACCAGCTTGAGGTAGTAGCTCACTACCGAAGGCGACTCGGTCGTAGTGGGATTGCACAGACGGTTCCAGCCACGCTGGAAAGCAGCAGCGTCCACAGTCTCGCCGTTGTGGAAGGTGTTGCCCTGGCGGATGGTGAAGGTGAACACCGTGCCTTCGTCGTTGACCGTCCAGCTCTCGGCAGCGCAAGGCTCTACCTCGGAAGTCTTGAAGTTATAGGTGCACAGAGGGTCAAAAAGCTGGCGCGCCACCAAGCAACCGGCTACGTCTTGTGCGTTGTAAGGGTCGATTGAAGGTGGGTTGGTGATGAAGTAGCTGATTGAGGTTCCGTCCCCGGAAGCCACGCCGCCGCTCTTCTTGCAGCCGCTCAGCGCCAGAACCCCTGCCGCCAACGCAGAGCTTCCCAGAAAAGCCTTGCGCGTGAGAGAGGGGGTCTGAGGATTGCCGTTCATAGGATCTCCCTTGAGTGTTGCTGTGGCTGGCTTTGGCCTGTGAATCCCCAAGAGCGCTCGCATCAGGAAGCTCGCCCTCATAGCACCCACAGTCTCGATTCATCAAAAACCGAGCAGCCTAGTATTTCGTAAGGTTCATGCCCATGTTTGGTCCTCTTGACCTTCCCGATGCATAGATTTGGGCAAAAGACGAAGATTCTTCCACCATCAACACATATCGACGCCCATACCTTCAACTGACGAAGATACGGGCGTCGACCTGGGATGCAACATATTTTAATGGCGTAAAAACGCCTAGGCAGGCTCTGCTTAACCTAGGGTTCCCTGGGGGAAGATGAGCATAAAGATAAAGAGCGTAGCCACAAAGACGCACACCGAGATGACGGTGAGGCGATCAAGGTTTTTCTCCCACACGCCGGAGCCTGCATTGGAGTTGTACATGGAGCTGGCGATCATATCAGAGACGCCAGTCCCTTTGCCAGAATGCATAAGCACCAGAATGATGGAGGCTACCGCAGAGATGCCCCAAACCACAGACAAAAAGATATTGAGCGGGCTCACAGATACTCCTTTAAGGTACATGCGGGGCCTTAAAGGTGCGCCCCGAACAATAGGTTGGCTAGAACCACATCGAACAACCTTACCACAGAAGTTGCAGGCACATCTATATAGCAAGTCTGTAGCAAGTCTGCGATGCGTCTTTCTCACAGAGAAGCCCACCAAAGGTCAACAGTTGCCTTTGGTGGGCTTCAAAGATCTTAGGAACACCCCTTGCCGAGAAACCCTGCAGCCAAGGGCTGCAGCGCTCCCCTGATGGCTACTCCTCTACGAGCACGCGACCGGTCATTTCCTCAGGACGATCGATGCCCATCATGGCGAGCATGGTGGGCGCGATGTCGGAAAGGCGGCCGTCCTCGATGCCCTTGAGCTGGGCATCGGGGTCAACCACAATGAAGGGCACGCGGTTGGTGGTATGAGCAGTGAAGGGCTTGCGCTCACCGGAAGAGGCCACGTCGTACATGTGGTCTGCATTGCCATGGTCGGCAGTGATCAGCGCGAAGCCGCCTTTGGCCAGAATCTCAGGGACGACGCGAGAAAGGCCGTCATCCACTGCCTCGCAGGCCTTGACGGCAGCCTGCACCACGCCAGTGTGACCTACCATGTCGCAGTTGGCGTAGTTGACGATGTAGACGTCAGCGGCGTCGTCGCGGATGGCAGAGGCGAGCTTCTCGGTAACTTCCGGCTCGCTCATCTCGGGCTTGAGGTCGTAAGTAGCCACCTTGGGCGAAGGGATGAGCACGCGGGTCTCCCCCTCCTTCTCGGCCTCCACGCCGCCGTTCAAGAAGAAGGTTACGTGGGCGTACTTCTCGGTTTCGGCCGTGTGGAGCTGCTTCAAGCCCTCGTCGGCGATGACGTCGGCGAGCACGTGGGCAGGCACGGTCTTGGGGAAGGCGATCTCGACGTCAAACTCGGGATCGTACTCGGTCATGGTCACAAAGCAGGAGAGCTTGGGCCACTTTTGACGTGTGAAGCCGTCAAAGTTGGGATCGGTGAGCGCGCGGGTCATCTCGCGGGCGCGATCGGGACGGAAGTTGAAGAAGATGAAGGCATCGCCGTCATTGGTACCCAAAGCGGCGCCCTCGACGATCATTGGGGTGGCGAACTCGTCGCCACGAGGGTCTTCGGCGTAGAAGGCGCGCAGGCCCTCGGCTGCGGAAGCCACGGGCACTCCCTCGGCGCAGACGATGGCGTTGTAGGCCTTCTCCTCGCGCTCCCAGCGATTGTCGCGGTCCATGCCCCAATAGCGGCCGGAGACCGTGGCGATCTTGACGTCTGCCCCGGTCTCTTTAGAGACCTTGGCGCAGAAGGCCTGGAGGTCTTCCATGAAGCCGGCGCCGGACTGAGGATCCACGTCGCGGCCGTCGGTGAAGGCGTCCACGCGCACGCGCTTGACGCCGCGCTTGGCTGCCATGGAGATGATGGCCTCAGCGTGTTCCATGGAGGAGTGCACGCCGCCGTCAGACACCAGGCCCATGACGTGAAGCACGGAGTCTTTGGCTATGACAGCATCCATAGCGTCGGCTAGCACCGGATTCTGCTCGATGGAGCCGTCGCGCACCGCATTGTTGATGCGGGAGAGCTCCTGGAACACGATGCGGCCGGCGCCAATGTTCAAGTGACCTACCTCGGAGTTGCCCATCTGGCCGTCAGGCAGGCCCACATCCTCGCCGGAAGCGCCCAGCGTGGTGTGGGGGTAGGTGGCCAGAAGCGACTGAATGTAGGGCAGCTTGGCCTGGCTTACCGCGTTCTCCGGGCCGGTGGGAGCGAGGCCAAAGCCGTCCATGATGACGAGAAGCGCGGGCTTTTTGGACTTGAGTTTGGTCATTCCTAGATAGCCCTCTCTACCATTTGAGCGAAATCAGCAGCCACCAAAGAGGCGCCGCCAACCAAAGCGCCGTCCACGTCGGGGCAGGCCATGAAGCCGGCGATGTTGCCGGGCTTGGCAGACCCGCCGTAAAGCACGCGCACCTTGTTGGCGACGTCTTCGCCTAAAAGCTCTACCAAGGTCTCGCGGATGGCTCCGCAGACTTCTTGAGCATCATCGGGAGTGGCGGTCTTGCCGGTGCCGATAGCCCAGATGGGCTCATAGGCGATGACAAGCTCGTCGCCGGTGGCCAGCTCGACGCCAGCCAGATCGGCCTTGATCTGGCTCACCACGAACTCCACCTGCTTGCCGGCCTCGCGAACCTCCAGGGACTCGCCGCAGCAGGAGATGGGCTTGAGACCAGCAGCCAGAAGAGCCTTCACCTTGCGGTTGATGTCCTCGTCGGTCTCGCCAAAGTAATCGCGGCGCTCGGAGTGGCCCACGATGCAGTAGGTGCACCCCACCGAGGTGAGCATGTCGCAGGAGATCTCGCCGGTATAGGCGCCGGAGGCCTCCCAATAGACGTTCTGGGCACCCAGGCCAAAGGGAGCGTGATCAAAGTCGATGACGCCGGCCACGCCCTTGAGGTCGGTGAAGGGCGGGCATACGACCACCTCGACGCCGTCGACGCCGTTGCCCAAGGCATTGGACAGGTCCTGCGCCAGAGTGACGCCCTCGGTATAGTTCTTGTTCATCTTCCAGTTGCCCGCGATGAGGGGCATGCGGTTGTTAGGCATCGAGCAGCGCCTCCACTCCGGGGAGATCCTTGCCTTCGACGAGCTCCATAGAGGCGCCGCCGCCGGTGGAAATCCAGCTCATCTTGTCTGCCAGGTCAAATTTGTTCACTGCGGCCACAGAGTCGCCGCCGCCGATGATCGAGGTGCAGTCCTCGTTGTCTGCCACAGCCTCAGCCACAGCCTTGGTGCCGTCGGAGAACTGGTCGAACTCGAAGACGCCCATGGGGCCGTTCCAGAAGACGGTCTTGGCGCCGGCGATGGCATCGGCATAGAGCTTGGCGGTCTCAGGGCCAATGTCCATGCCCATCATGTCGTCAGGGATCTCGTTGGACTTGACGACCACGCCTACGGCATCGGGGCCAAAGTGATCAGCCACGACATTGTCCACAGGGAGAAGCAGCTTGACGCCGTTCTTCTCGGCCTTCTCCATCATCTCCTTGGCGCGATCCACCCAGTCGGGCTCCTGGAGGGAGGTGCCCACGGTGTAGCCCTTGGCCAGGAAGAAGGTGTAGGCCATGCCGCCGCCAATGATAAGAGTGTCCACAGAGTCCAGCAGGTGATCTAGGACGCCGATCTTGGAGGAGACCTTGGAGCCGCCTACGATAGCCACGAAGGGGCGATCGGGATCGGCGAAGATAGAGGTGAGGGTGTCCACCTCTTTCTCCAGCAGGAAGCCGGCCACGGCGGGCAGATACTCGGCCGGGCCCACGACCGAGCCCTGAGCGCGATGAGCGGTGCCAAAGGCGTCCAGCACAAAGATGTCGCCCAGCTTGGAGAGCTGCTTGGCGATCTCGGGGTCGTTCTTCTTCTCGCGCTTGTCAAAGCGCACGTTCTCGAGAACCACTACCTGGCCGGGCTCCATGGCAGCCACGGCATCCTCGGCCTCCTGGCCGTAGGTGTCGGGCACAAAGGTGACGTCCAAGCCGGTGAGCTCAGCAAGCTTATCGGCAGCGGGCTTCAAAGAGAGCTCGGGCTCGGGGCCGTCGCCCTTGGGGCGGCCCAGGTGGCTCATGAGCACAACCTTGGCGCCGTGGTCCACCAGGTATTGGATGGTGGGGATGGCGGCCTTGATGCGGGTGTCGTCGGTGACGGTGGTGCCATCCAAAGGCACATTGAAGTCGACGCGCATAAGCACGCGCTTGCCATCGACGTCGATGTCCTTGACGGTCTTCTTGGTGAATGCCATAGAGAACCTCCTCGTAGATAAGGACAAACTAAAGAACAAATAAAAAGGCGCGGATAGGGCTTGGCCTTATCCGCGCCCTCAATGAACGCTACGCGGCGAAAAACCGCAGCGAAGAAGCGCAGCGAAAACTAGTCGACGAACTTCTCGAAGTACTTGATGGTGCGGACCATCTGAGAGGCGTAGGAGTTCTCGTTGTCGTACCAAGAGGTGACCTGCACCAGGCTGCGGCCGTCGCCCAGATCCTGAACCATGGTCTGGGTGGCGTCGAAGATGGAGCCGTGGGTCTCGCCCACGATGTCGGTGGAGACGATGTCGTCCTCGTTGTAGGCATAGGTCTCGGGAATGGTCTCAGCGTAAGCCTTCATAGCAGCGTTGACCTCGTCCACGGTGACCTTCTTGTCGACCACGGCATAGAGGTTGGTGATGGAGCCGGTGGGCACGGGTACGCGCTGAGCGGCACCGATGAGCTTGCCGTTGAGCTCGGGGAGCACCAGGCCGATGGCCTTGGCGGCACCGGTGGAGTTGGGGACGATGTTGACAGCGGCAGCGCGGCTGCGACGCTTGTTGCCCTTGCGCTGGGGGCCGTCGAGGATCATCTGGTCGCCGGTGTAAGCGTGGATGGTGGTCATGATGCCAGCCACGATGGGGGCGAAGTCGTTGAGGCCCTTGGCCATGGGGGCCAGGCAGTTGGTGGTGCAGGAGGCGGCGGAGATGATGTTGTCGTCAGCCGTCAGGATGTCCTGGTTGACGTTGTAGACGATAGTGGGCAGGTCGTTGCCGGCGGGAGCGGAGATGACGACCTTCTTGGCGCCAGCGTTGATGTGGGCCTGAGCCTTCTCCTTGGAGGTGTAGAAGCCGGTGCACTCGAGCACGACGTCTACGTCAAGGTCGCCCCAGGGGAGGTTGTTGGCATCGGGCTCTTTGTAGATCTTGATGGTGGTGCCATCGACGGTGATGGAGTCCTCGCCAGCCTCTACCTGGTGATTGCGGGCGTAGTTGCCCTGGGTGGAGTCATACTTGAGAAGGTAAGCGAGCATATCGGGGCTGGTAAGGTCGTTGATTGCGACGATCTCGGTACCCTCATGGCCAAACATCTGGCGGAACACGAGACGGCCAATACGACCGAAACCGTTGAGCGCAACCTTTACTGCCATGGATTTCTCCTTTCATCGGCCCTCCCCCCGCACGGGCTCTCCATGCGCGCAAGTCAGGCCATCAATTACCACTGCTCGCATAGTAACGCTTAGAGGGAGCTTCTCGGCTGAAAACCTTATCCATTCGCTAAATCTGCAGGCAGATGGCGTATTTGACCATGAAAAGATAGACAACCCGGCGCCATCGCAACCTCTACCTGGTGATTCGCCTCGCAGCTTTTATGCATATCGATAAATAGCCAAACCGAGAAACCCATCCGCAGCAGACGTGGGTTTTCTCTTAAGTCACAACAATTTCCAGCCGGTGAGCTTGCATTATTCATCATTGAGAGAGACTGGTGTGAGAGGCCGCCCACTCTTTATCGATGGCCTCAAGCCTGACCACACGATGATAGAGCGCAGATTTTGAAAGTGGCGGGTAGGCTTTGCGGCCCAAATCTGCTAAGGGCAGATTTGGATAGGCCCGACGCAGCTTGCAGAAAGCGGCCAGTGCGGGCGGAAGAGTATCCAAGCCAGGTCCTGCCTCGATGCGGTCGATGAGGGCCAGCTGCTCTGCAGCCGCACCCGAGGCGCGTCGAGCATTGGCCATCTCGGCATTGACCGAACGATTTACCGTGTTCTTCACCGACTTCAAATGGCGCACGTTGCCCACCGCCCGGGCAGTGCGGGCAGCGCCAACCACCAAGAGGAAGCGGGCGATGTCGTCGAAGCTCTTAAGATAGATGGCAAAAGCGCCGCGGCGGCGGTTGAGCCTCGCTGTGACCCCGCAGACGGCACACAGATCGATGAGCCCTTGGGCAAGCCCCTCCCCTGAGACCGCCATCTCCAGATGAAAGTCTCCCCGGGGGTCAGCGATAAACCCGCCAGCCATGAACGCCCCACGAAGGAAGGCGGCCTTATCGGCAGCCTGGGGCACCACAAAGGGCGGGATGCCTGAGACCAGTCCCTGGCCGGGAACCAAGATGCCCAGCTCCACCAGCGCGCCCTCCAGCTTGGGCTGATCGGGAACCTCGATGAGGTAGTTCCGGGTTTTGTGAAGCACCGAGCGACGCACTGTGAGCGAGGTGTCCAAGTCGAAGACCGAATGGGCCAGCCGGATCACCGTGCGGGCCACTGCTCCGGTCTCGGTGGTGACGCGCAAGGAGTGGGTGCCCGATCCATGGAAGGACAGGGTGCCGCAGACGCGCATCAGGGCCGAGAGCTCGGCGACGCGGCAGGAGCGCGAAGGGTCTTCTATGCGGGAGAGCTCGTCTTTGACCTCGGCGGTGAACGACATGTCAGCCCCTTTGCGCCCGGGGCAGATCGCGATGGAAGAGGCTCACCCGATAGCCCTCGTCCTCCAGGTAGCGGGCCGTGGCAGCCGCGAGGGCCACCGAGCGATGCTGGCCGCCCGAGCACCCCACGGCGATGGAGAGCGAGCTTTTGCCCTCGGCCACATAGCCAGGCATCACGGCATCGAGCAAGTGGGTCCAGGCCGAGAAGAACGCCTTGGTCTGAGCGTGCTCCAACACAAAGTCTCGAACCTTTTCATCCTCTCCTGTGAGGGCGCGCATCTGGGGGTCCCAGTAGGGGTTTGGCAAAAAGCGCACGTCGATCATGAGGTCTGCCTCTTGGGGCATCCCGTACTTGAAGCCAAAGGAGAAGACGCGCACATCCATAAGCTGCTGCTCTTCCAGCTCAGAGAAGATGCCTTGGAGGCGGCGGCGAAGCTCGATGGGGCGCAACGAGGAGGTGTCGATGGTGACATCGGCCCCGTGGCGCACGTTTTCTAGCTGATGGCGCTCGCGGGCGATAGCCTCGACGTTCGACTCCCCCTCCATGGCGATGGGGTTGCGCCGGCGCGACAGGGCATAGCGGCGCCGCAAGACCTCGTCAGAGGCGTCCAAAAAGATGAGCTTGGTGGATATCTCGTGGTCGTGCAGCTCTTGAATGCCGTCTTTGAGCTCGTCGAAGAGCCCCTGGCTTCGAAGGTCGCAGACCACGGCCAGGTGGCGGCCCACGCCGGTATCGATGCCTACGATGCGCGCCAGCTGCAGCAGCATGGAGGGCGGCAGGTTGTCGATGACGTAATAGCCCAGGTCCTCGAAGGTGTGCATGGCCTCCGTGCGTCCCGCGCCGCTCATGCCGGTGATGATCACCACATCGGGGGTCTCCACCGGTGCCGCCGTTGGAGTCGCCTGGGGATTCTCTAGGCCCTTGTCCTCAGAGGAAGCCGAGGGTGTGTGGTCTGCCACTATGACCTCTCTCGCCGATGCTTCAAATTTGGGATCTCTCGCCACCCCGCGCATCTCGCCTTACCAGGCACCCATGCCTGCCGCCCTCGAGCTGCCGAGAAACCCATCCCTCAAGTATAGGGGCTCTCGCCCTCAACGGGCCTTATCAGAGGCAGCATCTGGAAGCTCTGCGTTGGAGCGGGTGCGGCCCAGCTCCTCGTCCCACGCCCTAAGGGCCCCGTAGACATCGCGGGCCACCGCCTCTGGGATGCCAGGGGTGGCGGCGATCTGCTCCTCTGTGGCTTGGCGCAACTGCTTCATGGAGCCAAAGGCTTTGAGCAGGGCTTTCTTGCGTTTTGGCCCCACGCCTTCAATCTCGTCCAAGATTGAGGCCGTCATGGCTTTGTCTCGCAGCTCCCGGTGATAGGTGATGGCGAAGCGGTGGGCCTCGTCACGCACCCGCTTCACCAGGTAAAGCGAGGGCGATCCCGAAGGAAGCACCACCGGGGCGTCGTCCCAGGTCACAAAGAGCTCCTCGTCTGACTTGGCAAGGCCTGCCATGGGGATGGCAAGCCCCAGCGATTCCAACTGGCGCTTGGCCGCATTGAGCTGAGGTTTGCCGCCGTCCAAGATGAGCAGGTCGGGCTTTGCGCCAAAACGCGCATCGGCCATGCGCTCGGGGGCATAGCGGCGACCCAGCACCTCGGCCATGGAGAGCACGTCGTTTGCCTCAGTGAGGGGCGTCTTGATCTTGAAGCGGCGATACTGGCTCTTATCGGGCCGACCGTTGGTGAAGACCACCATAGAAGCCACCGTATGGGACCCATGGATGGTGGAGATGTCGAAGCATTCGATGCGCAGCGGGGGTTCCGGCAGCGCCAGCGCGCTCTCCAGCTCCAACAGGGCCCTGTTGGCTCTGTCATCCTCGTAGCCTGTACGCATCTCGTAGCGCATGAGGGCGTGGCGGGCATTGCGCGCGGCCATCTCCAAGATGCGCTTATGCTCCCCTCGCTGGGGCACCCGCAGATGCACTTTGCCCCCTTTGAGGGTTGAGAGCCAGATTTCCTGGGCTTCAGGGTCGTCGGGCAAGGCGGGCACATCCACCAATCCGGGCACGTCATCTGTCTGGGCGTAATAGCGCTGCAAGAAGGAGCGCACGATCTCGTCTTCGTCCACGTCCATGCCGCGATCCAGGATAAACTCGCAGCTTCTCACCATGCGCCCTTCTCGGACAGAGAAGATGCAGGCCCCAGCTATCGTCTCCTCGCGCCAGATGCCCACCACGTCGGCATCCACGTCTTTGGCAAAGTAGACCTGCTGCTTGGTGTCCAGATGGGCCAGTGTCTCCAGGCGCCGCTTGTAGCGCCCGGCCTTTTCGAAGTCTAGGTTGGCAGCGGCCCCCTCCATCTCCTGGGCGATGGTGGAAGCCAACTTCGCGCGATGGCCCGAGAGAAACTCGGTGACCACCCCCACGTTTTCTGCGTACTCCTCAGGGCTCACAGCGCCAATGCACACACCGGGGCCACGACCCACATGGGCGTCGAAGCACTGGCGCCCTTTGGCGGCCAAAAGCTCGCGCACCTCGTCCACATGGTTGTCGTGGGAAGCCAGCATGCGCTTGACCTTTTTCCATTCGGCACAGTTGGCCGAGCAAAGCGGACATAGCTTGCGCACAATGTCTACGGTCTCGCGTGCCGCCCGCGAATCGGTGTAGGGGCCAAAGTAGCGGGTTCCTTTGCGATGGCGCTCGCGGGTGTACTTGATGGCCGGGTAGGCGTCGGACTCGGTGATGGCGATGAAGGGGTAGCTTTTATCGTCCTTCAGGGCCACGTTATAGGGAGGCTTGTGCTGCTGGATGAGGTTGATCTCCAACACCAAGGCCTCATGCTCGCTGCCCACCACCAGATAGTCGAAGCTGGACACCTCGCGCATCATCAGGCGGATGCGAGGGCGCTCATCCTCGCCGTTGATGTATTGACGCATACGTGCCCGCAAATCTTTGGCTTTGCCTACGTAGAGCACATGGCCCCAGGCGTCTTTCCATAGGTAGCAACCGGGATCTCTGGGTACTTGGGCCACCTGCTCTGCCAGCGAGGGGGGCTGATGAGAGGAGCCAGGCGTGGCCACCTGCAGAGAATCGCTTTTGCTGGCACTGTCGTGGACGCCCTGAGGCTCGCGGGGCCCAGAGGCATGGGAAGCCGGGTTTTGCTGGGTAAGATCCATAGGACTCTTTCGTTGCACAGAGACTTCACAGACGGCGGGTCTTCGCAAGTATGGCGCGAAGGCCCGATATGATAGATGGTTGCCTTCAAGAATACATGGGTCGGCCTCGACCCGGAGGAGAGGTACCAAATGTTACATGCCACTGAGGTGAGCGCAGCCCAGCTGGACCAGGAAGCTGAGTCCTTGGGTCTTGTGCTCCCCATCGAGCAAACCGCAGTATGGATGGAGTACGAGAGCACCATCCCCGACCGCGCCTATTGGGGCTCTTACATTATTTATGATGACGAAGCCCCCATGGCCTTGGTCTCTTTTATGGATTACAAAACCCACGGCTACCACTATCTGCGCGCCCACCATGGACCCGTCTATGTGTCTGGACCCAGCGAGGAGCAGGAAGAGCAGGTAGCCCAGCTGCTTCGCAGCCTGGTACGCAAAAAGGATTCCAAGGTGGCCTTCATCCGCATGGGCATCCTGCACGACATCCCACAGAGCCGCCCGGTGCTCTCCACCCGCCCCTATGACACCACGGTGTTCATCGATCTAGCCGACGGCGACGAGGATGAGATCCTCGCTCGCTTCAAGGCCCGCGGCCGCCGCGACGTGCGCAAGGCGCTGCGCGAGACCGGAGCCCAGGTCATAGATGAAACCGCCCAGGCTACTCAGGACTTCTCCGAGTACTACAAGATCATGGAGGAGACCGGCGAGCGCGACGGGTTCACCCCCGCGCCCCTGGCCGATTACCAGAACATGCTGGAGATCCTGGGACCCGATCATGCTCGCCTCTTTGCTTCGCGCATCGACGGCGACCTCATCAGCTGGTCCATCGACACCATCCAGGGCAACCTGGCCACCCGCTACTATGCCGCCAGCCGCCGCGGACCCATGCGCGGCGTGCCCGACCAGGAGGTCTACGAGAGCTCTGTGGCCCTAGGTAAGCTGGGTTGCACCAGCCGCGACCTCATGGGCATCGGATCCGACTTCTCCCCTACCTTACTCGACCTCAACAAGTTCAAGACCAAGTTCTCCAACGAGACCGTGGCCGTAGCCCCCGACCGCGATCTGCCCGTGAAAGACCTCTTCTACAAAGGTCTGGTGACCGTCAAGCATTTGAGGGACGGCAAAGAGGCCTAAGGTCTCCGGGGGTAATTCCCTACTTGTCCCCATCGCCTACTAAGTAAGTCCCCCTCGCCTCTCTCGTCTCCTTCGCCTACTAAGTAGACCTACTTAGTAGGCGAGAATATTTACCTGGGGTTTTACAACCTACTATGTAGATCTACTTAGTAAATAGGTCGCTTTCACCCCAAAAAACTACTTAGTAGGCACCCAAAGCGCCCACCCTCACCCCAACATGTAAAATCTCACCCCAACATGTAAAAAGCTCCCTGCCTGGCAGGGAGCTTTTTTAGTTGCAAATCTATAGCAGTATCAAGCTGCCGAGAAACCCTTCCTCAATGGGAGGGACAGGTTTCTTAGGCGCATCCCTTAGACTGGGCAGCCGCCGCCGTAGAAGGGGCTGGAAGCGGTGTTCCAGATGGTGGCGATGCGCACGCCGTCGGGCGGCCAGTTGCAGTCGATGACTGTGTTGCCGCCAGCATAGATGCCCACGTGGCCGCCCCAGCACAAAATATCGCCAGGGATGAGGTTGCCTACCGACTTGAGGCCAGTGTGGCTGGCTACCAAGGCGCGCTGGGAAGAGGAGCTGTGGGGCAAGCTAATGCCTGCCTGGGCATAGCACCAACGGGTGAAGCCGGAGCAGTCGAGGCCCGTGGAGGGGTTTTCGCCGCCCCAGACGTAGTTGACCTTGCCCACCAGAGAGTACGCAGCAGAAAGTATGGTATTGCGCTGGCTTTGGGTGAGGCCGCCAGAGCCGGTACCCGAGCCACCGCCGGAGCCTACCGAGCCACTAGAAGAGGGACGGTAATAATTGCCGTTGTTGGCTGCAGCCTCTGCGGCAGCCTGGCGAGCAGCCTCTTCTGCGGCGACACGGGCAACCTCGGCCTCTTCGGCCATCTTGTCTTTGACCTGCTGATCTAGGCTGTTCACATAGGAGTCAGCCTCGGATATCTTGGCGTTGAGGTCTGCCTGCTGGCTCTCCTGTTGGGCCAAGAGCGTCTCAGACTCGGACTTTTGCTGTTGTAGCTGCTCCTGCTCATGGTCGAGCTCGGCCTTCTTGGCAGCCAGCTCCTCGCGCAGGCGGTTGGTCTCCTCGATGACGTCTGCCTGGGATTGGCTGATCTTATCGGCGTAATACACACGCGAGACAAAGTCATCGAAGGTGGTGGCTTCCATGATGAGGGAGAGCCAGGAAACACCGCCCGTCTTGTAGTTTTGGCTGATGGTCGTAGCCAGTGTGGCCTGGCGCTCTTTGAGCTCGGCCTCTTTGGCAGAGATGTCCTTTTGGACATCGTCGATCTTGGCCTGGGTCTCATCGATCTGCCCGTTGACCTCGTCCAGCTGGGTGCGGGTGTCGTTGAGCTGAGAGGAGATCTCGTCTGCCTGCTGATAGAGCTCGTCGCGCTTGGACTTGGCGGCATCCAGCTGAGCCTGAAGCTCTGCCGAGGTCTCTGCCTGCGCCGGTTGAGGAAGCGCCACTATGCAGAGGCAAGCGAGCGCGATTGCGAAGGCCAGCGCAGCGAGGCGTTTGCTAAAAGTCATCGACCCTCCCTGGGGCGTGATATGGCGAATAGAGTACAGGGGCCGCGAAGCTATCCGCTGATTTCTGAAGACACCCTGCAAATCCGTATGGATCAATATAATAGCCATCAGGCCAAGCAGAGCCAAATGCCTGAAGCGCATCTCTAGCAAATCAGCGCAGAGACTGCCCGAGATCTTCAAAAGCCTTGGTAGCCATGGAGCGGGTTTCTCGGTAGCCTTTGGAGAGGGACAGCCAAGGTGCGCGGTGCCTCACGCTTTTCCATCCTTGCCCAGATAGCGGTTGAATTTGCGGTTTTGGTTGAGCAATAGCAGGCGCGCCAAAAGCTTGTGCTTCAAGGTGTCGGGCTTGTAGTCGTAGGGATAGCCGGCAATACCCTTCTTAAAACAGGCGAGAGCCTCCTCGCGCAGGGCTTCGTTGGCGACGTGATGCGAGACCACCGAAGGCGGGATCACCGTATAAAGGAAGGGATCGAAAGCCTCGCGATAGGGCACCTCCTGGCCCAGTACAAAGTCTTGGACGATGGGCTCCACAAAGCATACCCCGCCCAGCGTCATGTAATAACTGTTGCGACCGGGACGAGTGTTGACCTCGAAGAACTTATAGCTACCGTCACGCTGATCGTATTTGATGTCGAAGTTCGCCATGCCGTGGTAGCCCACGTGGGCCAAGAAGCGCGCGGCATCCTCGATCACCTGGGGAACGCGCTCGCTCAAGATGCAGCAAGGGTTGCCGATGAGAATGGGAGAATGGTCTTGGAGCACCACACGGCCTCCCGAGATCACGCGCGCTTGACCCTGGGCATTCGCAAACACTGTGAGCGAGCGGATGGCATCATCGCCTCCGGGGATGAAGTCTTGGAGCACCAGATGGCCCTCATAGGGAGAGGCGGCCAAGATGCCCAGCACCCGGGTCAGCTGACCGGGATTCTCAACGGTATAGACCTTTTCTTTGCCCTCAAAGACCAGCTGGTCATAGGAGGCCGAGTGAGCCGGCTTCACGATGAGCGGAAATGGCAAAGTAGCAGGATCAAGTGCCTGGGCCTCTGCCACAGAGACCGTCCAGGTTTTGGGATAGGCGATGCCCAGATCTTCGCAGATGGCATAAAAGCGGTCCTTTTGGCATATCTCGTCCATCAAAGAAGCGTCGATATAGGGCACGTAATACCACTGGGAAAGCTCGTCTTTGTGATGAGCCAAAAGGCGGGCATGCCAGTCGGCAGAGCCCAGCACAAGGCCCACCTTGCCCCGGGAAGCCAGCTCTTCTCCCAGCTCGCGCAGGGCCCCCATAAGCACGTCTTCGTTGCCCATGTCCTCCAGGATGCGATAGTCGCAGAAGCGCGACGCCGAGGTCACCTGCACATTGACCCCAGACAGGATGATGGGGTTGACTCCATAGCGCTCATGAAACGACCGCACATAGGAATAGCCCAAGATATCGCCGCCCAAACACACCGGCTGCAGCTTTTGAGCGAGCTCTTGCTCTGAGATCATGCCTGGATACACCATGAAAATCCTTATCCTTACCAAAGGCAGCGGGCTTTGCTCTTGGCGCGCCGCCGTCGTTTACGGAAGCTGACGGGCACAAACCGTGCCGAGAAACCCATCCCCCAAGGCGTCCCTAGTTTTTAAGGGCTTCCTTGACTGCCTGGGCCACGCTCTCCAGCGCCTCTAGGGGAAGCTCGGTGGGAAGGGCTATGGTACCTGCAGTCACCGCATCGCACACCGGCAGTATACTGAGATCTCGAGGCACGCAGAACGCCTTGGGATCCAGAGCGCCGGGATAAAGCGAAGGGCGATACCAATCTTCTGCCAAGTATCCCAAGGAGCGCACCGCTGCGATGGCCGCCTCGGAAGCGCTGGTAGAAGGAGCAATGAGTCCAAAACGCAGCAACGGCTGTGCCGGGGTTGCCCCTTGGCCGGCAGGATAGTCCACCTGACCCTCAAAAAGCTCGCAATAACGGGTCACCACCGCTTCGCGAGCCTGCCAATTCTCATCGAGGCGCGAAAGCTCAGAGAGCACGCGCTCGCAGATCCAAGGGCTGGGCGCCATGGGACGGTGAGGCAGCTCTCCTTCCTGCTCTGCAGCAGCCACCGCCGGCTCAAGGGCGCCAGAAGCCGCCCAAGAAGCCCTGAGCGAGCGTGCCAGCGATCGCGGCAAACGGTTGAGCACTCGGTTTTGATTGAGGTAGCGACGAGTGGCTTTTTCCAGCTTTGGCGCGAGAGGAGGCAATTGAGACAGGGACGATGCCAAAGGCTCAAGCACCTCTTTGAAAGGCGAGCGCGGATTGATCCAGACGGCCCCGCCAAAAGAGGTGCGCAGCATCTTCTCGGCACCAAAGGAGTGCACCGAGACATCTGCCACCGGACAGCCATCCTCATCCAGAGCCATGCGACAGGCGCAGTGAGCGCTGTCTTCCACCAGCAGCGCACCAGCTTGATGGGCTCGTTCGGCCAACTGGGTCGAGGAGCGGTCGTCGATGATGCCAAAGGTGTGCTGGAGCACCACCGCCCGCAAAGGCATGGCAGGCTGAGGAAGCCTGGAAGGATCCAGCGTCAGGGTTGCCGCCTCTATGTCGCCATAGACAGGGGTGAGCCCGGCCGCCACGATGGGCGCCACCGCAGTGCAGCAGGTAAACAGCTGGGTAGCCACAGCTCCCGAACCATGGACGGCTTTAACAGCTTGAAAGATCTCCTCTAAGCCATAACGCGCTTTGAATACCAAGTACCAATCTGCGGCTTTGGTATGGGTCCTGCGGGCTAGTTCTTCTACTAAAGCTTGATGAGCCTGGGCTGCATCCATAAACACTGTGCTTTCTTTAGATACGACAGGCCCGCCTTGGAACGAGCCCCTCACAGGGCCTAATGATACACGGTGCCTCTGGGCCTCCAGAAATCCACACCCTTAACGCCTCGCAAAGATAAAAAGGCCCTAAAGGATAGCTAGATTAGACCCAGGCTCCGCTGGAATCGAGCCTATAGCCTCCAATAGTGGTGTTATGAGCCATGGCGCCGGAGCTGTAGAGGTAATACCAGGCCCCGTCCCAAATCCAGCCGGTCTTCATGGCGCCGCTGGAGCGATCGCAAAAGTACCAGCTGCCATTGATGAAGCCCCATCCCCGATACATATGGCCGTCTCCAGGCGCCAGATAATACCAGGCGCCACCTGTCCAAATCCAACCTGTGGCCATGGCTCCCGTAGAGCGCAGGAAGTACCACTGGCTGCCCGTGAATACCCAACCGGCAGCCATGGCGCCCGAGCCTTTGAGGTAGTACCACGCGCCGTTGACCCACGCCCAACCGGTGGCCATGGCGCCGGTGGAAGGGTTGAGGTAATACCAGGCGCCGCCCTCTTTAATCCAGCCGGTCTCCCTATGACCGTCTGCAGGGCTCAAGAAGTACCAAGTGCCGGCCTGCTGCAACCAGCCTGTCCTGCGCCCATGGTCGCCCGAAGTATCAAAGTAATAGGTCTGGCCGTCAATGGTGCACCAACCAGATGCATAGGCACCCTGAGGGGTGCGATACCGAGTGACGCCATCCTCATGAACCCACTGGCCCGAAGGAGGAGGCAGCGGGCCGTTGGAAAAAGCAGCCTGAGACACGGTCTTGCCGCCCGTGCTATAGGTCACGCTGGCGCCTTTGTTGCCCAGCATATCCTGGGTCACAGTGACCGTGACCTCGTACACCGTGGCATCGCAGCGATAGCGAGGGTTGTTCTCTTGGGCAAGCCTATAGGTGCGCGTGCCCACCTGCCCATAAGGGATCTCAAAATTCACATAATTATTTTGGCCAGTGAGATCGCTGTGCTGGTTGGCAACCTGCATCGCCGATCCGGTAGAGTCTGTGAGCCTGAAGGTGAACTCCCCTGCCTCTAAAGAGCCGCCCGAAAGAGAAACCGTGGCCGTCACATCGAAACAATCCAGCGGATTTACCGGGGCTGCCGTCATCAGGCGATCCTGAGCTTGCGAGGTCTCTGCTATGGCTTGGTCAGAGGCTTGCTGGGCTGTCGCCTTGACAGGCATGAGCCCCAAGCCGAGAACCACCGCCATTGCCACCAGTAAAAGCCCTGCTGCTCCCAGACTCTTATGACAGATACCTCGATGGTGCATGGCGCCTCCTAAAAAAGAGGGCCGCCCTGCGCGCAGCAGAACAGCCCGCTCTGTTACAGAGTCACCTGTACCCTCCACCTTGGCATCTGTTGCCCGCCACGCAATATCCCCAGACAGCAAGGGACATCGATATGCGTGATGCTCGCAGCCCTTAGGGTTGCCCCTGACGGCGATGGGAGGGTTTCTCGGCAGCGGAGGCATCTGGAGCCTTGGGAGAATCCTCTGGACGAGAAGCGGGGCCTGCTACCGGAGGCACATCGATGTCGTCGGCGGGCTCGTGAGGCAGCTCCCGGTCCACCCCGGCAGTCACCATATAGGTGTGGCCAATCTGAGGGCGCTGGGTTTTGTGAGCCCAATAGAGGATAAGGGCGCCGATGATCACCAGAGGCAGCGAGAGCACCTGGCCCATGGTGATGGGACCAAAGAGGTAGCCCAGCTGGGCGTCGGGGACGCGCACAAACTCGATGAGGATGCGAAAGACGCCGTAGAGAAGCAAGAACAGGCCTGTGAAGGTGCCCTGAGGCCTAGGCGGCAGCTTGCGCGACAGGCTGTAGAGGATCACGAACATCACCACGCCCTCGAGGAGCGCCTCGTAGAGCTGGGAGGGGTGGCGGGCCGCTCCGCCGGCTTCGAAGACCACGCCCCAGGGAAGATCGGTGGGCTTTCCCCAGAGCTCGCCGTTCACAAAGTTGGCCAAACGGCCAAAGAAGAGGCCGATGGGGGTCACGATGACGCCCAGATCGCAGAAGGTCAACGCCGACACATGCACTGGCCTCGCTGCAATGCAGCCGCCGATAATAGCGCCCACCAAGCCCCCATGAAAGCTCATGCCGCCCTCATAGGTGGCCAAGATCTTTAGAGGGTGGGCCAGGTAGTAGCCGTCGCCATAGAAGAGGCAATAGCCAAGCCTTCCGCCAATGACCGCTCCTAAAGCGATGCCTACCACCACTGTCATGATGTCGTCTGCCGACAAACCCAGCTTCCAGTGGCGGGAGATCTTGCCCACCAGGAGGCCTCCTAGCAGGAATGCGGCCAAGTAAGCCAGTCCATACCAGCGCACGGCCAGAGGGCCGATGGTGAAGGCCACCGGGTCTAAGGAGTGGTAGATCTCGTTTAGCATGGCGCTCCTTATTGCAAAAGACACGTCGATAGAAAGACTCAGGCAACCCAAGAAAGCGAGCTGCCTGAGTAGCGTAGTGGATTTAGAGGCTCATTTTGAGCAGGACCGCCATTTAGGCCACCCACGCCCCAGAACCGTTAAAACTGTACTGGGTGCCGTCGATAACATGGCTGCCTGTGACCATGGCACCTGATTCGGGGGCGAGATAGTACCAGGTTGCACCCAGCTGGATCCAGCCAGTGGCCATGGCGCCTGATCCGCGAAGGTAATACCACGTGTTGTCCACCTGCACCCAACCACGAGCCATGGCGCCGGAACTTGTGAGGTAATACCAGGTGCCTCCAAGGTTGAGCCACCCGGTGACCATGGCTCCCGATCCAGGAGCGAGGTAGTACCAGGTGCCTCCAAGGTTGAGCCACCCGGTGACCATGGCGCCTGATCCAGAGAGGTAGTACCACGCGTTGTCTGCCTGCGCCCAACCACGAGCCATGGCGCCTGAGCCGGGAGCGAGATAGTACCAGCTTCCCCGATCGAAAAGCCAGCCTTGGGCCATGGCGCCGGAGCCTTGCAGGTAATACCAGGTACCTCCCAGGTCAAGCCATCCGGTCCTCATGGCACCAGAGCCGGGGGCAAGATAATACCAGGTACCGTTCACCTGTTCCCACCCCTGGGCCATAGCGCAGGTTTTGGGATCCAAGTAGTACCAGGTGCCATGCTCGTTGAGCCAGCCGGTTTTCACCGTGCCGTCGCTCATGCCATAGCGCCAGGCTCCCTCTACAAAGGACCATCCTTGAGGCAGGCTCATCATATGACCCTCGTCATCAAAGAGATAGGTCTTGCCCTCCACGATCACCACGCCGTCCTTGGCCATGGCGCCGTCAGGCATAAGGTAGAAAAAGTAAGTTCCTTCGCGATACCAAGTGCCTTCCTGGGCGTAGGGAGAGCGGTTGAAGTGATACCAATCGCCCCAGCGAGCCTGATTCCACTCGGTGGCTTTTTTGAGGTAGCCGTCCTCAAAGCGTATATAGTGCGGGGAGTTCTCGCGCCAGAGATAGCGGACTTCCCCGGTCTCGGGAACGTTGTAGGATATCTTGCCGTAGGAGAAATCCACCACTGTGGCAGCTCGGTTGAGCTCTGCCTGATGCACCGCATCGATGAGTCGCGCCTCGGAGTCTTTGGTGTAGTCCAGCACATCTTGAGACGGCACCCCAGAAGAGAGCTCCGAGGTCATCACCAGAGTGCGAGGCGACAGGGAGTTGAGGTAGCGGCGGGAGTTAGAGCCCTCCAGACCATGATGTCCCAGCTTGAGCAAGTCTACCTTGCTCAGCTCTTTGGCCAAGCGGTCCTCATCGCCATCCAGGTTTCCAATGTCTCCTGCCAAAAAGGCCTTATGGGAGTTGGCCTCGACCAAGACGCCCAGCGAGAACTCATTGGCATCGTACTTAGGATGGGTGAAGTAGTCAGTATCGTAATTATAAATAGAGACATCCATAGAGCCCAGCTTGAACTGGGGATTGCCCACATAGGATCCCTTCGCGCCTTCCGGGGCGGGGGAAATGACCTGAGGCTTGGAGGCGCCTGCCGCCTCGTCTTCTTGCACGGTCTCCGGAGCCGCCTGAGGAGCCACGGCCTCTACCATCTCTTGGGCGTCCAACGCCACAGGATCGCCCGCTACAGGAGCGGAGACGCTCTTCTCGGTAGCAGAAGGCTCAGAAGCTACAGGGGACTCTGGGGTATCGGTGGGCTGCTGAGAAGGGTCCGTGGTATCGGGTTGTGCGGGTTTCTCGGGATCTGCAGGGTCCTGAGGATCCACGGGATCAGTGGGAGCGGGATCTTCTGGAGCCTCTTCCAGACGGCCGGGATCCACGGGGGCAGAGGTGTCGAAGCCCTGGATGAGCGTGGCGCCATTTGCCAGCGCTGCGGCTACCGTGCGGTCGTAGACATACTGGTTGTCCCAGAGGCGGGAGGGCTCTAAGATATAGGAATCTTTATAGGGCATGAGGTAGACGCGCTGAGGCTTGAACTCCTCGATAACCTCGTCGGCGCCGCCAATGTGGTCGCTGTGGGGGTGGGTGCACACAAGGAACTCGAAGTTCTCGCTGGTGACACCCATGGCCTTCATGTAGGCAAAGAGCTTGTCGGTTACCCCTCCCCCACGGGTGATGCCCTCGCGCAACGGATAGCGAGGATCTGCGCCAGACGGGTAGTCGTTGTCCTCTCCGGCATCCACCAGACCAAAGCGACCGTCGCTCTCCAGCAAGATGGCGTCGGTGAAGCCAAAGGAGAGCACGTGGACTCGCGCCGTGGAGTTGACAGGCGACGTGACGGCTGGAGCTGCCCACACTCGAGACGGCACAGCAAGACAGCAGCAAAGCCCCCACGCCACCGCCAATGCCACCAGAACGCGCTTGCGGGCAGAGCACATCATCTTTCAAACTCCTTCACACCTGGGGCACCCAGGGTTTACCTTGGTAATCGTGTAATGGTTTCCTGTAAACCTAGGTATTTCTTTGCTTTGAATACCTAGTTATTCAAATACATATAGTTCAGTTTAGCTACAGACAAAAGACTCTATCACGACTCGCACTATTTGTCTCAGCCCATGCAAGGGTGTCTTTAGGTTTCATGGCCTTTAGAACTGGTTCGCCGAGCTCGCGAAGAGCTCCGACTTCTCTAAACAGAGCTGCCCTCGCCACAAAAGGGCGAGGGCAGCCAAACATTATGTGTAGTAGTGGCCTAAATCTGGGCGGCCTGTTAGTCAGTAAGCACGTGAGAAGCCGTGGCTCCCTTTTGCCCTTGGTAATGGCTTCCTAACTGCGCCGAGCCATAGGGGCGCTCCACCGGGGAGCTCATGCGCTCAAAGGAGAGCTGGCCTATGCGCATGCCTGGATGAAGCATGATGGGCAGCGTAGCCACATTGGAAAGCTCAAGCGTGAGCTCGCCGTCCCAGCCGGGATCCACATAGCCTGCGGTGGAGTGGATCATGAGACCCAGACGGCCCAGTGTAGACTTGCCCTCAAGCTTTCCCAAGATGTCGTCTGGCAGGGCGATGCGCTCTAAAGTGGTGCCCAGCGCAAACTGGCCTGGATGCAAGATGAAGGCCTCGCCCTCAGGAACCACTACCTCCTCGGTGAGGTCTGGCTGCTCTGTGAGCGGGTCGATATAGGTATGAATGGAATTGCGAAAGATGCGAAAGTTGGATCCTAAGCGCACATCCACAGAAGCCGGCTGCACATCTTTGATCTGGAGTGGCTCGATCACGATGCGTCCCTGCTCCATCTCGCGCTTGATGTCTCGATCCGAGAGGACCATGACTCCACCTTTCCTTGCATCCTCGCCTAGCTAACCTCTTAAGCCTACCTTACCGAGAAACCGCTGCCCTCCTTAAGCCCTACCTCTCAATAGGCTCTTCGCACTCTTTGGAGTATTTGACTGCTTTGGAGCCGCAATCCTCCTTGGAGCTGCAATCCTTGGGGTGCAAAGGAGCCTCTGGCTCTGACGGCGCCTCTGAAAGGGCCGCCTCCAAGTGAGTCAGGCTGTCGTCGGAGGCAAAGTGCCCTTTGAGCTCGTGGGCTAAGAAACCCAGCATCACTAAGGTAGAAGCCAGCGATGAGATGATGGAACAGTAGGTGACGCCATTGAGCCCAAAGACGTTCACCAGGGGCACCATGGTGACCAGAGCCGCTGCCAGAGCCACCACGCCGCCCACAAAGGTGGACTTGAAATCGTAGAACACAGTTTCAAGGCTGTTGAGAAAGCCCATATAGGCAATGGCCAACGCAGCGATTACCATAGGCGGCAGCAGATAGAGGTATTCCAAAATGCGATCGCCATAGATGAGCCCGTAGAGAAACGCGCCCAAAAGCTGCACGCCAATGAGGCATAGGATGCCAATGACCACGATGGCTGCCAGGGTGAGTCCCATGAGCTTTATAAAGGAGCGGCGATCGCGACGCTCATAGATCTCTTTGAAGTAGGTCAGAAGCGGGTTGTACACAAAGCCTGCACCGGTTTGCACGATAGCCACCGGTGCTACCATGGTTCCATACACGCCAAGCGCAGCTTCACCTTGAGCGTTCATGAGGTACTGGCGAGGGATCGAGGTGGCACCCGAGATAGCCATAAACGCCAACACCGCCGGGGCGCAACGCACCAGAAGCTCTCTGGCTTTAGCGGTGCTAATACGAGGTTTGAACTCCTCGAAGTAGCGCACTCGAGGCAAGTCGTAGACGATGCCCACTATTACCGTGACCACAAACATGGCGAACAGGGTAAGCGAGAGGTTTTGGGTAGCAGCAAAGACCGCCACAAAGGCCGCCAGCGACACCACGCCTTGGATGGCGTAGGAGATGCCAATGTAGTCCATGCGCTTTTCTCGCTGCTCCAAGGCGTGAAAACAATCTAGGATGGTGCCCGCGATCTTGTAGAGCGAATAGAAAACGATGGGGATCAAAAGGTCTGGGGCGCTGGTAGCCAGCGAGTAAACGGCGATGAGCACCAGAGCGATCCCCGAGGTGATGAGTCGCAGCGCAAAATACTCGCCCAGGCTGTTCTCGCCGTGAAGATCGCCAATTTGATACATGTAGAGGCGGTAGTCCACCAAAGACGAGAAGATCGCATAGACAGACACCACGTAAGAATAGACGCCTGGAGCGTCGTAGGTAGCCGAAAGCCGCATCACGAACACCGTGATGAGCCAGGCACAGAGCAGGTTGCCAAAGGAGCCAACGCTGTTCCACACCATATTGCGCTTCACCGACAACGGTGCGCGCTTGGGATCGGTGCGTGAGAGCACGCCGCCTCCTCTAACAACCTGCCAATACGTGACTTTTCACAAGACGTCCCTTGCGCGCCGCGAAAGTGCGCGGGCGCCTAGACTGCACGGACCGCAGTCACGCCAGGCACATGCTCTTTAAGCACACGCTCGATGCCCATCGACAGGGTCATGTTAGAGAGTGCGCACCCAGCGCAGGCGCCGGTAAGCTCCAGCGAAACCACGCCATCGTCATCGACGGCCACCAACTCGCAGTCGCCGCCGTCTGCCTGAAGGCTCGGGCGCACCGCGTCGAGCACACGCTCCAACAGCTCTTCATCCACAGCCATGAGTGGCTCCTTTCCAGCTCTCGAAACTCCAAGAGCGATCGTATGTCAAGTCGCAGCCTGAAAGCTGCCTTTGGCAAGTATGCACCATGAACCCATGCAAACCCACCTTCCCTCACCATACCCACAGGGTCTTGGCAACTCTCAAAAGCTGCCGAGAAGCCCTTCCATCGCCACCTCTTATTCACGGCCGGCAGAAAAAAGGGCCTCAAGCCGAAAGCGGCATTGCGGCGGCAGCCCTTACTCTACCGGAGAGAACAGATGGCCCAAGCTAGACCCGGCTTCCGGGGCAGGCAGAGGTGCACCGGTTGCCACCGCCTCCAAGGCCTCGCGAAGGCGAGACACCGAGGCCGCGGTTTTCTGGGCATCTAAAAGGGTGGCGTCCACCATAAAGCGAGTGAGCCCTGCACCCAGAAGCTCGCGCAGCTTGGGGACCGCATCCAGCGGCTGGTCCCAATAGATGCGGGAGCGGCCCTGAAGGTCGGTGGTGACCGGCAGCGCGCGGCCATCGATGTTCTTGAGGTAGAGCTTCTGGGCGCGAAGGCCGCAGGTATCGCAATGGCCCGAGCAGGCGTCGGCCATCTGGAGCACGCAATGCTCCGAGGTCATCGCTCTCTCCTGACCGTAGACCACCAGCCCGCAGGGAAGCGAGGTGGCCGCGCATACCGGCGCCATCTGGGCGACAGCGAGCTCGTGAGAGAGCCAAAAGCCAGAAGCGCCCGCCTTCTCAAGGGCGGTGACACAAGCGCGGTTGGACACCCCTATGCAGGGTCGGATCTCCGGGGCGGCCCCGCGCTGCTGCGCCAAAGCGAACTCGCTCATGGAACCCACCGCGCAGGGCGCCTCTGGCACCACCCAGCGGTCCAGGCGCCCGTGATCCTTGAGACGGCACACCTCATCCAGCCAAGGGATGGTTTCTTGGGGAAATCCCCCCTGAGCCAGGGCGTCGGCCGGCGCATAGAGACGGGTTGCACCGGCCGCCAGCGCAGCTTGGGCGCCCTCCGGAGTGGAGACCACGCAGCAGACCTGGGCCTCTTGAGCGGCCTGGCGCAGCGCGGCCTCGCCCTTGGGGCCTGGCCTTCCTAAAGCAAGGCCTGCATCTTTGCGCCAGGAAGCCGCCTGCTCGCACCACTGCTTCCAACTGGGAGGCGCAGCCACCTCGCCCACCCGCTTCTCATAGGGGGCGCAGATGGCCTCCTCGAGGGCGTCGGCAGCCTGGCTCCTGAGCCTATGGACTGCCGAGAAGCCCAAGCCGCAGCCCTCATCAATATCTACAGTGATTGAAGCAGCCACAAAGGGGCTCTGCCCTAGACGGCCTGCGTGCTCTTGGAGGTCTTGGGCGGTGACCGCTTTGGTGCGCGCGGCCTCAACCACAGGGCCCTGGACGCTCACCGCTACCGCCGGGGCGTCCCGCCTGGGCAACGCGCAGAGCTGGATGGAGAGCGGCTGGCCCAGCTTGCAAACAATGTGCATGGACACTGGACGCTTGGCTGGATAGGGAGCGGACTGCAGGCGCTCGGCCGCCACGATGGCTTCTTGGCTGCGCAACAGGCGCACGGGAGTGCCTGCAGGCACCGGGCGCTTGACGCCGCACACCACCTGGCTATCTGCCTCCACGTCCCGAGGCGCATTAGTGGTGAGGAAGGCCTCAGGATGGTCCTTGGGGCGAAGCTCTAGCAGATCGCCCTTGCCCAAAGGAGCCTGGGTATAGATGGCAGCCTCATGACCCTGGGCACGCACCACATGGCCTACCAGCTCTCCCCTGTTGTTGGACCGCTCGTAGCTCATGAGGGAGTTGTCGGATATCCCCAGAAGGTAGCCGTCGGTGAAGTCGCGATTAAAGGCGCGCTTGAGCTGGCGGAACAACGAGTCGCGCGCTTCTGGATCCAACTCGCGAGAACGCACGCGGGCTATGCGGTCCAGTGCAGACCTATAGGCGCTTACCACCGCAAGCACATAGTCGGGCGCTTTCATGCGTCCCTCGACCTTGAGGGAGCCCACGCCCATTAAGACCAGCTCGCCCAGATGATCCAGGCTTAAGGCGTCTTTGGGACAAAGGCCGCGCTCCCAGGCCACCGGGCCCAGCCTTTTGCCCTGGGCGCTATAGAGCTCATGGGGCAGTCGGCAAGGCTGGGCGCAAAGGCCTCGGTTGGCCGAACGAGATCCCCTCAGAGCGCTCATAGAGCAGAGGCCCGAATAGCAAAAACAAAGAGCGCCATGGCCAAAGACTTCGCACTCTACACCGGTGGCGCAGCAGGCTGCAATCTCTTCTAGGGAGAGCTCGCGAGAGAGCGTCACCCGTTCATAGCCCTGGGCAGCGCACCACTGGACCCCTCGGGGATCTTGGATGTTCGCTTGGGTAGACACATGGACTTCTACCTGGGGGAAGCGCCTGGCCACCTCAGCCGCCAGCCCCCAGTCTTGAATGATGAGGGCATCGGCGCCCAGCCGCACGGCACGGGCGGCCAGCGCCAGGGCAGCAGGCATCTCGTCGTCTGTCACAAGCACGTTCATGGCCACAAAGACGCGAGCTCCTGCCACATGGGCCTCTTGACATGCCTCCTGAAAGGAGGCGTCATCAAAGTTGTCTGCCCCACGGCGAGCGTTGAAGTCGTTGCCAAGCCCGCAGTAGATGGCATCAGCCCCACCTGCCAAAGCTGCCCTAAAGGCCGCAGGACCTCCGGCTGGAGCGAGCAGCTCGCAGACGAGATCCTGCGGCAAGGGTACGGGTTTCTTTGCATCCATAGGCGCCTGGGGAGAAGATGTCTGGGAAGCGGATGCCTTAGACAAGCTGGACCGCCCTGCGCTTTCCCACCTGGATAAAGGCGCCTTCCACCTGGGAGGGGTCAAGGTTGTAGGTCTTTGGGGCCAAGGGCTCGTCGTTCACGCGCACGCCGCCGCCGTCGATGAGGCGACGTCCCTCCCCTGCACTCTTGGCCAGGCCCACCTGGGCCAGCAGCGCAGGCAGGTAGACTTTGCCCTCGTCGTTGACGGTGAGCTCACAGGCCACTTCAGGGGCGTGGGGGCGCTGGTGCTCCTTGAAGAGGGCGTCGAAGGCCGCAGCGGCATCTTGCGCTGCCTGCGCGCCGTGGTAGAGCTCCACGATATTGGCAGCCAGCCGGCGCTTCAAGGCATAAGGGTCTGCGGTGCCCTCGGCCAGAGAGGCATCTATGGCGTCCACCTCCTCGACCGGCAGGGTGGAGGCCAGACGGTAGTAGCGGCCCAGAAGCTCGTCGGGAATGGACATGACCTTGCCGTACATGTCTGCAGGCTCATCGGTGAGGCCCACGTAATTGCCGTAGGACTTGGACATCTTCTTATGGCCGTCAGTGCCCTCCAAAAGCGGCATGGTAAGGGCCACCTGGGGCTCCATGCCGCGCTTCTCCATGAGGTCGCGGCCGGCCAGAAGGTTGAAGATCTGGTCGTTGCCGCCCATCTCCAGATCGGCGTTGATCATCACCGAGTCGTAAGCTTGAAGCACCGGGTAGATGAACTCGTGCAGGGCGATGGGCAGATGGTTTTGGTAACGGTTGGAGAAGTCCTCGCGCTCCAAGATGCGCGCCACGGTGAACTGCGACATGAGGCCCAGCATGTCTTGGAGGGTAAGCGGCTTGATCCAGTCGCCGTTGTGCACGATGGTGGTCTTCTCAGGATCCAAGATCTTCATAGCCTGCTCGACATAGGTCTTGGCATTGGCCTCCACCTGCTCCTCCGTGAGAGGCGGCCGGGTGGAATCGCGACCGGAGGGGTCGCCGATGAGCGCCGTGCCGTTGCCGATGATGAGGGTGACGTTATGGCCCAAATCCTGGAACTGGCGCATCTTGCGCAGGGGCACCGCATGGCCCAGGTGAAGGTCGGGGCTGGTAGGATCCACGCCCAGCTTGATATTGAGCGGCGTGCCCTTGGCCAGCTTCTTCTTGAGCTCTTCTTGCGGCACGATCTGCATCGCGCCAGACTCGATGACTTTCATCTGCTCCTCAACGCCGAGCATAGTCCCTCCTTAGCCGCAGCATCCCACGACATCTTGTAAAACCCCTCTTGCGGGGCAGCCTTTGCGTCTGTCCATCCTACCCCAAACGGGCCCTTCGCCCTTAAGGCAAAAGGCCCGTCTAAAAGGTCGTGCATTCTTTATGGCTGCCGAGAAACCCTTGGCTTTTCGGTTTGGCAGCCCTTCCTTACCCGAAGGTGCTGGTTAGCCGGTGATAGCCTTCATGGCTGCCAGCAGATCGCGCCCATAGAGACGATTGCTCGCCCATACCAGCCCGCCATGGCCGTCGGCGCCGTAATCCTCCAGGTAGGGTGCGATGCCGCGGTTTGCGATGACGTGGAATCGAGGATCCACGCAGGGCTGGGCAAGCGCCTCTTTGGAAGAGTAGGCCTTGAGATGCTGCGCTTGGGCCAAGAGGCCTTCTTGCACGTTGGCGAAGGTGGGAGCATTGCCGTTGGCATTGCCATCCAGGGCGCCAAGACCGCCAAAGTTGCACTGATTCGCATTGACGATGCCGCCAAACTTGAGCCAACCGGTCTCATTGCCAACCTGAGCTGCGAGCACCTCGGGGCGCACGCCTTCCTTCTCGGCTGCGTCCCAAGTTGCCTGGGCAAAGGCCTCGGGAGTCTGTGCCCCGTATTTGGCATCATTGCGGTAGATCTGCGGGTAGTTAGCCTGGATCTTTGCAGCGAAGGCCTTCACAAAGGCATCCTTGCTCATCGCAGACGCGCCCATGACCGGGGTATTGCCGGGACGGGTGTAGGTCTCCTTGCCGCCCTCATAGTAATGGACCTTCGAGCCAGAGACTGAGGAGTTGGAAGGTTGCAAAGAGGCGTTGTACCAGCCATTGATGGCCTTGCCGTCATTGTCAAACACATAGGCGGCTCCGTCGATGGTCTGGCGGCCAGTGACCATGATGCCGTTAGTGCCCAGATAGTAGCGAGCGCCGTTGATGGTTTGCCAGCCGGTGAGCATGTTCCCCTTGGAATCGTAGTAACGCCACTGGCCATTGGGCTCTTTGAACCAACCTATCCGCTGATTGGGGTCGTTCAGGAGCACGCCGGAGCTGTTGAACTCGTAGTTCTTACCGTCGATGGTCTGCTTTCCGGTGAGCATGGCTCCAGAGCCATCGAGGTAGTAGGTCTTGTTGTCGATGCGCTGCCAGCCAGTGAGCATGGCGCCGTCGGAACCCAGGAGATACCAGGCATTGCCGATCCACTGCCAACCGGTGAGCATGGCGCCGGAGCCGTTGCAGTAGTACCACTTGTTGTCCACCCAGATCCAGCCGGTCTTCATGGCGCCGTCGCCCTGGCTGCCTAGGTAATACCAGCTACCGCCAACCGCAGTCCAGCCGGTAGCCATAGCGCCGTCGCCAGCCAGCCAGTACCAGGCGCCACCCAGGTTGAGCCAGCCGGTAGCCACGCGATCGCCAGAGAGATAGAACCAGCGATCGCCCAGCTGACGCCAGCCAGAGCCAGAGATCCATGCGCCCGAGCCATTGAAGAGCGAACGTACGCCGTGGCATACCGCAGTACCGTTCTCAGCCATCGCGCCGCTATTGAGATCCAGCCAGTACCAGGTGCCGCCCAGGCTGAGCCAGCCGGTAGCCATGCGGCCAGAGCCGTTGAGCCAGTACCAGACGGAGTCCACCCGCACCCAACCGGTGCGCATACGGCCGTCATTGCCCAGGTAATACCAGCCGCCTTCATAGGCCCAGCCAGTCTTCATGGCGCCGTCGTCAGGACCGCCGTAGTAATACCAGGCGCCGTTTCGCCAGACCCAGCCAGTAACCATGGCGCCGTCGCTCGGGCCACCCAGTAAATAGTGAGCGCCGCCCAGCGCGATCTCGCCGGAGAGCATGTAACCGTCCGCGCCAAAGCGATACCACTTACCATTGATCTTTTGCCAGCAGCTGGTGGCAGCCGAGCCGTCAGAGAGGATGTACTTCCAACCCTTGGCGTCTTGGGCCCAGTGGGCCCTGCTGGGACGCACCGAGGCGGCAGGCTTCACATAGCTGTTGGGCCACTGCTTTGCGATGGCCTCGGCGTCTGCATAACCCATCTGCTTGAGCACCTCTGGGTTATTCAGAAGCCCGGCATCATGCTGGTTGGTTAAAAACCCGTGCTCAATGATAAGGCCAGTAGTACCGTCCAGGCGCGGGTAATAGTTGATGCCCATGGAGTCTGCCGCAGAGCCGTCGGGGTAAGTGCCGGTGCCCGTGTTGAACTTGTTGCCGCGATTGTAAAAGCCCATCTCCTGAAAGCGCTTGAGCAGGTCCGAGCCAAAGGCGCGGCTCTCGCGGTTGGTGAACTGGTTCCACGTAGAGAAGTTGCAACAGAGCACCTCGGAACCATTGGCTGAAGGAATGCCGTCAGCAGCATTCATATGAAAGGAGATAAGTACACGCGCATCTTTTGCCTTGGCCCGCTGCCAACGCTGAATGCGTGAAAGTGATTCCCACTTTTCTTTGACGATAAAGTTGGGGATTCCAAGTTGATCTAAGCGCTCTTTGCAATAATGGGCAACTTGCCAAGTCAAATCGCTCTCAACGAGTTCCTTGTCGAGTAAAACGTATTTGCCTGATGAAGCACCAGGGTCGTTGCCGCCATGGCCGGGGTCCAGCGCCACTGGGCCACAGGTTGCCAGAGCAGGTACAGGAGCAGCGAAAAGCACCAGTGCCGCTCCCAAAGAAAGGGCTCCCAAAAGGAGCTTCTTTATTTTCTTCACTGATATCGTCATAGGCTATCCCCCACGCTAGAATGCGTTCTCTTCTCGCACAAAATGATAACAGGCAATCTATTATAGATTCCAGAAGGAGACGTTTTTGGCCACTGGTTGCCCAACTCCCGCCTAAGCCCCTATAGGTAAAAGCGAGCTTGAGCCTAAAGGTTGCCAGCCCTCGTAACTGCCGGTTAAACAGGCGCTCTTACAGCTATTTATCACAGCGGTGACGATATTTCATAAATGAGATGAATCGAGCGCCCCATAGACCTAACGGTGCCTTCATGACCGATAATGCACAGGGACGTAAAGTAAAGGAGGACCTTTATGGGAATCAGGACCCGACGTGCCCGCAGGCACTCGAGGACCCATTTCGTTGGCTTTGGCATTGCGGGGCTTCTGGGCTTCATCGTACTCATCACCATTGCCTTGGCCTTCTCCTTAGGAACCGTGGTCGACAACTGGCTCAAAGACCTTCCAGACTTCGAGTCTGACGACGCCTACCTTGTTTCTGAGCCCACTACGGTCTTCGACTCTCAAGGCAATGTGATCGCTGAATACTATGCGGAGAACCGTCGCGCCGTCACCTTGGACGAGATCTCGCCCTATGTGGTGAAGGGCACCGTGGATACCGAGGACATTCGCTTCTACCAGCACAACGGCGTAGACCCTCAAGGCATCGCCCGCGCCGTGGTGGTGACGCTTCTAGGAGGCAGCGAAGGCGCTTCCACCATCGACCAGCAGCTGGTGCGAAACACCGTCCTCTCTGACGAGCAGTTCGACAAGACCCTGCGACGCAAGGTGCGCGAGGCCTACATCGCCACCGAGCTGGAGAAGAAGTACTCCAAGGACCAGATCCTTAACATGTACCTCAACACCATCTACTACGGCTCGGGCGCCTACGGCATCGAGGCCGCGTCGAAAACCTACTTCAACGTGAGCGCCAAAGACCTCACGTTGGCCCAGGCAGCCCTGCTCATAGGCATCCCCAACTCGCCGTCGCTCTATGACCCCACCCAGCACCCCGACGCCTCCATCGAGCGTCGCAACCTGGTGCTCAGGCGCATGAAAGAGGCCGGCGACATCTCCCAAGAGGAATACGACGAGGCGGTGAACACCCCCCTGGAGCTCAATCTGGGCACCAACGTCATGTCCAACACGGGCACCTATCCCTATTGGACCCAATACATCAAAGAGCTGCTTTCCCAGGATTTCTCCAGCGACACGGTGATGAAGGGTGGCCTCAAGGTTTACACCACCATCGATCCGGACGCCCAAAAGCAGGCAGAGGATGCGGTGAACGAGCAGCTTCAAAAGATTGGCCAGGAGGGCCTTCAGAGCTCCCTGGTGGCCATCGACCCCTCCACCGGCTACATCAAGGCCATGGTGGGCGGCAGCGACTTTTCCAAAAGCCAGGTGAACCTGGCTACCCAAGGCCTGCGCCAGCCGGGTTCCACCTTCAAGGTCTTCACCCTGGTGGCGGCCCTTCGCGAAGGCGTGAACCCCGACGTGCTGCTCAATTGCAACTCTCCCCTCACCGTTTCCTCCACTTGGAAGGTAAGAAACTATGGCGGCGTGAGCTACGGCAACATCTCGCTCGCTCGAGCCACCGAGCTCTCCTCCAACACCGGCTATGTGCAGGTGGCCCAAGCCATCGGCGGCCAAAAGATCGCCCAGGCAGCCAAAGACATGGGGGTCACCGAGGACTTGCCTGCCTACGACTCCATTACCCTGGGCACCATCCCTGTGCCCGTGGTGCAGATGGCAGAAGCCTACGCGACTCTCGCAGCCAACGGCCAGCATCGCGACGCGGTGGCCATCACCCGCATCGAGGATCGCAATGGCAACAAGGTCTACGAGCACAAGGACTCCCCCACCACCGCGGTGGACCCCTCGGTGGTCTATGCTGCCACCAAGGTGCTCCAGGGCGTCATCTCCAACTCCGGCGCCACTGCCTCCGTCATCAAAAACTACGGCATCAACCAGCCTATAGCCGGCAAGACGGGCACCACAGACCTCGCAGACAACCTCTGGTTCTGCGGGTACACGCCCCAGATCGCCGTGGCGGTATGGACCGGCTATCCCGACTCCTCCAAGACCGTGGTCATTGACGGGTCCGACGGCCACCCCTCCAACAGCTCCTGCCCCATCTGGGCCAACTTTGTGAAAGCCTACTTGGGAGACACCCCTCGACAAGAGTTTACCGAGGAAACTGCGCCCGCCTACAAACCCAACAGCTCTTGGGAGTTCTCGCGCGGCACCGCCTCGAGCTCGGGCAGCTCCAGCCGCCGCTCTCAGAGCACCCCTCAACAGCAGCAGCCACAAGAGCAGGCACCTACCCAAACCGAGCCCGAGGCCTCCCAAACCCAGCCCGAGACCCAAACGCCTGCCCCG
Organism: Leptogranulimonas caecicola; assembly: GCF_023168405.1. Lineage (GTDB taxonomy): Bacteria > Actinomycetota > Coriobacteriia > Coriobacteriales > Atopobiaceae > Leptogranulimonas > Leptogranulimonas caecicola. The sequence goes on along the minus strand of NZ_AP025285.1, from coordinate 723,443 downwards.
TCCCAAGGCACAGAGGGCACAGGTGGCACAGAGGGTGGCGACACCTCAGGCGGCGCCGCTCAAGGTGGCGGCGAGGCAGGCCAAACTGCACCCACCCCTTAAACATCCCAGCACTTCGCTGGCTTTGAGTCTACGCCCACGCGCGCGACCCCTAAAGCAAAGGGCTTCTCGGCAAGGAGCGATTCCTGCCAAGAAGCCCTTTTTGCTGCCGATAAACCCGCGCCCCCAAAGGTTGAAGCAGTTAGGAGGCTTGGATGCGCGACTGCCGCTGGGAGGCCAACGCCTCCTGGATCTCTTGAAGCTGGTGCTCCACGGCGACAGGAGCGGTGCCTCCGTAGGTGGTGCGTTGGGCCACCACTTGGTCGATCTTCACTGCCTCCAGAGCCCCTTGGTCGAAGAGGGGCGAATAGCTGCGCAGCTCGTCTAAGGTGAGCTGCTGGAGGGTAAGGCCTTGCGCTACGCAGTCGGCCACCAGGCGCCCCACCACCCCGTGGGCCTCGCGGAAAGGCATGCCTTGCCCCACCAGGTAATCGGCTAGATCAGTAGCGGCCATATAGCCCTCGTGGCTGGCAGAAGCCATGGCGTCGCGCTTCACCTTCATGGTGGCGATCATGCCGCAGCAGGCGTCCACCGATCCCGCCACGGTGTCTACAGCATCAAAGAGCGGCTCCTTGTCCTCTTGAAGGTCCTTGTCGTAGGTGAGCGGCAGGCCTTTGAGCACCGTAAGCAGGCTCATGAGGTCGCCATAGACGCGGCCGGTCTTGCCGCGCACCAGCTCGCAAAAGTCGGGGTTTTTCTTTTGAGGCATGATGGAGGAGCCAGTGGAGTGGGCGTCGTCCATCTCGATGAAGCCAAACTCGGCAGAAGACCAGACGACCAGCTCCTCGCAGAGGCGCGACAGGTGCATCTGGGCCATGGAGCAGGCGTAGATGAGATCTGCGGCAAAGTCGCGGTCTGCCACTGCGTCCATAGAGTTGGGAATAGGCGCGCTCATGCCCAGCTCAGAGGCCGTTTGGAAGCGGTCCAGCGGGTAGGTGGTGCCTGCCAGCGCTGCAGCTCCCAAAGGCGACTTGTCGGCTGCAGCCGCAGCCTGCGCCATGCGCTCCATATCCCGCAAAAACATCCATCCATAGGCCAGAAGATGATGGGAGAAAAGCACTGGCTGCGCCGGCTGCAGGTGCGTGTAGCCGGGCATCACCACGCCCATCTCCTGCCGAGCCCTGGCAATGCAGGCCTCCGCCAGCGCGCCCAGGGCTTCCCAGAGCGCCCACGCCTGATCCTTGGCAAAGAGGCGAAGGTCTGTGACCGACTGGTCGTTTCTCGACCTGCCGGTATGCAGCCTGCCTCCCGCAGCGCCGATCCTGGCTGTGAGCTCCCGTTCCACCGCCATGTGCACGTCTTCGTCTTGAGCCGGGTCAAAGGCGAGTTCTCCTGCCTTGATGGCAGCGGCCACCTGGTCGAGCCCTTGAAGGATCGCATCCACGTCTTGTGCAGAAAGGATCTCTTGGGCTCCCAGCATCTTGGCATGAGCGCGCGATCCGGCGATATCGTAGGGCCACAGCCGCTGGTCAAAGCCCAACGAGGCTCCAAAGAGCTCCAGGGCGCCTTCAGGCGTTGCCGAGAAACGACCGCCCCATAAGGGCGCAGCGTTTGAGGCGGTCTCTGTCTGGCTCATAGGTCCTACTTTCTGGCATGGCGCCATCTGGGATGGCGGCGTGTATCGGCAAGGAATCTTAACGACAGATGCGCAGGCTTTTGGCCCGAGTCGCTGCACCAAAAGCCTGCGCTCCTGTGACGAGAGGTAGGGTGGGTTTTTAAGAGAAGGACTTCACCTGGGCGGGAGCCCCGGCAGCCTCGACGCTCAAGACCAGCGGGGTGTGCAGGAAGGCGTCGGTCGCATCTGCAGACTCTGCCAGCTCCTCCAGCGAGCGCTGGGCCCAGACCTTGTTGGGCAGGCCAAAGAGATCCATGAAGCCCTTGGCGGCAGTGCGGTCGTAGGTGTCGCCCTCGTCATAGGTGGCCAGACCAAAGTCGTACATGGAGTGAGCAGACTTGGTGCCAATGACCGTGCAGGAACCCTTGTAAAGGCGCAAGCGCACATCGCCGGTGACGGTCTTTTGGGTGGCCTCGAAGAAGGCGTCCAACGCGTCTTTCAAGGGGCTGTACCAAAGGCCGCTATAGACCTGCTTGGCCCACTGATGCTCCAGCTCCAGCTTGGTATTGAGCACATCGCCAGGCAAGCAGAGGCTCTCCAGGGCTTGATGGGCCTTGATAAGGGTGAGGGCGGCGGGCTGCTCGTAGCACTCGCGGCTCTTGATGCCGATGACGCGGTCTTCGATCATGTCGATGCGGCCAAAACCCGCCTCGCCGGCAATGTGGTTGAGCTTGGTGATGAGCTCCAGCATGCCCAGATTTTCGCCGTTGAGGGCGCAGGGTTTGCCGGCCTCGAAGGAGATCACAATGTCAACGGGCTGGTCGGGCGCCTCGAGGGGATCCGCAGTCATGACCCAGACGTCTGCCGGTGGCTCGTTCCAGGGATTTTCCAGCACGCCGCACTCGATGGCGCGACCCCAGACGTTCTCGTCGATGGAGTAGGGAGACTCTTTGGTGACCTCGATAAAAAGACCGTGGTCAGCACAGTACTCGATCTCCTGGGAGCGGGTGAGCAGGTCCCAGTCGCGCACCGGGCCCAAGATCTCCAGATTGGGATCGAGCGCCTTGCACTCCAGCTCGAAACGTACCTGGTCGTTGCCCTTGCCGGTGCAGCCATGGGCGATGGCCACAGCGCCCTCCTTGTGGGCGATGTCTACCATGTGCTTGCAGATCACCGGACGCGAAAGTGCGGAGAGCAAAGGGTACTTGTTCTCATAAAGCGCATTGGCCTTGATGGCGCAGGCACAGACGTCCTCAGTGAATTCCTCACGCATATCGATGGCATAGGAAGCCACCGCACCCAGCGAGATGGCCTTCTGGGCGATGGCGTCGATGTCGGAGGAACCGGGCTGGCCCAAGGCAGCAATAGCAGTCACCACCTCGTAACCTTGTTCCTGAAGCCAAGGAATCAAACAGGAGGTGTCCAAGCCGCCGGAATAGGCAAGCACTACTTTGCCCTTGGGGGCAGAGGTCTGGGCGGCAGTAGAGGCAGTAGCAGTGTGAGTCATGAGAAGCTCCTTCGCGAGATCCGAGACAATCACAAGCCTTAAATAAAGCTGTGAAAGACGACTATGTAGTTTTTGAAGTCGTTGCTTGAGGACTGCCCGCCCGTTGGGACCTACCAACGGTGCGGCCAACCCACCAGGGCGCCATACCCTAGTGCGGTTGGGGTCTGGGGCGCGGACACCCGGGATCACATCACCGGATGGCCGCTATCATCGGAAGTTGCGAAGCTTGTCTATGTGCTTCTCAAAGGCCTGAGCTGCCTCAGGGGAAGTGGCCACCACCAAAATGGTGTCATTGCCCGCCAAGGTTCCCACCACTTCTGGGAGATCTGCCGCATCGATGGCGGCAGCGATGCCAGAGGCAGTGCCTGGCTGGGCTTTCACCAGCACCAAGCTGCTGGATGCGGTCACGCCGATAACCAGCTCAGAAACCATGCGCTGAAGATGGAGGTCCTCAGCCAACACGTACACGCCCTCAGGAAGCTTGCGCAAACCCATGTCTGCAATGTCGCGAGAGACGGTAGCCTGAGTGCATACATAGCCCTCAGCCTCAAGCTCTTGGACCAGCACGCGCTGGGTACGGATGCTCTTGCTGCGCACGATCTCGCGGATCGCGTCTTGACGATCGTTGCGTCCCTTAACCAAGAGCTCCTCCTTTCCGCGCAAATCCTTTGGTGCTGGAGACCTTTCATGCATCACGATGTATGAAAGGCCCATCTCTCTCATAAGAGAAATCCGAGCGATTTAGAAAGAGTTTGGCTTGTCAAAAGAGTTTTGATGCACTTAATGGCTGTCTATTGATTGTTTCGTAACAATTGAGGCACGGCCAACGGTAGAAATCCTTCGGCCATCGGTGTTTTTATCGGCAGCAACCAGGTTCCTGAAGCCCAAGAACATGACTATTTTTTAGCCCTTGTCTAAAGAAGCTATCATGGATCTAATTGAGCTCTATTCGAACCATCGCGCTATTACGTATCGAGGGGGATTTATGAACGAGAACCAACATTTGGGAAGCGAGCGTCCGCCGCTCAGGCACACCAATTCCTCCAGATCGCGCCAACGCCGCCGCACCGGCTCCCCGCAGCTCCACGGTCGCGGGCTGCAGACCCCCAGCCAGCGTCGGCGCAACGCCAGCGGCTATCAGCTCCAGCGCCACCCCATCAACTTCGCGGGGCGCCGGGGGCGCATCAATGCCGTAGACCCTCACTTCATCGTGCTGGCCGCCGCCATCCTTATTGTGATCGTCCTTATCATCTTTTGGGTGGCCTCCTGCTCGCATCCCCAAGAAGCCGCGCCTGAGGCCCCTCAAGTCTCAGAGCAGATGCCCAACGACCTTAAAACCGGCTACTCCCAGGCCCTCGCCCGCGCCCAGCAAATCGAAGAGCTGGCTCAGCATCCAGAGAACTATCCCGAGTCCCTGCTTTCTCTTGCCCTGGCAGAGCCTGGCGCAGTCTCCTTTGTCTACAACTGGCCCACCGCCGGCAAAGACGCCGACTCCCAAGAGCCCGCCGCCTACACCGGCGACCTCACCGCAGGCACCGTCCCCGAGCTGTTTGATTGGGATCTTCAGTGGGGCTACCGCAGCTACGGCGACGGCTATATGGCCACTGCAGGTTCAGGCCCAGTAGCCGCCTCTATGGCGATCATGGCCCTTACCGGCAGCCCCGACCTCTCCCCTGCCGCCATCGCCAAGCTGGCAGCCGATGCCTCCAAGGCCACCGGGGACTCAGGCACCGATCCCTCTTTCTTTACCGAGAAGAGCTCCGACCTAGGCGTCACCATCACGCCGCTGGATATCGCCTCCGCCACCTCTGGCGAATCCTCGCAGTCTTCCGATAGCTCCAGCGCTCAGAGCGGCACGCAAGGAGCCTCTCAAGCCGGCAACCAGGTCTCTGTGCTCGCCGATGCCCTCAAAGACAACGCATACGTGGTAGCCCAGACCAGCGGCGGGGCTCTAGGCGCCACCGCCCACTGGGTGCTTTTGGCTCCCGGCGACGATGGCGCTCTCAAGGTCTACGATCCCGCCTCCACGGCCAACAGCGCCCATCAGTGGGATCCGGCGACCGTAGCCTCCGACCTCTCTAGTGCCTTCAGGTTTAGCGCCGCTGCCAAGTCCTGAGGCCAAGGGTTTCTCGGCAAGGAGGCCAACGGGCGTCCTGCCCTCTCAAGGCCTCCCGTGGCTCAGAGAGCGTTGTCTCTCATTGGATGCACAAGAGAAGGCACGCCATCTCAAAAGATGAGGTGCCTTCTTCAGTAGGGCGCGCACGGCGCCGCGGATCCCCTTAGGAGCGCGCTTAGGCCAGCAGGTTCTCCTTGGCGTCGATGGCCAGCTTGTCCTGGACGGCCTCGGCCTCTTCGCGGGTCTCGCCCACAGAGAACAGGTACGCCTTGATCTTGGGCTCGGTGCCCGAGGGGCGCACGATGACCTTGTGGCCGCCAGCGAGGCGGAACTCCAGCACGTTGGCGGAGGGCAGGATCTGGATGGGGTCCTCAGGATCCTTGTAGACGATGGGCATCTCGACGCCCGAGGCGTAGTCGGTATAGCCCTCGACGTCGTAGCCGGCGATGGTGGCAGGCTGCTGCTCGCGCAGGCCGGCCATGATGGAAGCCATCTTGTCGGCGCCAGCGGCGCCGGGGAAGGTGACGTTCACCACGCCGTTGAGGTAGAAGCCAAACTCGCGGTAGAGCTCGTCCATGGCCTCGTAGAGGTCTTTGCCCTGCTTGGCATACCAGCCGGCCATCTCGCAGATGAGCATGGAAGTGACCACGGCATCCTTGTCGCGAGCGTGGGTGCCGGCCAGATAGCCGTAGGACTCCTCGAAGCCCAGCAGGTAGCGGTCGCCCTCGCCCTTGGAGGTGAGCATGTCGATCTGGCCGCCGATGTACTTGAAGCCGGTGAGCACGCGGCGCATCTCGAAGCCGTAGTGGGCGGCCAGCGCGTCCGGCATGGAGCTGGAGACGATGGTGGAGACGGCCACCTTGCGGGCGACGTCCTCGCCAGCCTCCTGCTTGAGGCGGGTGAGCCAGTCGATAAGCAGGACGCCTACCTCGTTGCCGGAGAGCAGTTTGTAGTCGCCGTTGTGAGGCACGGCGACGCCCACGCGGTCGGCGTCGGGGTCAGTGGCCAGAAGCAGGTCGGGCTTGACCTCGTCGCAGAGCTCCAAACCCTTTTGCAGAGCCTCGCGGATCTCGGGGTTGGGATAGGGGCAGGTGGGGAAATCGCCGTTGGGCTCTTTTTGCTCAGGCACTACCACCACGTTGTCGATGCCTACGCGAGACAAAATCTTGGTGACGCACTCCAGGCCGCTTCCGTTGAGCGGGGTGTAGACCACCTTGAAGGAGCCGTCCTCGGCCACGCAGCCAGGAACAGAGACGGTCTGGATGGCGTCCAGGTAGTCCTCGATGACCTGATCGGGGATCCAGCTCACCAGGCCCTGCTCCTCGGCTTGACCAAAGTCCATGGTCTTCACGCCGTTGAAGATGTCGGTCTTGTTGATGGAATCCTGGATCTCGTCGGCAGCCTCATTGGCGATCTGGCAGCCGTCGGGACCGTAGACCTTGTAGCCGTTGTAGGGAGCGGGGTTGTGGGAGGCAGTGATGACGATGCCTGCCGAGCACTCCAGATGACGGGTGGTGAAGGAGAGCACGGGCACCGGCTCGATGCGAGGAGCCACCAAAGACTTCACGCCGTTGGCGGCGAGCACGCTGGCAGCGGCCTTCACAAACTCCTCGCCCTTGTTGCGCGAGTCGCGCATGATGGCCACGCAAGGGTTCTCGAAGTGGGCGTTCAGATAGTCTGCCAGGCCTTGGGTGGCCTGGGAGACGGTGTAGACGTTCATGCGGTTGGTGCCTACGCCCAGCACGCCGCGAAGGCCGGCGGTGCCAAACTCCAGATCGCGATAGAAGGCATCGACAATAGAATCTTCATCGTTCTTGGCCAACAGATCCTCAAGCTCGGCGATGAGCTCAGGTTCGTCGACATTCTCTTTCCAGAGCTGCGCGCGCTCCTGGATGGTCTTTTCCATGGGTATCCCTTCCTTGTGGATATGTGTGGAACCAAATCCACAGGTCCCTAAAAGAAACCTGCGTGACTCCTCTTCAGCTCATTTTAGAAGCGCGGCTGTCCCTACAACCCTGGTAGTAGGCTGAATGGAGGCCAACGCACTTTTTTAACAGAAGAATCCGCAAATATATGCACCGGGGCCATAGCAGGCCGTCGAGTCGGGCATCATGAACAGAGACGCGCATAGAAAGGCATCCCTATGGCAAAGATCAACTATTCTGACGCCCGCTTCGAGGCGGCCTTTGGCACTGCTGAACAGCTGCCAGAGGCCGCTCGTCCCGAGGTAGCCATTGTTGGGCGCTCCAACGTGGGCAAGTCGTCCCTGCTCAACCGGCTGGTAGGTCGCAAGGCGTTGGCCAAGGTAAGCGCCAAGCCCGGCAAAACGGCCACTATCAACTTCTATGATGTGGACGGCATCTATCTAGTGGATCTGCCCGGTTACGGTTATGCAGCCGTCAGCGGCTCAGAAAAGCAACGGTGGGCAGACCTCATCGCCGGCTACTTTGGCCAGGAGCGCAGCTTCAACCTGGTGATCTCTTTGATAGACATACGCCACGAGCCCTCTGCCCTCGACCGCGACATGGTGGCCTTCCTCCAAGAAGGCGACTACCCCTTGCAAATCGTGCTTACTAAAGCCGATAAGCTCAGCCGCTCGCAACAGGGGCGCCAAAGGTCCTTGATCGCCAAGGAGCTGGGGATGGAGCCGTCGGATCTTTTGGTGAGCTCCTCTGCCACCGGCGCCGGCATTGACGAGATCAAAGCCGCCATCGCAAAGGCAACGCTCTAACGGCTTTGGGTACCAAGTCATCACGCTCCCCTGCCACGCCCAGAGGCATGGCCAAGAGAGCGGTTTTAACCAGGCGATACCAAGGAGGATCTATGAACATCGCCACCAGCGTAAGCGCAGCCATTGGAGATACCCCGCTGGTAGACCTGTCGCTGCTTTGCGAAGGCAGGGCCACCATCTTGGGCAAGCTCGAAGCCAAAAACCCTGGCGGCTCTGCAAAAGACCGCATAGCCCGCGCCATGGTCGACGCCGCAGAGCTGGACGGCACGCTCAAGCCCGGAGGCACCATCATCGAGCCCACCAGCGGCAACACCGGCGTGGGGCTGGCCATGATCGCTGCCGAGCGCGGCTATTCCATGATCTTGGTGATGCCTGAGACCATGAGCGTCGAGCGCCGCAAGCTTGCGGCGGCCTATGGTGCGAAAATCGTGCTCACCCCGGGCCCCGAAGGTATGGCAGGCTCGGTGGACAAGGCCGCTCAGTTGGAGAAAGAGATCGAGGGAGCCAAGGTCATGGGCCAGTTCTCTAATCCCGAGAACCCTCTGGCCCACTACCGCACCACTGGCCCTGAGATCTGGCATGACACCGATGGCGGCGTGGATGCCATCGTGGCCGGTGTAGGCACCGGCGGCACCATCTCTGGCACCGCACGCTTCCTCAAAGAGATGAAGCCCTCCGTCTATTCGGTTGCCGTGGAGCCTGCCGAGTCTCAGGTGCTTGTCGGAAAGCCCGCCGGGCCCCACAAGATCCAAGGCATCGGCGCCAACTTCATCCCTGACAACTACGACGCTTCGGTGGTAGACGAGGTTGTGCCTGTCACCTCTGACGACGCCATCGCCGCCAAAGTGCGCCTCTCAGAAGAGCTGGGGCTTTTTGTGGGCATCTCCTCGGGCGCTGCGGTGGCAGCCGCCTTGGCGCTGGCTTCTCGCCCTGACTTTGAGGGAGCCGTCATCGTCGCCGTGCTGCCGGATACCGGCGAGCGCTATCTCTCGGTAGAGCTCTAACCGCCAAGGAGCACAAGATAACTGAGGCCTGCTGGGCCAATGGTATGAATTAGCAGACATAGGCGCCTGAGACCGTTAGGATGGTGTCTGTGTCTGCTTGAAAAAGGAAGAAAGGCGGCTATATGCGTTTTTACGCTACCTGCCCCACGGGTCTTGAGCACCTCTTGGCTTCAGAGCTTGAATCCCTTGGCGCTTCTCGAGTGCGCCCCCTTATGGGCCAGGTTTCTTTCGAGGGACCCCTGCGCGACGCCTATACCGCCTGCATGTGGAGCCGCATGGCCAGCACCATCGTAGCCGTTATCGAGCAGGCCCCCATCTCTGGCCCAGAAGACCTCTACCAAGTAGCTTCTGCCATACCTTGGGAGGAGCACTTGGCCCCCTCCTCCACTTTTGCCGTCTTTTCCACTGGCGAATCGGCGGGGCTCGACAACACCCGCTATGTGTCCCAGCGTGTGAAGGACGCTATCGTCGACCGCATGTTGGCGATGCGCGGCGTGCGTCCCAATGTGGACACCCAGCGCCCTGACCTTCGTATTCGCGTGCGCTTGCGCGAGGGGCACCTCTCCGTTGGCATCGACCTTTCTGGCGCCGCGCTGTTCCAGCGCGGTTATGAGCGCGCCGAGCGCAGAGCCACCATCCCCGCGCTAAGGGCAGACTATGCCGCTGCCATGCTCTGGACCTCCGGCTGGCAGCACATGGTAAGCGAAGACGTCGTCCCTTCTCTAGCTGTGGCCTTTGCGGGCAACGGGTCGCTGGTGGCAGAAGCCGCTCAGGTCGCCTTGGATCGTGCCCCCGGCCTCCTGCGTGTGACCTGGGGGTTCACCCATTGGCTCAAGCATGCCGCCCGCACCTGGACGCTCATCTGCAAAGAGGCTGAGCACCGGGCAGACCAGGGCAAAGACCGCCCCTTGATCCTTTGTGCTACCGACAGCCGCGATGGCTATGCCACCGCCGTGCGCTCTATCCTGCGCGCCGCCGGCATCGACCGGGAACCGGAGTTCTTCTCGGTAAAAGAAGTGATGCACTTGGGTGAGCGTTTGAGCGAGAACCGCCTGGCAGTAGCAGACCTCTCCTGGCTCCATGCCGATGAGGCGCCCAGGGAAGCCGAGGCGTTCTCTTGCTTGGCCTCGCTTTTCTCGGGACTGCCCGAGATTTGCCCTGCCGCCTGCCTCACCCGCGACGCCGCTCTGGATGCCCTCCTGGGCACGGAGCCCCAAGAGACCCTGGAGCTCAAGCTGGGCAAAGGCGACGCCACCCTGCGCGCCTACGACAATGTGGCCTTAGAGCCGGCGGCCACGGTCACTCTGGCAGGGGGCGATCAGATCCCCGTGCTGGTGCCCGCCACCGACCAGTTTGCCGCCCGCCTGGAGAAGGTGGCCAAAGCGCGCAAGTCCTGGGCCCAGGAAGAAGACGTGACCTGCTACCGGGTCTACGACCAGGACCTGCCGGACTACAACGTGGCACTGGACCTGTTCCAGGGAGCCCCTCAAACGCCCGGCCGTTGGCTGGTGGTGCAAGAGTATGCCGCTCCCAAAGAGATCGATGCCGAGAAGGTCCGCCGCCGCTTGATCGACGTGCTTACGGTGGCCCCAAGAGTTGTGGGAGTCCGAGGCCGGGACGTGGCGCTGCGCGTGCGCCAGCATTCCAAGGGAGGCTCGCAGTATGCGGCCCCTGAAGACATCACCCGCTCCATCCGCTCCCAGGAACTCTTGGCGAAGTCCAAAGCACCGGGTGCACGGGTGCGCAAGCCTAAGCTTCGCAGGGTGGCCGGAGCTCCGCTTGCCCCCGGCGCCAAGCTGGTGGAGGAAGGCGGCCTGCTCTTTGAGATCAACCTGGTAGATCGCTTGGATTGCGGCCTGTTCCTGGATCACCGCCTGGTGCGCGCAGAGATCCGCGAGATGGCCAAGGCCATGCAGGGCTCCAAGCGCTTCCTGAACCTCTTCGCCTATACCGGCACCGGCACCGTCTATGCAGCCGATGGTGGTGCTGGCTACACCACCACCGTAGACCTGTCCTATACCTATTTGGACTGGGCGCAGCGCAATATGGAGCGCAACGGCTTTGTGGGAGAGAACCACGAGTACATCAAGGCAGACGTGTTGCGCTGGGTGGACGAGCAGCGGCGCACCAAAAACCGCTGGGACCTCATCTACTGCGATCCCCCCACCTTCTCCAACTCCTCCTCTATGGGATCACGCACCTTCGATGTGCAGGCAGACCATGCCGAGCTGCTCATAGGCATCTCCCGCCTGCTCACCCGCGACGGCGTGTGTCTGTTCTCCTGCAACCTGAGAAACTTCACTCCTGATGTGGAGGCCTTAAGCCGCGCAGGCGTCGAGATCCAAGACGTCACCCAAGGCACCATCCCTCAAGACTTCGAGCGAAACGCCAAGATCCACCACGTCTATCTGGTGCGCCGCACGCCGATCTCAGAGGAGGAGCTTGCCGAGCTCAAGGCCAGGCGCGCCAAAGAGGCTGCTGCACGCGGGCGCACAACGCCTTCGCACTCCGGCCGAGGCAGACGAGGCAATGGCGCCACCCAGGGCAAGCGCCCCTATGGGAAGGACAGCTCTTCTCGGCAACCAAGAGGCCAGAGGCTCCATGGCGCCCCTGGCCCTCGCAGAGGGGGCAGGCCTACGGGAAGCGGCCCGCAAGGCCAAAACCGCAAGGGCCAAGGCCGTCAGGGAGGCAATCGCCATTAAGCACCGAACTTGGGGTCTGGATACCTTGGGCTTGCGCACGGCCGCCCAGATAACCGCAGCTTGCTTAGGCGTTGCAAAACAGCAAAATGCGCGATCTCTCATAGGGAGACCGCGCATTTTGCTTGAGCGACTATTTGCCGAGAAACCCTAGTCGTCCAGCGCGCGCGTGCATTTGCCGTAGAACGCTTTGAGGTCGGCGGCCAAGAGGGCGGGCACCTTGTCGTCGGCATAGGTCATGTGGCCCGTCTCATAGACGCGATACTGGATCTGCGCCTTGAGCTCGGGCGGCAAGAAGAGTTTGGCCATGTCGTGGCGCACGTTCCAGAAGGGTGTCGCTGCATCGAAATAGCCGCCAATGAAAAGGATACGAGCTCGGGGATTGCGTCGCAGGGCGCAAGAGATGTCAAAGGACCCGTCGGGCACGGTGGGCATCCCCTGGGTGCCTGGCGCCTGATGAGCCCAGTTCCATGCCTGGTTCACCTTGAAGTTGAGGGCGTTGTAGTTGGGGTCCACCTCATAGCCTGTCTCTTGGACCAAGCGTAGATAGGCCGAGACGTAAGGGGAATTGATGGCGTCCATAGAGGGGTCTTCGCCCGAGAAAAACTCGCTGTTCCCTTGGACGGGCTTATAGGCAAAGGAGGTATAGCGCATGTCGTAGCGCCCGATAAACTTGCCCTCGGATTCCAAGAGATGGGCCCTGAAGTCATCGAGCTCGATACGAAGGCCGCGGCTCTTGATAAAGTCAGGGCTCAGGCCAATGAGCCGGCTCATCTCTTGGGCCACATCGTTAAACGTCTCTGTCGAGAGATTGTCCCCCTGGGTGATGGCGCTCGCCAACGTGGTATCTGCAAAGCTTTGAGCCTTGTCCCACCACTCAGAGACGGCGCTTTGCGTTCCCGCCTTGCCAAAGTGACACGCAGCAGCCGCATAGAGGGGAAGCATGCCCAAGTAATAGTCGTCGTTGCCAGAAAGCGTGGGGGCGAAGTCCAGGATGGAGGACTGCTCGACGACGCCGGTGACAGAGACGCCTCGCTCCCCCAGCAGCCTGAAGACCAGGGCATTGCGCAACGTGCCATAGGACTCACCGTAGAGGAAGAGCGGCGAATTGTAGCGATGGTGCTTTTGGACCCACGCAGCCACTCCCGAGGCGCAGGCGCTGGCGTCGCCATCGACGCCCCAGACCGTCTTGGCGTCGAAAGAAGGGTCCATCTTAGAGAGGCCGCATCCAAAGGCGTCGATGAACACCAGGTCGGATTCCTGGAGCAACGTGTAGGGATTGTCCCTGTACACGCTGGGATTGCTCAGATGATCCGTGCCGCGCACAGGCACATAGTGGGGACCCAGGCCGCCGATATTGATCATGTCTGAGGAAGCGCCGGGGCCGCCGTTCCAAAGAAAGGTCACAGGCCGGTCATCGGTGCCGTCTTGAGCCAGATAGCTGATCATGAACATCGTGCCTATGAGCGCCCCAGTCTCGTAATGATGGATGGGCAGCAGCTCAGCGGTGGCCCTATAGCTTATGCGCTGCCCATTGGCGCCGTGCCACACCAGCTCTTTTGAAGAGGAGTCAGGGACTGACGCGGGCGCAGGGGGCGCAGGGGCTTGAGGAATGGTGGACGTGTCTGCCATAGGGCCTCCTTGGATGCGGGCCGCACTGCCAGGACAGCTGTGCGGCGTATATAACCTCAAAGATCAAGGGTCTCCTATTGAGAGTACTCTGATTTAAGCCCTTGAGGCAGCCGAGAAAATCCCTGTGCCATTGCGTGCTCTTTTGCATGCTTGGGAATAGACTCAAAAGCGCCTTGCACCTAGGGCTTCTTCTCTTACAGATGCGTTTTGCTCCTTCGCTTTTTTAGGGGAATTCCTCAACGTGCAGCCACGCTCTTGAGGGTCTTCGAGCTTCTTGAGAGCACATGGTTTATAAAAGAGGCGTATCATCGCTAGGTTCTTGAGCACTATCCGTTTTACGTGGGTTTTTCACCCCTACGAGGAGGCATCTTTTGGCATCCACAGTTCCGGCCGTCGCCAAGAAGGCGGGCCACGGGGCAATCCCCTTCTCTCTTGGCATGTCCCTTGTAACCCTGGGCGTGGTCTACGGTGACATTGGCACCAGCCCTCTCTACGTTATGAAAGCCATTGTCGAGGGCAACGGCGGCCTTGAAAGCGTCTCCCAAGACATGATCATTGGCGCCGTCTCCCTCATCATTTGGACCGTGATGCTCATCACCACAGTCAAATATGTGCTTATCGCCATGCGCGCAGACAACCACAACGAAGGCGGCATCTTCGCCCTCTACTCGCTGGTGCGCTCCTGCGCCAAGTGGCTCATCCTGCCCGCTATGATTGGCGGCGCTGCTCTTTTGGCAGACGGCATCTTGACCCCCGCAGTCACGGTCACCACCGCCGTCGAAGGCCTTCGCACCATCGAGGCCGGCCATGCGTTTTTGGGCGACACTCCTACGCTCGTCGTGCTCATCACCGTCGTGATCTTGTGCGGATTGTTCTTGCTCCAACGTGCGGGCACCAACTCCATCGGCAAGCTCTTTGGCCCCCTTATGTGCATCTGGTTCTTATTCCTGGCCATCATGGGCGTAGTGAACCTGGCCGGCAATTGGGACATGCTTCGCGCCTTGAACCCCTTGCGCGGCATCATGTTCCTCTTTGGGCCCCTTAATAAGGCGGGCTTTGCGGTGTTGGGCTTCGTTTTTCTGGCTACCACCGGTGCTGAGGCCCTTTACTCTGACATGGGCCATGTAGGCCGAGTCAACATCTACGCTTCCTGGCCTTTCGTGGTAACCTGCCTTTTCCTCAACTATCTGGGCCAAGGCGCTTGGATCATCGCCAACTCCGGTAACGCCCAGCTGGCTTCCCTGGAGGGCCTGAATCCTTTCTTTGAGATGATGCCTGTAGACCTTCGCGCTTTTGCCGTGGTGCTTTCGGCAGTGGCCGGCCTTATCGCCAGCCAGGCGCTCATCACAGGCTCGTTCACCCTGGTCTCTGAGGCCACCCGCTTGAACCTGTTGCCCCACCTAAGGGTCACCTACCCCTCTCAAACCAAGGGCCAGCTCTATATCCCCATGGTGAACACCGTCATGTGGATAGGCTGCATTGGCGTGGTTTTGCTGTTCAAGACCTCCTACGCCATGGAGGCCGCCTACGGCCTGGCCATCACCATCACCATGCTCATGACCACCTTGCTGCTCACGGTCTATCTCTCTCAGGTGCGCCGTCACACCGCGCTGGCAGTGGTTTTTGCCGCCTTCTTCCTCGCTCTGGAAGGCGCATTCTTCCTATCCTCTCTGGCCAAGTTCCTCCATGGCGGCTATGTCACCATCCTTATGGCGGCCGTCATCTTCTACATCATGTATGTCTGGCGCCGCGGCTCGGCCATCGAGCGCTCCCAATCGGTTTATCTGCCGGTCAGCCGCTATATCCCACAGCTGGAGCGCCTTACCGCAGATGAGCACATCCCCATGTTGGCAGACAACGTGGTGTTTCTCACCAACGACGCCACCCCGGACATGTTGGACCGCGACATCCTCTACTCCATTTTGGACAAGCGCCCCAAGCGTGCCCGCTGCTACTTCTTCCTCACGGTGCGCGTGACCGACGAGCCCTACACCCACGCCTACACCGTCAATAACTTTGGCACCGACTTCATCTTCAAAGTCACCCTGCACCTGGGCTTCAAGATGAACCAGCGCGTGAACACCTACCTGCGCCAGGTTATTGGCGACCTGGTAGACACCGGAGAGATGGCTCCCCAGCCCATCAACTATTCCATCTACCGCGACCCCGGCAAGGTGGGCGACTTCCGCTTCGTGATGTTGCGCAAGCTCCTCACCCCCGAGACCGAGCTCTCCGGCAACGACCGCACCGTCATGAGCGTAAAATACGCCATTCGCCGCATCTGCGGCAACGCTGCCCAGTGGTACGGTCTGGCCACCTCCGGCGTCCTCTTCGAGTATGTGCCGCTCTTTAGTCGCGCCACACCGGCCCCTGTGCTGGAGCGCGTGCCCTTGGGCCTGAGCGAGCCTGAGATCGACGAGGAGTCAGACGAAGACGATGTGCTCTCTGCCGATCTGGCAGACGAGATGGCTGATACCCTGGCAGAGATCGAGGCCAACGTCATTGGCGGCAACGAGAGCTCCGACCGCACCGGCTGCCACCCCAAGATCATCTTCGATGCTCAGGGCAAGCCGGTGGGTATCGAAAAGCCTAAGCCCGGCGCCGAGAAGCCCGCCCATCCCAATGACCCGGACGAGCGCTAACTAGAACCATTGGGCACCCCACGCCTCTTGCGTCTCCTGTCGCCCTCCCGGCGACAGGAGACGTTTTTATGCAGGGGCAGCGACACCTCTATCACAAAGGTCGAGCGCTCAGGGGCGGTGGCCACAATGGTCCCCCCTGCCGCCCCTACGAGAGCCTTTGCCATGGCAAGCCCAATGCCATGGCCTCCCGTCTCTGAGGCGCGGGATTCACCGGTCCGATAAAAGCGGTCGAACAGAGCGGGAAGTTGGGCAGGATCCAGAGGTTCGCAGGTGGCGTTGGACACGCGAAGCTCTGCCGATTTCCCATCCTTGGAGGCCGCTAGACCCACCTGCACAGATGCGGCTTCCGGCGAGTACTTAAAGGCGTTATCCAAAAGGATTCCCACCAGGCTTCCCATCTCTGGAGCGCTGCCTGAGCCCACAAGGCCAGGGGCCACCTCGACTATCAGCTCTTTGGATTGCTGGGCCGCCACCGCTTCGTAGGGTGCGATCGCCTCTTGTACCACTGCAGAAAGATCCACTGAGCCGGTTTTCGCCTGGGCATGAGCCTCTTCCAGACGGGCGAGCGCCACCAGATCATCGGTGAGCGATTCCATGCGTCGCACCTGGGACTTTATGTCACCGATGCTCTCTGGGTCACCCTCCCCCTCCAACTCCAACAGGTCAGCGTTGGCCAAGATGATGGATAGAGGCGTCCTAAGCTCATGGCTTGCATCGGTGATGAAACGGCGCTGCTTTCGCTGCGCTTCTACCAAAGGCCGCACCAGCTGTTTCGAAGCCAGCACAATGATGAGGCTTGCCACTCCATAGCCCGCCGCCGCCATGGCCACCGAGGTGGCCACCGACCGCCAAGACTGATCCAACTGCCGCCTGCAGTCTAGGAAGGTGACGCGCTCGCCTTTAGGATCTGCCGAGAAAAGATAGCGATAGGCGCCGGAAAAGCCATAGGTCCCCAAAGCCTGGGGGCTTTGAGTCCCCTCAGAAGCACCCGCCTTTGGGAGCTGGGGTTTCTCGGCAGCCTGAGCGACCACTGCATCGGCGAGGGCGACAGCTCCGGATTTGTCCACCGAGGCGATATGGGACACGTCGGCGGCAACCGCCTGGCCTGCATCGTCATAGAAGACAGAGAAGTAGCGGGACTCGTAGGGCAGCTCCGGCGAGTAGGGAGGCTGGCGGGGCCTTTATCGGCAGGGAGTGCCTCCCGGGTAGGGGCCGCGAGCTCAGGGAAGGTGCCCTGGTTTTGGGCCAACGTGGCCAGAAGGGTGCCAGCCTCGGCGAGGATGGCCTGGTAGTTGAGCAGATTCATGGCCAAAAGGATGGCTGCAAGCAGGAAAAGCTGGGTGGCCATGGCGAGGCCTATGAAGCGTCGGCGAAACTTAGCGATCATGGGAGTCCTTGAAGTGAGAGCTTGGGGAAGCCGCGGGGTCCTCGAGGACTGCAGGTTGCAGCGAGTAGCCCACATTGCGCGAGCTTTTGATGGTGAAAGGAGCGCCTACCAAAGCCAGCTTCTTGCGCAGGTAGGAGATGTAGGCCCACACCACGCTGATATCCGGGGCAGAAGAGGCGTCCCACAGTCGGTCCCGCAGCTGATCTGCAGAGACGATGCGCCCCGGATGGGCCATCAGATACTCCACCACTTGAAACTCTTTGTTGGGCAGCTCCAAAGACCCTTCGGGGCCAGAAAGCCTAAACGTAGTGCGATCCAACGTGACGCCTTCTTTGGCGAGACGACCGTCTACCTCGGCATGGCTGCGAGTGATGGCGTGCAAGGCAGCGACGAGCTCGGCTGCCTCGAAAGGCTTGGTAAAATAGTAGTCAGCGCCGCTCTCAAGGCCTGTGACGCGATCGTCAAGCTCGGCTTTCGCCGTGAGCATGAGCACGGGAACCGGATTGTTTTAAGCGCGCAGAGAGCGCACCACCTCCACTCCGTCCAGCTTGGGCATCATGACGTCGAGGATCGCCGCATCGTAGGCGCCGCTGGCAAGGTAAGCAAGCGCCTGGGCGCCGTCTCCCACCACGTCCACAGTAAAGCGGCTCTTCTCTAAGAGCTTTTTTAGCACCCTGGCCAGGGGTGCTTCGTCCTCGGCTATCAGCAGTCTCACGACACTCCTTTGCTTCCAATCTGTGAGCCCAGTCTATGGAGCCAACCTAAAGCGAGCCTAAAGTCTTAAAGATTGTGGCGCCATTTTGAGTTGGCTTAAGCTTCGATGCCTAACCTCCTGCACAGACCAAAGGAGGTTCTGTGGCTTATACCGCACTCTTTCAAAGGCACGAACTCAAATACCTCTTGGACCTCTCCCAGTATGCCGCACTGCGAGACGCCCTCACCCTCTACATGGAGCCGGATCGCTGGCCGCATTCGACGGTGCGCAGCCTCTACTTTGACACGCCCAATCTGGTGCTGGCACGCCGATCTGCCGAGAAGCCCGCCTACAAAGAGAAGCTGCGCCTACGCTCCTACGGCCCGGCATCCGGCGAAACTCCAGTATTTGTGGAGCTCAAAAAGAAGTATCGCGGCTAGGTGTACAAGCGTCGCTGCCAGGCTGGCTACACTCAGGCAATGGCCTGGCTCTGGGGACAGAGCGAAGCTCCCGAAAGCTCTGCCACCGCCCGGGAGATCGACC
Organism: Leptogranulimonas caecicola; assembly: GCF_023168405.1. Lineage (GTDB taxonomy): Bacteria > Actinomycetota > Coriobacteriia > Coriobacteriales > Atopobiaceae > Leptogranulimonas > Leptogranulimonas caecicola. Next base: position 704,834 of record NZ_AP025285.1, on the reverse strand, counting down.
GTTTCCTGGGTTTTTACGACTCGCTGGCACCCGCACTTGTGGTGAGCTACGAGCGCGACTCTTTGCGGCTGCGTGCCGGCGGGAGCCTATCTGACGCTTTAATGCCCGCAGCGCTTGCAGCGCACGACCCCTCAAGCCCTGAGCTGCGTGTCACCTTTGACCGCGCTCTCAAAGCAAGCGCCGCTCACCTGTCCCTGAACGCCCAGGCTTCAGGCGTCCAGCTTTTGCCCTCTTCCCAGGTGCTTATGGAGGTGAAGTGCGCCCAGGCGATCCCCCTTTGGCTCAGCGGCCTCTTGTCCGAGCTGCACCTCTATCCCTCCTCGTTTTCCAAGTACGGCCGCGCCTGGACACTCTTCGCCTCGATGCCCTCGACTCAAACCCTCCAGGCACTGGCCTGCTAAGAAAGGATGCACCCAATGGACACCTCTCTTTTTTCCACCCTCTTTGCCTCAGAAAGCCTGGGAATGAGTCCTGCGGGCTTTGGGATTGCCCTAGGAAGCGCGCTTGTGCTGGGACTCATACTGGCTGCGGCCTATAGCTTTAAAAGTAGGGTATCTGCTACCTTCTGCACCACTTTGGCCCTGCTGCCAGCAGTCGTCTGCGCAGTCATCATGTTTGTGAATGGCAACGTAGGCACCGGAGTGGCAGTAGCCGGCGCCTTTAGCCTGGTGCGCTTTCGCTCGGTGCCCGGCTCTGCCAAAAAGATCTGCGCCCTCTTTATTGGCATGGGCACAGGCCTTATCTGCGGCATGGGCTATGTAGCCTATGGGCTCGCCTTCACCCTCATCATGTGCGCCGCCTTCTTGCTGGTGAACTCTTTTGGCACCCATACCAGCCGCAGCTCGCACTATCGCACGCTCACCGTCACCGTGCCCGAAGACCTGGACTACCCCCGAATCTTCGATGACCTCTTTGCCGCCTACGCCACTTCCCATCAGCTTATTCGCGTGAAAACCTGCAATCTTGGCAGCCTCTTCAAACTCACCTATGAGATCTGCCTTAAGGACGGCGCTCAAGAGAAGTCCCTTATCGACGATCTTCGCCTGCGCAACGGCAACTTGGAAATCTGCCTCTCTCCCCAGCCTACCGAGGTTACTTCGCTCTAACCCAGACAAAAAGGACACCCATGAAGAAACTTCCCGCACTTGTGGCAGGACTCTGCCTGTCCACCACGCTTCTGGCAGGCTGTGCTGCGCCCACCCTCCCCGCAGCGTCCCAGACTGCTCAGGGCGCCTACTTCACCGACCGCGATTCTGACACCGCCTACGATGCCGACACCGCCGTCTCACTCGACCTCTCTCAGCTCGAAGAGGCCTCACGAACTCCCGGTGTGTCTGTGGACGGCTCCCAGGTGACACTCACCCAGGAAGGCATCTATCTCATCTCTGGCCAACTGGCCGAAGGCTCCCTTGCCGTCGATGCCCCTCAAGATGCCAAAGTCCACCTCGTTCTACAAGAGGCCGCCCTATCTAACTCGACCGACACCCCTCTTGCTATCACCCAAGCCGATAAGGTCATTATCACCTTAGAAGGCAACTCGTCCCTTAGCCAAACCTCGGAGGACGCCGTCTCAGAAGGCTCCTCGTCTCCTTGCGCAATTGCGAGCAGCAGCGACCTCACTCTCAACGGAGGGGGATTGCTCACCATCACTTCTGCAGCAGGCAAGGGCATCGACTGCAAAGATGATCTGGTAATTGCCGGCGGCACCTACCAGATCGAAGCAGCCAGCCATGGCGCCGAAGCCAACGACAGCCTTTGTATCAAAGAAGCCAGCCTTCAGATCACCTCAGTCGAAGACGGCCTCCATGCCGAGAATAGCGACGATGCCTCCCTGGGCTATGTCTACGTAGAAAGCGGGTCTTTGGACATAGAGAGCCAAGGCGATGGCGTGAGCGCCTCGAGCTGGATGGATATTGCCGACGGCAGCCTTTCTATCACCAGCGGCGATGGCGCCCCTGAAGCCACGCCCGCTTCAAACGCCCAAGCCCCAGGAGAGCCTCCGGCACAACCAGGCGCGCAAAACGGCTCTTTGGGTCTAGGAGGGCCCGGACAAGACAGCAGCGATGCCCCAGGCTTTGGTGGCAAAGACAGCCCAAGTCAAGGACAAACGCCGCCTTCAGGCACCATGCCGCCTGCAATGCCTTCTGGAGAAGCCCTTGGCTCGAACGCTCAGATGCCTCCTGCTGCAGGGCCTGAAAATGCCGCAGCGCCCTCAGATACCAGCGCAGTAAAGGGATCTACAGAAGACGCCAGCGACGCCACCAGCACCAAAGGTCTAAAAGCCGGCAGCTCTCTCACAGTGCGTGGCGACACTCTCATCATCGATGCCGAAGACGATGCCCTGCACTCAGATGGCGACCTCTCCTTAAGCGGCGGTGAGCTTGAGTTGGCCTCGGGAGACGATGGCGCCCATGCAGAGGGGACCCTCACGGTCTCTGGAGGCGCCATTGCCATCTCTACCTGCTACGAGGGACTGGAAGGGGCACGGGTGGATGTCACCGATGGCACCGTTACCCTGACGGCTGCCGATGACGGCATCAATGCCTCCGACGGCAGCGCTACCCAAACCTTTGGCCCTCAGGCACAAGGGGGCTCTTCCTGCGCCATCACCATTTCTGGAGGCACCTTGGACATCCAGGCGTCAGGGGATGCCATCGACTCCAATGGCTCCCTAGAGATCACCGGGGGCACCATTGCCTGTGAAGGTCCCACCCAAGGAGACCCCTCGATTTTAGATTTTGATACCACTGGAACCATCACGGGAGGCACGTTCAAAGGCACAGGGGCTGCCAAGATGGTGCAGACCCTGACCACCGCCACCCAGGGGGTGCTTACAGTGAACACCGGGTCCCAGCAGGTAGGCGCCACAGTGACCCTTAAAGACGAAGCCGGAGCCGTCGTTGAGACCTGGGAGCCAAGCCAACCCTATGAGCTGATTATCTTTAGCTCTTCTCGCATCGTGCCCAACGCTACCTATCATGTTGAAGTGGATGGTCAAACCCTGAGTGCCCAAGCCTCTTAAGGAGCTGCTGCCCCTCATCAAAGCAGCGCTTGAAGATTAATCCTGAGCAGCCAGACGTCTCAAAAGATAATCGCCCACGCCGCCCTCGTCGTTGATAAGGGCGGTGATATGGTTGGCATAGTCTGCCACTCCGGGCTGAGCGTTTGCCATAGCGACCCCATCGCCTAAGGCTGCGAGCATGGGGGTGTCATTCAAGCCGTCGCCAAAAGCGGCGGCTTCTTCTACAGGAATGCCCAAGTAGTCGCAGAGCCAGCAGGCAGCCGTGCCCTTATTGGCCTCTTTATCGCTGATCTCGAGATTGCAGAATTCCGAGGAGGTGACAGTAAGGCCGCCCATAGCCTCGGCAGCCTCGAGCACCGCCCGGCGCTGCTCTGGCGTGTGGTAGTAGACGCTCATGCGATCCACTCGCCCCACCTGATCCAAGAGCTCAACAAGGCTCTCGACCACCCTGCGCGAGCGGCGCGTTTGGGCCAAAAAGTGAGGTTCCAACCCATAGGTGTCGAGCTTTGAGAATCGGTCCTTTTCGGCATAGGCGCAGCCATCGGCGAAAAAGTCGACGTTGACGTCCAGATGAGCCACCGCATCGAAGAGCTGGCGGGCCCGCTGGTGGCCCAAGGGCGTGGCGTGGAGCTCTTGGGAAGTCGTGGCATTGGCCACTACCGCCCCATTGCAGGCAATGATGTAGGAAAGGGCGGGCAGGGCGCGAAGCTCAGGGTAGACGCCAGAGACTGCGCGACCCGTGCAGATCACAAAGGGCACCTGATGCTCTTGAAGCGCCTCCAGGGCAGCGCGACAAGTGGGATGGACGCGCTTGTCGGTAGTTAAAAAAGTGCCGTCGAGGTCTGTGAAGACAATGGATAGGGGTCCTGTGGCGATCTGGGCGGGGTCGTGGGTCATGGAGCTCTCCTGGCCTTTGGCTAGAGACGATCGTTCAGGGGCACGTAGGTGGGGTGGGATTCCACCGAGATGTAGGCTGGTCGAATGATGCGGCCGGCGCCATAGAGCTCCTCCATGCGATGGGCCACCCAGCCAGAGAGGCGGGCGATGGCGAAGATGGGTGTGTGCATCTCGGCGGGGATATCCAACATGTCGTAGACAAAGCCGGCATAGAGGTCCACATTGGCGCAGAGGGGCTTGGCGGTCTGCCGCACCTTTTGCACCACCTGGGGCCCCAGCCGCTCGATGGCATGGATGAGCTGATAGCGGCTGGTATATCCCTTGTTTTGGGCCAACTGGGCGGCCTGGGAGCGGATGATCTCGGCGCGAGGGTCGGAGAGGGTATAGACCGCGTGGCCTACGCCGTAGAGCAAGCCAGACCCGTCGAATGCCTCTTTTCTGGCGATGCGCTCGAGGTAGGCAACCACTTCCTCGTCGTCGGTAGGATCTTTTACGTGGGCTGCCACGTCGTCGATCATCTGGCCCAACTTGAAGTTGGCACCCCCGTGCTTGGGGCCTTTGAGCGAACCCATGGCAGCGGCATAGGCCGAGTAGGGATCGGTGCCAGAGGAGGAAAGCACGCGGCAGGTGAAGGTGGAGTTGTTGCCGCCGCCATGCTCGGCATGGAGCATGAGCATCGAGTCTAGGACCATGGCCTCTTCATGGCTGTAGTTTTTCTCGCCGCGAAGCACGTCCAAGATGGTCTCTGCCATGGACAGGCCTGGCTCGATGGGAGGGATGCGCAGCTGAGTTTGGTTGGTCTCGGCGCTGTAGGCGTTGGAAGCGATGGCGGCGATACGCGGCAGCCTTGCCAAAAGCGAGAGCGCCACGTCGATCTCATGCTCGGGATCGGTGGCGTCAGGATTCTCATCGAAGGCGTAGAGCAGCAGCGTGGCTCGCTGGAGCACATTCATGATGGAGCTGGAGGCCGTGGTGCGCGGGAAGAGCGCCAGGTAGCCTGTGGGCAGCGAGCGGCGCGCGTCGATGCGCGCGTTGTAGTCTGCCAGTTGGGCTGCAGAGGGCAGCTTGCCGGTAAGCAGGAGATAGGAAAGCTCCTCGTAACCAAAGCGATCCTCGGCGTGGGCCGCCTCCACCAGCTGGCCTATGGAGTAGCCGCGGAGGATGAGGTCTCCCTTATCGGGATGAATACCGGCTTCATCTTTGGTATAGCCGTGCACATTGCAGATGGTGGTAAGGCCAGCCACCACACCTGATCCATCGTCATTCCTAAGGCCGCGCTTCACGCCATAGTGGCGGTAAAGCTCTGGGTCGATGGCGTCGATGGAGAAGAAGCCCTCGTAAAGCCCGTCGCTCACTGGCGGGCGGCCCAGCGAGACGGAGGGCATGGGGCTCACATCCATCACGTGAAGCAGGGCTGAGGTGGCTGCCGAGGGAATCACCGGACGATAGGTGCCAGGTGTTGCCAAACGATAGGTCGCGTCTTGAGTCATAGGGGCTCCTTAGAGGCGATACATGAAGCGGAACACATCCTCGCGCTGGAGCATTACCTGCACGCCTAGGGATTTGGCGACCTCATCGAGCTCCTCTTTGAGAGCGTCGAACTCCACGCTGACGGCGGTGAGGTCTACCAGCATGGTCATGGTGAAGATGCCCTGCAGGATGGTTTGCGAGATGTCCAAGATATTGGCGTCGTGGTTTGCCAGCACCTGAGTGATGGCGGCAACGATGCCTGCGCGGTCAGAGCCAAGCACCGTGAGAATGGCGCGGCCTTGGGTGGCAGAGACAGCTTCCATGAGATCCTCCTTATTACCAGAGAGGCCCCGGATTGGCGGGGCCTTAAGGCGTGTCTGCTATTAGCTTATAGGATGGATGTGCGCAAATGGCTAAGAGAGGGCGGCCTGAAAACGAGCCGTTATCTGATCGGGAGATTCGTCCAGTGCGCAAGAAAGCTCAGAGAGGGAGCGCTCCTGAGCCTCTTTGTAGATGCGCTCGTAGATGACCGGGGCCTTTTTATGGGAGGACTGGGCATCTTGGATACGGCTACGGAAGGTTTTGGCGATGCGCACCACGTCTTTGCAGGAACCGTGGCGGATAGCCTTTTTGAAATGCTTCTCTTCAAGAACGGCAGAGCGGTCAGTGAACGGGTCGAGCTCCATCTCGCAGATGTTGTTGATAAGGCCGTTGGCCTCTTCTGCAGAGACCACCGGACGCAGATTGTCCTCTGATGCCACGGGATACTTGATGAGCATGGGATTGCGGCCATGGGTGGGCATGAGGTGATAGGTGGGGGTGTCTGAAGTGTCGATTGCTTCTACGCGACAGACGCCTTGACCGGGATGGACGATAAAATCACCGACTGAATACATACAATTCCTCCGTTTCCCTTGCATTCATTGTAGCACTGGATATAATGAAAGATTTTTCTCATCTTAAAGACTATGAGGAAACCTCATAGACAGCTGTCTGACCTGCGGATAAACGCTTCTCTACCAATGGACAATGCTAGGATGGGTGGGCAAGCGACTCTTGAGCAAAGGTGGTCCCCTGTTGAACATCCTGGCCGTAGTGCCCGCCTATAACGAAGAAGAGAGCCTGGAGGCCACCGTCGACGGCCTTAAGGCTGCCTGCCCTTGGATCGATGTGCTGATCATCAACGACGGATCCCGCGACCACACTGGCGAGATCTGCGACGCCAGGGGCTACAACCACTTGGACATGCCGGTGAACTGCGGGCTCACCTCTGGCTTTCAGGCAGGCATGAAGTATGCCTTGCGCAATGGCTACGATGCCGTGGTGCAGTTTGACGCAGACGGCCAGCACCTGCCGGACTACATTGCCCCCATGGCCAAGGCCATGGAAGACCAGCAGGCAGACATCGTCATCGCCAGCCGCTTTTTGGAGGGCGAGCGCGGCCGCTCCCTGCGCCACGTAGGAAATGCGCTTATCTCCTGGCTCATCCGCATCACCACCGGCGTCACCATCACAGATCCCACCAGCGGCATGCGCATGTTTTCCAAAGACATGTTCGATCCCTACGCCACCGGCATGGACATTGGGCCCGAGCCAGACGCGGTGGCCCTACTCATTCGCAAGCGCGGCGCCAAAGTCATCGAAGTGCCCGCTCAAATGCGCGACCGTATGGCCGGCGAGAGCTACCTCAAGCCCACCAAAGCCATACTTTATATGGCTCGCACCTGCTTAAACATCCTGCTCTTCCAGTGGTTTCGATAGGAGTCATCCGTGGAAATCCCTCTGCGCCTCGTCTGTTTTCTAGGAGCCGCCATCACTTTTCTGATGATCTGCCGCTCCATTCGCAAGCAGCGTATCCAAATTGAAGACTCGCTCTTTTGGGTGTGCTTCGTGGCCCTGCTGGTGCTCATCGCCATCTTCCCTCAGCCCATCTATTGGTTAAGCGACCTCTTGGGCTTTGTCTCGCCCTCAAACCTCATCCTGGTAGGCGTCATCGCCATCATGCTTTTGCGCCAATATCGCGACTCTGCCAAGATCTCCCAGCTCAAATACCGCTTGGACCAGCTGGCCCAAGAAGTGGCGCTGGACGACAACCGCGAAGAGGCCCAAGAGAGGCAGGAGCGCCGCTAACACGCCGCGACGCCCCCTCCTACATCTTGGGTATCGAATCGCCCCTCGACCCTCCTAGCGCCGGAAAAACGCGCGGTTGGCCGGCGTTTCATCTACTTCTACCTGGACCACCGGCAATCCTTTGGCCTCCAGGCGGCAGAAGATCTCATGGGCCAGATTCTCTGCCGTAGTGCGGAAAGGCAGCACCTCCAGGGCGAAACCTTCTGACTCCAACGCCTGGACGGTGGTGGGCTTGAGCGTGCCCTGCTCTACCAGCAGCCTATGGTCGAACTCATCGCACACCGCAGCTACACTTCGCTTGAAGCGGCCGAAGTCCGCCACCATGGATCGCTCTGTGCCCTCTTGACCCAGCTCTTGAGACTCCACCGTCACCTCCACCCGCCATCTGTGGCCATGGAGGTTTTCACATTTGCCGTGATAGTCTGCCAAAAAGTGAGCGGCATCAAAGTGTCCTTCAGCAATAAGCCCGTACATGAGCGTCCTCTTTTCATCTCAGGTGCTCGCAGCCAAGCGCCTCTGGTGTCATTTAAGTGCGCAGCGACTCTTAGACCCATTTTGACCCAGGATGCTGATACCTTGAAATCAGGGATGCCAAAGGGGTCAAAGGCCACTTTAGGCTACAGAATACCCGCCTTTACCATTCAAGCAATCCAGCACCGTCTCCTTAGGGCCTTAAGGACGTCACCTGCTCCAGAGCCCGCATCTCATTTGGCACGAAGAGAGTTTTCATGTCCGTCGCTTCTATAAAAACTATTACCGAGAACCACCCCCGCCTCTGGCTGGGCTCCCTCCTGGGGCTCATAGCCCTGGTGACATGGGTCGCCTGCGCCCTTTTGGGCTGTCCTTGGCGCTTGGCCCTTTTCTGGGCGCTCTTCGCACCCAGCATAGGGCTTTGGGTTCTCAAGGGTCGCCAGTTGGCTGGCCGTCCTATCGCCTGCTTTGTGGCCATCGCCGCTCCTTTGGGCCTCCTATATTGTTGCTTCATGCCTGCCATCGTCTCTGTGAGCTGGGATGGGTACGCCCATTACCGCAGCGCGGCAGCCATTGCTGCAGGCCAAGAGAGGCTCTTATCGGTAGGAGAACTCACCAACTTCGACCCTGACGGCATCTACAACGTGGGGCCTTTCCCTTGGGGTACCAGCGAGGATGACTGGTCGGCCAACTGGTCCACTATCCAGCAGGATGGCAATTTGGATAGAGCGCAAGCCTATATGGATCGCTGGGACCAGGTGACCTTTCCTCAAGAGGAGTCTCCCGAGACCTCGCTGCAGCCCACTCGGCTCCCCAATGCGCTGGGGCTGGCTTTAGCCCAGGCGTGCGGGGCGCCCCTCTCGGTGCAGCTGTTCTACGGGCGTCTCACCAACATGATTGCCTATATCGCGCTCATGGCACTGGCCATGAGCCGGCTGGTCTCTGGAAGGCGCATCCTTTTGGTCTTTGGCCTCACCCCTACCCTGCTCTTCATGGCTGCCAATTACTCCTACGACCCCTGCGCTATCGCCCTGCTCTCTCTAGCCGGCGCCAGTTTTGCCAAAGAGCTGCAGACCCCCCATGAGCCCTTGAGCCTGGGTAGGGCTGCCTGGATCTTGGCGCCTTGGGTCATCGGCACCTACACCAAAGCGGTTTTTTTGCCTGCAGCCCTTCTCTTCCTATTCATGCCGCGCTGCAAATTCAAGCGCCCGCGGGATCGAGTCCTCTGGATTGGAGCGGCCACGCTCTGCGTAGTGGGGCTACTGGCAAGCTTTGTGGTGCCCTATCTCTTTGACAATGCCTCCATCGCCCCTGACACCCGTGGCGGCTCTACCAGCATCGACAGCCTAGGGCAGCTCCGCTTCATCCTGGAGCATCTCTGGGCCTACCCTCTCATCCTTTTGGCCTCTTTCATCAATGTATTCACGCCCTTCCAGCTCTTCGCCAACCTCTTCATCAACTTCTGCTACTTGCCCATCCCCTCTGGATGGCCACTTTTCTCGGCAGCATTCATAGGCTGTTTGGCTTGGTCCGTGGTGGCAGACCGCACCCAAGCAGATGACTTCGGCGCTCAGCCCCGCTATCGCTGGAGCCTTTTTATCGGCATCTTCTTGGGCTTTTGCCTCATGGCCACCGCCCTCTACCTCAACTACACCAATCTGGGGGCGCCCTTGGTGCTGGGGCTCCAGGTGCGCTACCTGCTCTTTGAGATGGGGCCGTTCCTGCTCATCTGCCTCAACTTCGGCAGCGGCCCAGCTACGCACCTCGCCCAAAAAGCGCGCTCCTGGGCAGGCGCCAGGGCAGCTGCAGCCGCCCCCTTGGCCTTGAGCGGGATTATGGCGGCGCTCAGCTGGGCAATCTTTATAAGCGGCTTTGTGATGCGCCTCTAGCTTGCCGTCCTAGGGCGAGTGGGACGCTATTGGGTGCGCTCGGACTCATCCACCTGAGGGATGCGCTCCTTGATCCAGTTCACCAGGTTTTCTGGAGCAGCGCCGGTTACTTCGCATAGGTCGTGGCCGCCGCCCCATACGCAAGTGAGGTCTACTTGCTGGGCAGCCCCAGTGGAGCGCAAGCACCAGGCCAAATTGATACCCGAGGTAAAGGGCACCACCGACTGCGCGAGACCCACCTGGATACGCCACTGAGGAGCCACTTTCGCGCTGCCGAGAAGATCGGTCTCCCCTACCAGATAGTTAAAGGCGTTGGCCATCTGCCCCCGGCGCTCGACAGTGGCGCCCTGGGCGTTTTTCTCAAGAAGCTCGACGCCCCAATCGCCCGGATAGGTGTTCTGCCAGCCAGAAAGTGTGGCATAGGTGCTCTGGTTGTGGTTGAGCAGCTCGTAGATATCCCTGCTAAAGTGCAGCGTCGCATGGGTCCCGGTCCCGAAGAGCTGGTTCTCGTCGGTTTTGCATTCAATGCCATCGAAGGCAGTGCAAGGCAGACTGGCAGGGGCGCAGGCTTGGATGAAGCTGCGCAAATCGGCAATGCGCACCACCATATCTGAGGGGTTGTAGGAGAGCCATTGACTGGTGCTGTTGAGGGTGGCCAAGTAGGCTGCCACAGAAGGCACCGAGATAGCCGGGGCAGACGACACTGCCTCGCCCGTAGCGCTTTGGGCCACGTTGGCAGCGATGGCTTGGCTGTCGGCGCCAGTAGCTTGGCCGCCTGGGAACCCCGCGCTGGTTTGGATAGAGGCTGAGAGCGTGGCAGGAAAAGACGCATGCTCGAAAAACTGCGTGGCTGCCCCCTCCAGCTGAGAGAGAAGCTCCTGGTAATAGCCGCCATCGCTCCAAAGACCGTCGCCAGTCTCTACCAGCGATAGCTCTCGAGCGTCCTCTCCAGAGCCTGAAGAGAGCCCCAGCGCGTTTACAAAGGGGCCGTAGGTGCCTGCCAGATCTTGAGAGAGCGCCGAGGTCCAAAGATCGGTGACCCGACTCTCACTCTGAGAGAAGCGCCCATAGAGCCACTCATAGGCGCCATCTTGATGGGTAAGGTCTACCACCGGCGTCCACGCAAGTACGCCAGTAAGAGCATCTGAGACCGGGTTTCCCCGGCCATCCCAAAGGGCCGCGCCGTCCTCCTTAAGATAGAGGTCAAAACAAGGGGCATCGCCTGAAACGCCCATAAGCGACGCGATGCCTGCACCAGCCCCTAACCCCATGCCATAGATGGATTGGGCGCCTCCGGGCAGAACGGCAGCGTTATAGCGAAGGAAGCGGACGGCTGCTTTGAGGTCGGTGATGTTCCAAGGCATGCCGCCGTCAAAGGACCCGTCGCCTTCCAGCTGGTTTTTGGACTCATAGCCTCCTGAGCGGCCGCGGCATCCCGCAAATACATAGATGCAGCCAGCGTCCAGATAGGTCTTGAGGCCCTCGTAGCTATAGGTGCTGGCTGCGATCTGCGGGCCAAAGTCGCCGCAGTTAATGGGCAAAAGAATGGGCGCAGAGGCCTGAGGGATCTCAGCCACCTGGCTGTCTTCTTTCACATGGCACTCATAGGTGGCGCCATGAGCCTTGCTCTCAAAATAGGCGCCAGGCACATAGATAGAGAGTTTTTGGTAAAGGCTTGCTACGGGATCAAGCACATAAGGCAATCCCAACTGATAATAGACGTCGTGTTCCTCGTCGTAGTTCCACGCAGAGCCATCCAGTGCCAACTTATCAAAGGCATGCACGTCTACCTTGGGTTTTTTCTGATCAGCAGAGTCTTCCTCAGCGGGAGCAGGGTTCTGGGCGCACGACGCAAGGGTCAATCCTGCCAAGCCAGCCGCGCCACATAAAAAATTTCTCCGGGTGAGCGCCATGGACGATCATCCTTCCTTCTGCCACTGCCTGCCTCACGTGCCCTCTCTAAAAGAGCGGCCTTAGGTAAGTATGGGTCGCAAACCTCGCAGTTGAATAACTTCCTTAGAGCCGCCACGAGCTCACCACGGTTTCTCCAGACCCTCCCTCATCATTTGTAAAGAAAGCACCCCGTTCCCCCATTTGCCGCCCCATCGCCCACCTGGTTTTGTCATCATAGATGTCAAAGCACCGTGTGAGGAGGTTGTCCATGGCTCGCAAGACTCCGGTTACCTACGACGACGTGTTGTCTTGGTGGTCCTCGCTCTCGCATCAAGAGCAAAACTACGAGCTGTCAGATTTCGCGCTGGAGTTTGCCTACCAATCGGCCAAGATCGAGCGTGCCGACATCACCTTTCAAGAAGCCAGCCAGGTCTTCGAGCATGCCAGCGTCACCAACTACACCGGCCCCGTGCGAAACCTCATCTCTATCGCTAACCAGCGGGTGGCCTTCTTCTGGATGCTGGACGCCCTTGCGTACTGCCGCCCCTTGGACGAATCGCTGGTGCTCTCGCTCCATCGCACGCTGACCTATGGCACCTACAGCCCCACTCAGCTTGCAGATGGCGAGCGTCCGGGCAAATATAAATTGAGCGACTATATCGTGCGCGAGACCCATGAGGTGGGCGCCTCCCCTGAAGACTGCCCTCTGCTCACCCGGGAGCTCTGCCGCGAAGTGTGCGCTCAGCTCCCCAATCTCACTCCCAAGCGCGCTCTCACCTGCGCCGCCTACTTCCACAACGCGCTGGTCTCCATCCACCCCTTCTCCGAGGGAACAGGCCGCGTGGCCCGCGACCTGGCCAACTTCATCCTGCTGGCCGGCGGCCATCCGCCAGTGTGCGTCTACGCCAGCGACCAAGCCGCCTTCTACGAGGCCCTGGAAGCCTTTGATTCCACCGGAGACTTGGCGCCTTTCAAGGCCTTCCTACGCGAGGAGACCCTGCGCACCTGGGAAGACCGCGTGCGCTAGCATCCCAGAAGGCGCCTGTCAGCCCCCCGAGTCCTCAAACTGCCGAGAAACACACCCTCCTACCTGGAACGCTTCCAAGCAGGAGGGTGCGTGGGTTTGAGTGCGCAAGAGCCTGGCGCATGCTCCGTTAAGGTTACTCGTGCTCCACCTGGCTGGCGATCTTATCGGGCACTGCCATGGTGCCGCGCTTGTCTGCGCCCCAGAAGCAGCAAGACATGAAGCCCGGGCCTACGTGACAGCCGATGGTCGGGCCAGCAAAGCTCTCCAAGAAGAGAGTGTTCTCATCGGAGCGGGAGATCAGGTCTTCCAGACGGCGAACGTCGGCAGGGCAATCGGCATTGCCAATGGCGCACACCGGAGTGTTCTCCTCGTGGTTCTTGAGGTAGTTGTCGGCCAGGCGACGAATGCCCTTCTTGCGGCCGCGCGCCACGCCTACCAGCTCCAGCTTGCCGTCCAGCGCAATGGTGAGCATGGGCTTGATGTCGAGCTTGGTGCCCACAAAGGCAATGCCGGTGGGAATGCGGCCGCCACGGGCCAAAGCCTTGAGGTCATCCACCATAAAGAGGGTGTGGATGAAGTTGTGAGCCTCGGTCGCCCATTGAGCCAGGCCCTCCATCGAAAGGCCCTTGTTGCGCTGGCGCACCGCCTCGTACACCAGCAGGTTCAAAGGAGTGGATGCAAGCTTGGTGTCCACAATGGTGAGGGGGATGCCAGGATAGTCTTCCTTCACGCGCTCCAGCGCGGTACAAGCGCCCTCGTAGCAGCCGGAGATGCCGGAATCAAAGGCCAGGTAAATGGCGGGTTTTCCGCTCTTGGCCACCTGGCGGAAGCACTCCTCGAACTCCAACTGTGAAGGCTGGCTGGTCATGGGAGAGGCGCCGTGACGCATGGCGTCATAGAACTCATGGGCAGTCTTGGCGTTGAAGAGGTTGTCGGTGCCCGAGAGGCCGCCGTCCTCTTTGTCTGCCTCCGTATAGGTGAAGTGCAGGACGGTAAGGTCGTTTTGCTCGGCGAATTCTTTGGTGATCTCACAAGGAGAGTCAACGATGATGGAATAGGGGGCGTCCATAAGGTCCTCCGGGTGCAAAGGGGTCAATACATAGACATATAAATGTTACTCTACCGATTTGAGGCTTTCTACCATGTCGATGGAGGCAAGCTTGGGGAGCATGGCCAAAAGTACCAGTCCGCAGAAGCCCAGGGTGAGCCCAAAGGCCATGACAAAGCTCACAGCATGGATCTCGCGGCCAAACATTGCAGCGTCCACCTCGGCAGTCACGATGACGTAGGACTCAAACCACACGCCCATGACAAGGCCTACCAGCGCGCCGATGATCACGATGAGCACTATCTCGCGAAACACGTAGGCGTCCACTTCTTTTGGAGTAAATCCCAATACCTTAAGGCTGGCGATCTCGCGGACGCGCTCGGCGATATTGATGTTTGCCAGGTTGTAGAGCACCACAAAGGCCAGCAACGCCGCCGCCGCGATAAGCACGATCATCACCGAATCCACCGATTTGAGCATGGAGCGGTAACTGGCGATGGTCTCGTCGTTGAGCGTCACGGTGTCCACGCCGCCCATGGCCTCCACGGCCTCGATGATCTCTTGGCGCTCAGAGCCGCTCTCGGGCACCAGCCCATAGACGGTGTGGGCTTCCGGCAGAGGGCCAAAGGCTTTCTCATAGGCCCCTTTGCCTAGGTAGACCACCGAGCCCAGATAGGTCTCGCAGACTCCGGTCACCGTAATCTTGTGGGGGCTTCCGGTGCGGTTGCCCACGGCGTCTTCCTGGTAGAGCTCGAGGGTATCCCCAGGGGCGACGCCTAGCGAGGCGGCGAGTTTCTCGGTCACGATACAGGCATCGTCAGCAAGCTCGCAGGGCTCTTTGGTGACACGGTTTCTCAAGGTCATCACCGAGCTAAACCCCAAGGCATCCTCGGGCACCGTCAGCGTGGCCGTATGGTTTTTGCCGTCGCTGGCGGCGCTGTCTGCCATGACGTTTTCTGTATAGGCGCTCTGGGTGGCTGCTGCGTTGGTATGGCTTGCCAGGTAGGTCACCACGGCCTCATGCTCCTCAGGCGTCGCGTCCTCGGCGAGGCCCACCGTAAGGTTGTAGTGCATGATCTCGCCAAATTGCTTATCGATGATGTCGTTGATAGAGTCACGCACCCCAAAGCCTGTGAGCAGCAGCATGGTGCAGCCGGCGATGCCCACCACCGTCATGAAGAAGCGGCGCTTATAGCGAAAGATATTGCGGAAGGTGACCTTCCAAGAGAATGACAGGCGATTCCAAAGGGGCTTGACGCGCTCCAGCAAGATGCGTTTTCCAGCCTTGGGGGCACGAGGCTGCATGAGCGAGGCCGGGCTTTCTCGCAAGCTGGAAAGGCAGGCGAACAAGGTGGCGCCCAAGGTCACCGCGATGCCGAGAAACGCCGCCGCCAGTGCTTGAGGCGCCTCGATGGGCAGCGGCCACGGCCGAGCAGGGACCGCATAGATGATGCCATAGGCGTCAAAGATCACGCCGGGTAAGAGCTGGGACATGGTAAGAATGCCCAAAAGCGCACCGACCACCGAGGCCAGCCCTGCATAGATGAGGTACTTGGCGCAGATGGCGCCCGCCGAATATCCCAGCGCCTTATAGGTGCCAATGAGCCCACGCTCGTCATCCACCATGCGCGTCATGGTAGTGAGCGACACCAGGGCCGCCACCAAAAAGAAGAAGAACGGGAACGCGGTGGCGATGGCGTCGATGCGCTGGGAGTCAGACTTATAGGATTCCGCGCCATAGTTGCGCGTGCGGTCCAACAGATAGATGTCAGGACGGGCGATATCGTCTATCTCTGCCTGGCCATCGGCAAGTTTGGCCTCGGCCTCTGCAAACTCTTGCTGGGCCTTTGCCTCGTTTTCCTTATACTCGGCCAGGCCGCTCTCGTAGTCTTTTCTGCCTTGCTCAAGCCTCGCGGCCGCCTCGTCCAGCGACTGCTGCCCCTCTTGAATCTGCCGCTCGCCATCATCCAGCTGGGCCTTGGTGGACGCCAACTGCTCTTTGGCTGCTGCAATCTGCGCCGCGCCGTCCTCTAGCTGCGTTCTGTGGGCATTCAGCTGGGAGCGGCCGGCCTCTAGCCGACGCGCCCCCTCATTGAGCTGACCCTCCTGGACTTTGAGGGCAGCCAGCCCCTCTTCATAGCGCGCCACGCCGTCTTTGGCCTGTTGAATGGCGCTCTCGTTGTCCAGCAGCGTGTTTGCCTGAGCTTCCAAAGCCTTAAGGCCTGCGAGCGTCTCTTGGGAGATAGGTTGGCCAGCAGTAGCCGCGGCTTCCAGCTGGCCGATAAAGGCTGCCGCCTCTTGCTGGATCTCTGCCACCGTAGCGCCCTTAAGCCCCTGGGCTTGTGCAGCAGACACCAGTGCTTGGCATCCCTGCTCATAGGCAGAGATCTGCTGCTTGGCTTCATCGATGGCAGAGGCCTGGGCTTCCAACTGCGTTTGAGCCTCTCGCAGCTGTCGCCCGGCCTCTTGGAGAGTGGCGCTGTTGTCGTCTAAGGTGGCCTGCGCCTGCTCCAGCTCCACCCTCCCATTTTCTAGCTCGACTTCTTTGTCAGCCAGCTCAGCAGAGCCCTCTTCCCACTGAGCGCGGCCATCCGCCAACTGCTGTCGTTTCTCGGCAAGGGTGGCGCGTCCCTCGTCCAAGGAGGCCTGGCCTGAATCCAGCTGGGCCTTGGCGTCTTCCAGCTGAGCCTTGGCGTCATCAAGCTGGGCTTGGGCATCGGCGCGTTCCCGTTCGTAGGTGGCGCGATTGTCGTCCAAAGTCTTTTGGGCCTCATCGCGCACCTGGGCCAGACGACCGTTTGCGATACCAGCAAGGCGGCTGTCGATAGAGGCTGCCACCTCGTCAACCCGCTGCTGATAGGCATCGGTCCCCCAGAGGGCATCCTTGGCCCCAGAGACTTCGACTGAGACCTGGGTATAGGGAGTGTCGCTGTCGAAAGCAGAGGGCCCCACAAAGGCCACTTGTCCCAGCATGCCGCTGCCCAACGAGGTGGTAGAAAGCGTGGTCTCATTGGTGAAGGCAGCGCATTCCACCATTCCTACCACCTGGTACTCGCGTACTTTGAGCACGCCGTCGAGATCGGCGGAGCTATAGAGCACTTTGATTGTCTTGGGCATCGCCCCCGCAATGGCCTTCTTGTAGAGCACCACGCATTCGTTGTCGGCAGTGGGCCAGCGACCTTCCATAAGCATGAGGCGATCCAGGTACCCCCCGTTTTCACTTAGCACTGCAGGGCCATCTACCTGGGAATCCTTAGCGGCTTCCTCATTAAAAGACATGATGCGCACCGAGTGGGAGGTGCCGTCGATGTCCGCCATGACGTCCACTGTGCGCTGAGGCATGACCGCCTCGACCCCGGGGGTGACTGCGATCTCATCCACGGTCTGGTCGCTAAAACCCAACGTGGAGACCAGCTGGATATCGAACAAACGAGTGGCGTCGTAGAACGCATCGGCCGATTTGCGCATTCCCACACCGGTCATGCGCAGGCCAGCGAAAAAGCCGCAGCCCATGGCCACGATGATGACGATAGCAATGAAGCGGCCCAGCGACGCTTTGATGGTGCGCCCTATCTCTTTCCAGTAGATGGGGGGCATAGGCTACCACTCCACAGTGGCGGCATCGGCCGGATGAGGGTTGACCTCGATGGAGGCAGCTCGTCCTTCACGCACCGAGATCACGCGGTCTGCGATCTGTGTAAAGGCAAGGTTGTGGGTGACGATAGCCACCGTCTGCCCGGTTTGGTGGCAGGTATCTTGCAAAAGCTTGAGAATTGATTTGCCGGTGCGGTAATCCAGTGCGCCGGTTGGCTCATCGCACAACAGCAGCGCTGGATTCTTCGCGATGGCTCTGGCAATGGCCACGCGCTGTTGCTCGCCGCCAGAAAGCTGAGCAGGGAAATTGTTGAGCCTGTGAGCAAGCCCAACCTGTTCGAGTACTTCTGCTGCAGGCAGAGGGTTGGCGCAAATTTGACTGGCCAGCTCCACGTTCTCTAGAGCCGTAAGGTTTTGCACCAAATTGTAGAACTGGAAGACAAAGCCAATATCGTTTCGCCTATAGGCTGTGAGCTGTCTTTTGTCCATGGACGAAACGCATTTGTCACCCAAATAAATGGTGCCCGAGGTAGGACTGTCCATGCCGCCCAACATATTGAGCACCGTGGTTTTACCTGCGCCCGAAGGCCCTACAATAATGCAGAGTTCCCCCTGCTCAATAGAGAAGGTCATGCCGTCAACCGCTATCACAGACACGTCGCCCATGGCATAGACCTTATGCACATCTTGAAAGCTCACGAACGCCATAGCCCTCCCTCCTTCGCACGCTAATAATCCATTATAAAGATGAGCAGGGTCACAGAAGGATTTTATAGAGAACTCTTGTGCCCCTTCAAAAACCGCCCCTCTCCTTACCTGGAGGCTCTCATGGCCGATTCCGTCTCCCCCAATCCCCACATCCCAGATCAAGGGCTCCGTCGTTACACAGTACGGTTTGGAGGGCGCTGCCAAGGCGTAGGCTTTCGCTTCACTTCTGCAGACATTGCGAATCATCTGCATCTTGCCGGCTGGGTGAAAAACGAGGACGACGGCTCAGTCTCTATGGAGCTTCAAGGATCTGCCGAGAATTGCCAACGTTTCTTTGCGCAACTTCAACGGGCCTATTCGCGTCTTCCCTGGAGCTTTACGGTGGAAGATATCGATCCTATCGACCCTATCCCTGAAGACAACGTCTTCCACATTAGGTATTAAGGAACCCAAAAGAAGCTTTGCCCAAAAGCTTGGTTCTCGCTAGGCAGCTTGCTCTTGAGCTTCCTGAGCGTCTTGGCGATTTTGGACCAAGATCCAGGTGACTGCCAGGGCTCCCACTACGTCCACCACCGCAGGAACGTAGTTGATGTGCACGTAGAGGGCCATGGGCACAAAGTAGCTCCAGCCCTCGAAGACCAGCAAAAAGATGGGGATCGAGGCAAAGAGCCAATAGTGACGAGTGCCCGAGAACCGAGCGATGCCCCACGCGACAATGGCCCCCAAAAGGCAGGCCATATAGGACACGACAATGGCAAGGATGCGGCTTTGGGTCCACCAAGTACCCTGAATAGCTGAGGACTTGCGACTCATAACCTCTGACATGGACTGGATGATGCGGTAGTTATTGCCGCTGTAGTTGGCAAAACGCACGATGTAGTAGATGGTGACCACCCCTGCCAAGAAGCAGCCGGTGCGTACCGCTGCCTGGCGGCCATTGGGGCTCAGGCTGGCGATGACCACTACCAAAATGGCCCAGATGCCCACGGAACCAGAGGGAAAGCTAAGATAAAGCGCAGTATGGTAGTTAAACCTGGGGTTGAGTTCCAAGATGGCCACGAGCGCCCCCACAACCAAACCTACAATGAGCGCCGCCAGCGCAGATCCACCCAGGTCGAGGGGGTAGTGCTTCTCGGTCACTGAAGCCTCATGGCGCGCAAACCCGTCAAAGCTATGATCTCGAGGGGTCTTGTTGGACGCATGTCCAACCTGCGCAGGGCGGACCTTGGCGCCTGCCAGAAGCGATCTGTGTGGCACATCCCAGCGCATGGCCCTGTCACCCACCCATCTAAGAAGGTCGAAGAAGCTTCTCTACGCCTTATAAATCCCCTGGAGAAGACGGGTTGAATACCAAAATTTAAGGACCCGGGTGCTTTACACGGTGCGGCTACTGAGTTGATTTCAACCTGCAAAAAAGCTCCGACACCTCAAATGTCGAGGCGCCGGAGCCTAGAGATTCTCGAGGTTATATCTGCCTGCGCCCCAAGAGCAGGGAGCTGCAAGCTAGAGGATCATCTTGCCGCGGTTGATCACATGCTTGATGTGGTAGCTGGAGTCGACCAGGATGATGTTGGCCAGACGGCCATCCTCCAGAGAGCCCACCTTGCCCTCTTGCTTGGTGGCTAGGGCAGGAGTGAGGGAGGCGGCATTGATGGCCACGGGAGCGGGAACGCCCATCTCGATGGCACGCTTCATAGCGTCGAACAGGTTGCCGTCCTCAGATACCAGCACCACGCGATCCTGCAGCAAGGCGAAGTTGGCAACGATGTCC
The DNA here is from genome assembly GCF_023168405.1 of Leptogranulimonas caecicola. Taxonomy (GTDB): domain Bacteria; phylum Actinomycetota; class Coriobacteriia; order Coriobacteriales; family Atopobiaceae; genus Leptogranulimonas; species Leptogranulimonas caecicola. The sequence continues at coordinate 684,914 of NZ_AP025285.1, read as the reverse complement.
TTCTTGGAACCATTGTCCTCGCTGGCCACCAGCTCTACAAAGACGCCGTCGTTCTTGAAGGCGGCATCGATCACGCCGGGCTTCTTGTCATCCAGCTGGATGCGCTCGGCCCAAGGGGCAGACACCAGGGTGGCGCCAGCCTTGATGGCCTTCTCGGCCTGGGCAAAGGTGGCATCGTTGTCGACAATGGCCACCACGGCGTCTTTGGAGGTCTCGCGCACATAGGTCTCGATACCCTCATGAGTAGCGTCCACATCGATGACCTTGATGAGACCCTGGGCGTCTTTTTGGAGGTCGCGGAAGGTATCCACGTCGTCGTAAGCCAGATCTTTCCAGGACTCCTCAGAAGGCTTGGCATCCTCGATATGAGCCAGCGGGTGTTCCAAGGAAATGCCCAGGATAGTGGCGTTGTCATCCTTGCGGGCAGCTTCGTCGCCGTTCCAGTCCAAGATCGTCTTGGTAACCTTCTTGGCATGGGCGACAGGCAGGCTCACTGCAGGCATGTAGCCCAACACGCCATTGCCAGCCTCATAGCGGGAGACCTCGTCAACGCGATAGTTGCCTGCATCATCGTAGACAGTGTCTGCAGCCTGCTTCACACGGATGTCTACCAAGCCGGGCAGGGCGATGAAGTCGAAGGCGTCGACAATCTCGCCGTCAGCGGCGGCATCAGACTTGATATATTCGCCCTCGGTGACGATATCGGTCTCTTTGAACGTACCGTCGGGTTGAAACACTTTAGCGTTCTTGATGCGCATGAGTTGCTCCTTCAAATGTAAATACCTGCGAGGGCTCAGTAGACTGGGCCTCAAAATAACTCGCCCATTTACTACCCGACCACCTCCACTTTCAAGCAGCCGTCCGCTTATTGTGGCGGATAAACAAACCTCACAAACACCGGCACCCCTGCAAGCTGCAGGAATGCCGGCATCATTGGCTCTTTATGGTGGGGTTTTCTAGGGTTTAGGCGAGCGCCATCTGGGCTTCCTCGTAGGAGTCGAGCTCCTCGCTCTTGGCAAAGGACCCCAGCTTGGCACCCAGCGCCATGCAGCGCTCCACTTGGGCGCCCTGGGGGAAATTGTCGAGCTTGATGGCAGAAACCAGCTCTACGCCACGGTTCACCATGGACTCTTCCCACACATCTACGGCATCGCCGGCGTCCTCGTAGGAACCAAAGACGGCTACAGGAGCCTCGTGGAGGTGCTCTCCCAGCTCGTCTAGATAGGCGTCGAAGGAATAGGATTCCTCATCGCCCACCGTGGGGCAGCCAAAGGCCACCGCATTGAACGAAGCCATGCGGGAAGGCTTGAACTCTTCTGCAGTAAAAATGGTGACCAGCACGCCGGAGTCTGCAGCGCCACGAGCAATCATACGGCCGATGGTCTCAGTCTTCTCATTGCCATTCCAGTACACGATAGCGATGGAATTCATGGGTGAATCCTTTCAGTCGAGCCGGGTACGCAAGGCGCCTGGGATGCCACAGGCGAAGCGGACGCAACCTCTCCAAAGCATACGAAATGCGATTCCGCCAATGGGGCACCGGCTTTAGGTCGAGTGGGATTATGCACCAAGAGGGTCCCTCTTTAAACAGTCTGTTGTCTATTGTTCATAGTTCCTCAATAGGCCTTTAGCAAACCCCAAAACTATCCCCTAATTAGTATTTCACGTCTTTAAATGGCATTTAAGTTTCCCAAATTTACCTTAACTGCTTGACTTTGCATGAAGGTGACTCTATGGGTTTCGATTAATTGCAAGAACAAAAATATGCATTCTGAATGAGATTTCATGCATCTTAAGAAAGAATGAATTTACTTTTCTATATTTCGTAGCGCTTCAATAGTATCTACCTCGCGCTCTAAATTGTCCAAAAGACCCCTCGTAGCTGGGTAAAGGCTTATTCCTGCAAATTAACTGAGTTTCTCTGGGATTTCACTCCCATAAAGGGGGAGTAAGCATCTATTCCATCTTTTGTTTCTGAAACCATGAGGCAACCAACTGAGGAGAAAGTGCCTCCTGACCAGCTGCGTATTTAAGGCTGCGCGGCTCGACTTCTAAAGGAGGCATCCATGATCGACACCGGAGACACTGCCTTTATCTTGGTGAGCGCGTTTCTCGTCTTCATCATGACTTTGGGCATTGCATTCTTTTATGGTGGCATGGTACGTCGCAAGAACGTAGGCAACACCATGCTCATGTGCACCACCGTAGCGGGCGTGGTGTCAATCATCTGGGTGGCTGTCGGCTACAGCCTGGTGTTTGGATCGGGCTTTGGCACCGGTGCAGGCGACAGCTTTTTGGCCCACCCCTTCTTGGGAGGCTTGGAGCGGGTCTTTCTCTCAGGAGTGACTGTAGATACCGTCTGGGGAACCATCCCCGAGTTTGTATGGGCTATCTACCAGGGCATGTTCGCCCTTATCACCGTGGCCATCATCGTGGGTGGCATCGTCGAGCGCATGCGTTTCTCTCAATTCCTTGTCTTCATATGCCTTTGGGTCTTGATCGTCTATTGTCCCCTAGCCCACATGGTGTGGGGCGGCGGCTGGATTGCCGATGCCCTTGGCGCCTACGACTTTGCTGGCGGCGACGTGGTCCACATCTCTTCTGGCGTCACCGCGCTGGTGCTCGCCCTTATGGTGGGCCCCCGCTTTGGCAACGGCAAGCTCTCCTACCAGCCACACAACATCCCCTTCATCTTGCTAGGCACCCTCTTCTTATGGCTAGGCTGGTTTGGCTTTAACGCCGGTTCTGCCGGAGCAGCCAACGGACAGGCCGGCCTCGCCTTTGCCACTACCAACACCGCCGCTGCCGCCGCCATGCTCTCCTGGATGGCCTGCGAGTATGCCAGTACCCGCAAGGTCACCCTCTTTGGTGCGTGCTCTGGTGCGGTGGCCGGCCTCGTAGCAGTCACTCCTGGCGCCGGTTACGTAGACATCTGGGCTGCCGTGCTCATGGGCGTCATCGTCTCTGTGGTGTGCTTCTTCGCCGTCTCTCGCCTCAAGCCGCGTCTGGGCTATGACGACGCTTTAGATGCCTTTGGCGTTCACGGCATTGGCGGCATGACGGGCACCATCCTCACAGGCATCTTTGCCAATCCTGCCTATGGTCCCTTCGCCGGCCTCATCTTTGGCGACCCCATGCAGGTAGTGCGCCAACTGCTCTCCGTGCTCTTTGTCATCGCGTGGGCCGGAGGCCTCTCCTTCCTGCTTGCCTGGTTCTTGAAGCGCCTGGGCGGCGACCTGCGCGTTGCCCATGAGGACGAAGAGATCGGCCTCGACGTCGCAGCGCACTCCGAGCCCTCCTATCCCGCCTACTCCGGCATGGACCTTCACTAGTAGGGATGGGTGTTTTTCTCGGCCATTCCTTACCGAGAAACCCCTACCCTTCCTCTCCCGTTCAACCTTTACGCTAAGGAGTCTTTGAGCCATGCAAAAGATTGAAGCTGTTATTCGGCCGGAAGCCGTGTCTCGCACCCGCGACGCGCTGGTTGCGGCAGGCGCAGGCGGCGTGACCATCCTCCAGGCCCAGGGCATGGGCCAGCAGCATGGATTTACCGAGTACTACCGCGGCACCGAGGTCTTGGTGCAAACTCAGCCTAAAGCCATCATCATCGTGGTGTGTGAGGATGAGCGAGCCGAAGACCTGTGCAAGACCATCGTCTCGGCAGCGAAGACCGACGATGAGGGCCAGGTGGGCGACGGCAAGATCTTTGTAACGCCCATGAGCCACGTGTGGCGTATCCGCACTGGGGATACGGACGAGGCCGCGCTCTAACGACCCCTACAAGCTTTTTTGGGCCGAATCTCGGCAGGCGAGCAGCAAAAGAGCCGACTCCCCACAAAGGAGGTCGGCTCTTCTCGGCAGCTTATGCACGGGATCGAAACTTTAGGGGCGCTGACCCATTCCACCCTCAAGTACAAGGGTCTCACCCGTCATGAACTTGAAGTCCGGGCTTGCAAGCTGAACTACTACACGACCAATCTCGGTCTCAACGTTGCCATAGTGGCCCATGGGAGGCATGTGAACATTGGCCTCAAAGGCGTCGGGATAGGCAGTTTGGAAGTCCTCCAGAGCCTTGGTCCAAGCCAGAGGGCATACCACGTTGACGTTCACGCCATCGGGACCCCACTCAGTAGCGGCCACACGGCTCATGCCGCGGATGCCTTCCTTAGCAGCGGCATAGGCCACCTGGCCATAGTTGCCAAAGAGACCGGCGCCAGAAGCGAAGTTGATGACAGAGCCCTTGGACTCCTTGAGGTAGGGGTAGCAGGCCTGCATGTAATAGAAGGTGGCATAAAGGCCAGAATAGATAGCCAGGTCAAACTGATCGGGCGTGTGATCTGCCAGTGTCACGCCCGATGCCGAAGCCTGCGCATTGTTTACCAGCACGTCGATGCCGCCAAACTCGGCAACTGTTTGATCGACCACATTTTGCACGGTGGCTTTATTGTCTTTACCAGCTTCTACGTCAGCCTGAACCCAAAGGACACGCACTCCAAAGTCGGCCTCGAGGCGCTTCTTGGCCTCCTCCAGCTTGGCAGTGTTGCGGCCGGTAACCACAAGGTTCGCACCTTCTTTTGCAAAGGCAGTGGCGATGCCGTAACCAATGGAGCCCGCCGAGCCATCGCGCAGCCCCGCAAAACCGCCGCCAGTGATGATCACCGTCTTACCGTCAAACATACCCATAGCCGATCCTCTCTTCTTAATGGCTTGGCCACTTCTTCTTCCTTGAAAGCAGTGCCGCCTGAACAGAACTTAAAATCTGAAACGCCATTATGGACTCTCCTTAAGATTCAGGCAACTCTAGTCCCTTAGAATAAAGTCATCGAGTTCCTCGCGACATTTCTATTCTTGTGGCATATCTGCAGGTAGGCGACTTTCAGCTGCCATTTCCAGGAGGGTCCATGACCACTAAAG